>JADQBA010000140.1 GCA_016903675.1 Stigonema ocellatum SAG 48.90 = DSM 106950 | reverse complement strand
AATAAAGAGTCATAAAATTTACATTTATCCCAGAACTCCCAAAAGTCCTCTAAGAGAGGACTTATGCTATAAGCCTGGGACTTCAAGTCCCAGGCGGATGCGGGCGCAGTCAAAAAACCATTAAATACTGAGTATTTTTTTTGATGTGGGATCAGGCTGGTGCAAGATGTGAGCTACGCGGAATTCGTAATTCGTAATCAATACTACTCGGATAAGCAAAAATTAGAAACCCGGTTTCTTAAAGAAACCGGGTTTCTGGCACCTCAACTATTCTTAACTCAAAAATATCTGGTGCGTCCCCCTTTCTCCCCTGAAGGTGCGTCAGTCTCAACCCCTCTCATAATTGAGAGGGGTTTTGTAAACTTATTTTACTAAAATGTGAAAACCTTGTTTTAGAACATGCTCATGATGGTGATGATGCCAGCGCCGGTTAGGATGATTAAAGCACCCATAGCCATAGATTGACTCAATGTATTTACAGTTTTGGAGTCTTTCATTTGTAGAATTCCTTATTCTTATCTGTTTTATTAACGATATCAAGATTGGTATATATATCAATATAAGTTGGGGGAAAATTAAAATCCCTTAAACTTTCTTAATAAATTTAACAGTATTGACTAAGGTCGGCTTGGGGAAATACCGCAATTACACAGTTCGTAGTGAGGACTTTAGTACTCATGTTCTTGAGGACTAAAGTCCTCACTACGAACAATTCAATGGCGTAGTTGTGACAGCCGAACAAAACTTATACAGAATTCCGAGCGGATAGTGGGTCTTTACATGATGTAAAATAAACATAGTTCCAGTTAGTAAACGATTTGACTGAAATATGATGACAGTTGCTGCACCATTCACCACCCAAACCACCGTTTGGAACTTGGACGAGTTAAATCAAAAGTTTGAATCTGCCCATCCTAGAGAAATATTGGCATGGTCGGCAGAAAATATTTCAAGTAGACTCGTGCAAACCAGCGCCTTTAACGTGGATGACCTGGTGATCACTGATATCCTCTACCGTGACCTTAAGCATCCAGTGCCTGTCATTTTTCTTGACACACTGTACCACTTCCGCGAAACCCTGGAACTGGTTGCCAAAGCCAAAGAAATTTACAACCTGGATCTAAAAATTTACAAAACTCCAGATGTAGATAGCCGTGAAACCTTCGTTGCTAAACACGGTGTAGCCCTTTGGAACACAGATATTACCAAATTCCACCAAATTACCAAAATTGAACCCTTGCAACGTGGTCTAGACGAACTCAACACCATTGGGTGGTTGACTGGACGCCGCCGCGACCAAGCGGTAACCCGTGCTAATATGCCGATATTTGAATTAGATAACTTGGGGCGGCTGAAAATAAATCCCTTAGCCAACTGGACACGCAAAGACAGTTGGGCTTATGTGGCTGAATACGGCATGATCTACAACCCTCTCCATGACCAAGGTTATCCTAGTATTGGCGATGAACCCATTACCACCCAAGTAGGCGAAGGCGAAGACGAACGTGCTGGACGCTGGCGCGGAACTGGTAAAACCGAATGTGGAATTCATATATAAAGGAGTCAGGAGCCAGAAGCCAGAAGTCAAGAGCCAGAAGTGGGATAATGTTACTAAATGGCAGATTTGAATTTTATAGCGGATTTCAACTGGGTGAGGCAGACCTAATTGTAGGGGCGCAATGCCTTGCGCCCCTACCACAGAACTACTGACTAGCAAACCGCTATAACTCCTAACTCCTAACTCCTAACTCCTAACTCCTTATGATTAAAATCCTCCATCTTTCTGATATTCACATGGGAAGCGGCTTCTGCCATGGAAGAATCAATGCTGAAACTGGATTGAATACACGTTTGGAGGATTTTGTCAAGACTTTATCTCGATGTATTGACCGCGCTCTGGCAGACCCTGTGGATCTGGTGCTCTTTGGAGGCGATGCCTTTCCTGACGCGACACCGGCACCCTATGTACAGGAAGCTTTTGCAAGTCAATTCCGCCGTCTGGTAGATGCCAATATCCCTACAGTGCTGCTAGTGGGCAACCACGACCAACATTCCCAAGGGCAAGGGGGGGCGAGTCTATGTATTTACCGTACCTTAGGTGTACCAGGATTTGTAGTCGGGGATAAGTTAACCACGCACCGCATCGAAACTCGCAATGGTAGTGTGCAGGTTCTGACTCTCCCTTGGCTGACCCATTCTACGCTGATGACTCGCCAAGAAACCGAAGGTTTATCAATGGAGTCCGTCAACCAACTTTTAATAGAACGCTTGCGAGTTGTGTTAGAAGGGGAGATTCGTCGCTTTGACCCTGATGTGCCCACTGTTCTTTTGGGTCACTTGATGGCAGACAATGCTAGTTTGGGAGCTGAGCGCTTTTTGGCAGTGGGTAAAGGCTTTACAATTCCCCTCTCTTTGCTGACACGACCCTGCTTTGACTATGTAGCGCTAGGACACGTCCACCGCCACCAGAACCTGAATAAATCTAACAACCCTCCAGTGATTTATCCAGGAAGTATTGAACGGGTGGATTTTAGCGAAGAAAAGGAAGACAAAGGCTATGTGATGATAGAACTAGCCCAGGGTAGCACAAAATGGGAGTTTTGTCAAGTATCAGCTCGGAGTTTCCGAACCATTGAGGTGGATATATCTAAGGTAGAAGACCCACAGAAGGCAATCATGAAAGCGATCGCCAAGCATGATATTCAAGATGCTGTAGTCCGACTCATTTACAAACTCCGCTCCGAACAGTTGGATCTCATCGATAGTTCCTCATTGCATGATGCTTTGAGTGCAGCCCACACCTACACCATTCAACCAGAATTGGTCAGCCAGTTGGCTCGACCCCGCATTCCCGAATTAAGCGCAAGTAACAGCATCGACCCTATGGCAGCGTTACAAACTTACTTAAACAACCGCGAAGACCTCAAGGATATAGCAGAATCGATGCTGGAAGCTGCGCACAAGTTGCTAGCCGATGATGAGGAAATTTACCTCGAACCCGCAACTGATGAACAAAAATCACAAAATCATCTGTTGGTAGGTGGGACGACAAATACTCAACTGAGTTTTCTTTGAAAAATTAAACCTTAATTGTTAGGGAATCTGCCAAAATTGCTATATTCCTGACTTGGTGGTTCAGTGGATAGGCGAGAACAAACACAACTGATTTTGGTTTGTAGTTGCGCTTTAGCGCTAAAGCGCAACTACGAACCATTGATTCCCGCCTACCTACCTAACTGCCAAGCAGGAGTACAAATATTTTCCCGGCGGACTTTGTATGTCCTTCTATTCTCGCATAAAGCAGTTTTTACTTGGTCGCACACTACCAACAAGCGCTAATCATGAAGAAAGATTGAGCAACGCCGCTGCCTTGGCGGTTCTTTCCTCAGATGCGCTTTCCTCTGTTGCTTACGCTACAGAGGAGATTCTCAAGGTTCTCGTGCTAGCTGGGAGCGCTGTTCTCGGTAACTCTATATGGATTGCTTTGGCGATCGCTCTGCTGCTACTAATCATTACCCTATCCTATCAACAAACAATCCGCGCCTATCCCAGTGGCGGTGGAGCCTACATTGTTGCTCATGAAAACTTAGGAATCTATCCGGGTTTAGTAGCAGCAGCAGCGCTGATGATTGACTATGTCCTCACAGTGACTGTCAGTATCGCCTCTGGAGTAGATAACCTCACTTCAATACCAATGTTGCAACGGTTGCAACATTTCAAAGTAGAACTCTGCTTGATATTTATCATCTTAATCATGCTGGCAAATCTCAGGGGTGTCAGGGAATCAGGCAGGATTTTTATGATTCCAACTTACGCCTTTATTGTCAGTGTTTTTCTCATGCTTGGCGTGGGTTTCTATAACCAGGCTACTGGACAAATCCATGCCAATCCTCCCGTCATCCAAGCAGCAGAACCACTTGGTCTATTGTTGATTTTGAGGGCATTTTCTCAGGGATGCACAGCGCTCACAGGAGTAGAAGCAATATCCAATGGCGTTCCTGCCTTTAAGCCTCCAGAATGGAAAAATGCCCGTCTCACCATGCTCTACATGGGCTTGATTCTCGGCTCCATGTTTTTGGGCATCACTCACTTCGCCAATGTCTATCATATTGTTCCCAACGAACACGAAACCGTCATTTCGCAGTTAAGTCACAATATCTTAGGCAATGGTCCATCATATAACTTTATCCAAATTGCCACGCTGTTGATTTTACTATTAGCAGCCAATACCAGCTATGCGGATTTTCCCAGGCTTTCCTCCCTTTTAGCTCGCGATGGATTTTTGCCTCGACAATTAGCACTGTTGGGTGAGCGTTTAGTCTACTCCAACGGCATTGTGTTGCTCAGCCTATTTGGTGCTGTCCTAATTGTTGTCTTCAAAGGTAGTGTTGATAGGCTGATTTCTCTCTATGCTGTAGGCGTGTTCACTTCCTTTACTCTCTCCCAAGCTGGGATGGTACGCCACTGGTTCAAAGAGCATTCATCAGGTTGGCACGCCAGAGCTTTTATGAATGCCTTGGGAGCTATTACTACGGCAGTTGTTCTGCTTGTCATCTTGCAGACCAAGTTCTTAGCAGGAGCTTGGATAGTCGCAGTGGCAATTCCTTTGATAGTGAGCATATTTTTAGCTATTCGTCGTTACTATCACCACTTAGGAGAACGTCTCAGTGTTGAGGGAATACCGCCTAGAGATTATACTCCTAGACCTAAACCAGAAGTGGTTACTCACCCTGCTGTGGTGATTGTAGGGCAACTTAACCTAGGAACAGTAGAGGCTTTGGACTATGCACGCACCATTGCCGATGAAATTGTTGCAGTTCATGTAGATCTTGGTTATACAGACCAAGAAAAACTCCAAGAACAATGGCGAAAACTAGAGTCAGATATTCCTTTGGAAATTATCGACTCTCCCTATCGCGCTTTAATTGAACCAATTCTCAATTTTATCAGTGATTTTGAAGCACGTCACCCATCTGTTTTTACAACCATTATTATTCCCGCCTTTGTACCACATCATTGGTGGGAAAGTTTTTTACACAATCAAACAGCGGTGTTTTTGAAGACAGCTTTACGGGCTCAGAAAAGTCGAGTTGTTACCACTGTTAGGTATTACCTGTAAGTAGGTTGGCTTGGAGCAAGACAACTAATTGTGGTTAGTTGGGTTCCAGTATCTCGATAGAACATTTTTAAAATTGTATTTTTGATAACAAACCGAGTTTCTTCACATTTAATCAGAAGAACCTCGTTTTTTTATATAGGGGTTATCTTTCAATCAGTTTCTTGCTCGATTTCAAGCACTAAAGTGCTTACTACGAACTATACCGATGAATTATCTATGTTGTATTTTTAATATATTGATTTTCTAGATAAGTGGACATAGATTTGAGTTTAATAATTGCCAATTTGGCAACACAAATGAGTAGAGATAGATTAAGATAGATGAAAAATCATTGTTGCTGAGTATAGCAATCCTAAATGATTTATAAACACTTCTCCCAAGTCCTCCTTGTCCCCCAAGTCTTCCTTGTCCCCTCTTTTCAGATATCAAATAGGATTGCTATAGTTTTTAGCTATACTCTATATTCACTGCTATTTTGGAACTTAAACAGGATTGCTATATGAACACAAAATATCAATATCAGCAACAAAAAAATGTTCTGATTACTGGGGCATCTGGTGGAATTGGCTACGAATTTGCTAAATTCTTTGCAGATGATGGTTATCATCTCGTTTTAGTGGATAAAAGGGGAGAAAAACTAGTTGAAATAGCAGATGAATTCCAACAGCAATATAATATTTCAGTTGAAATAATTGCTCAGGATTTATCTATACCAAGAGCAGCAGAAGAAATTTTTAGTAAGTTGCAGCAAGCATCTATTAAGATTGATGTGCTAGTAAATAATGCTGGATTTGGTAGCTATGGATTCTTTCACGAAACCGACCTCAGTACTGAATTGCAAATGCTACAGCTAAATGTGGTGTGTCTCACCCATTTAACTAAGTTATTCCTCAAGGACATGGTCAACCAGGGTTCTGGAAAAATATTAAACGTCGCCTCCACTGCTGCTTTTCAACCAGGACCTCTGATGGCAGTTTATTTTGCTACTAAAGCCTATGTGTTATCATTTTCAGAAGCGATCGCTAATGAATTAGAAGGTACAGGTGTCACTGTAACCGTTCTTTGTCCAGGCGCAACAGCATCTGGATTTCACGAAACATCTGGGATGTCCAAGGCGAAGGTAGCTGATGATTGGAGGCTGATGGATTCGGAAACCGTCGCCAAGATTGGCTATCAAGGTTTAATGGCAAACAAAACTGTTGTCATCCCTGGTGTGAAAAATAAGATACTCGCTACCTCCGCAAAATTTGCCAACAGAAAGCTGGTGACAAAAATCGTGAGAAATATGCACGAAACCCAAAAGTAGTCAAGAGTCAGGGGGAAAGGGGGGAAGGGGGGAAGGGGGGCAGAAATTACATCACTAATCTTATACCGGGAAGGGAGTAACTCCTAACTCCTAACTCCTAATTCCTAACTCCTAACTCCTAACTCTTTAAGGCTACTCAAACCGTTGTCTACGGTGTTAGGCTGATGTATTAAAATTCACACATCGTCAGCCCAACTGCGTAAGTCCTTATTCTATGTCTAAGTTTTTATCTACAACCATCGTAGTCATAACCTTCATCGTAGCATTAACCCGGAACCCCAAGGTTACATTCCCTAGAACATGTGCTTCTCAATGTGGTCAGCACCCAATTCAGTTTACCCTTGCTCAACACATTAAACTGGAAGTCGTCAATTATACCTCTAGCGTAGTCAAACTAGAGAAACTGCACAGCACTAATCCCATTCCCCTACAACCCGGAGAAAAATTACAGTTGAATCTCTCAGACTCTACTGTACCAAATGTGTCGCTGGTATTCTGGAATGAAAGGGGAACACCACTAAAAGCTATTGTCTCTAAACCAAACTTCGGCACCCTGCACGTGGAACTCCGCCCTAATCGTCAGTTTCCAGGCGATCGCTCCCTCTACCTCCGCGAAGACGGTCGCGTCAATGTGCTTTAGAGTGAGGAGTGAGGAGTGAGGAGTGAAAAATTGAGATTTTTTTCTTGAGTTATGACTGATGAGTGTTAAGTTCTGAGTTATGAATCTAAAATTAAAAACTCCTAACTCCTAACTCCTAACTCTTATCGTGCAGCAACCGACACCTGAATTTCCGCGTCGCCGTCAGCAATTGCCTAACCAACGGTGGCAGATTTACCCACAGAAACCAGCAATTCAGCAAGAGTTGGCGTCAGGGATGAATTTGTCACCTATAGTCAGCCAACTACTGATAAATCGTGGCATTCAAACCCTAGAAGAAGCGCAAATATTCCTAAATCCAGAGTCCCTAGTTTTGCCTTCGCCACTAGAAGATTTTCCTGATTTGGCAATCAGTTTAGAGTTATTGCAAAATGCCATCGTCTCCCAAGAAAAAATAGTCATCTGCGGTGACTACGATGCAGATGGTATGACAAGCACTGCTTTACTATTGCGCAGTCTCCGTTGGTTAGGTGCTCAGGTAGATTACGCTATTCCCAGTCGGATGCACGAAGGTTACGGCATTAATAACCGTATTGTGGAAGAATACCACAGCAAAGGCGTAGGATTGATTCTTACTGTCGATAATGGCATTTCAGCACTTGAACCAATTGCCAGAGCAAGAGAACTCGGTCTAAAAGTCATTATCACCGATCACCACGACATCCCCCAGCAATTACCAATAGCTAACGCTATCCTTAACCCTAAACTCATACACGAATCCTCACCTTATCGGGGTGTTGCTGGTGTTGGCGTTGCCTACATTGTAGCAGTGTCCCTTGCAAAACAAATGGGACAGACCCAAGGCATATTAGCTCCGATGCTGGAACTATTTACACTAGGAACCATCGCCGATTTAGCTCCCTTGAACGGTGTCAACCGCCGCTGGGTAAAACGCGGTTTGCAGCAGTTACCCAAATCCAAGTTACCCGGAGTGCAAGCATTAATTCAGGTGTCTGGGGTCCAGGGTCGCCGGGATAAGGGAGCAGGGGGAGTGGGGAGTGGGGAGTGGGGAGTGGGGGAAGCAGGGGGGCAGGGGGGCAGGGGAGCAGGGGAAGCAGGGGGAGCAGGGGGAGCAGGGGGAGAGAAAAAAGGCTTATCAGAAGCGTATTCGGACAGAGGAAATGTATCAAAGCAAACCAGCCCCTCTTCCCCCACTCCCCACTCCCCACTCCCCACTCCCCTCTCTCTCAAGCCTGAGGATATCGGGTTTCGCCTTGGTCCACGAATTAATGCTATTGGTCGTCTTGCTGACCCCCAGATTGTGATTGAATTGTTGACTACAGATGATATGGGGATAGCGCTGGAAAAGGCAATGCAGTGCGAAGCAATTAACCGACAGCGTCAGGAAATGTGTACGCAAATTGAACAGGAGGCGATCGCAATGGTAGAGACTCTCCATGCGACCTCTCTACCGCAAGACCGCGTCTTGGTGGTTGTGCAACCCAACTGGCACCACGGCGTTATTGGTATCGTCGCCTCTCGCTTGGTGGAACGCTACGGCGTCCCAGTGTTTATCGGTACTTACGAGGGTGAAACACACATTCGCGGTTCAGCACGAGGAATTCCAGAGTTTCATGTGTTTGAAGCTTTGGAATCTTCTCAGGATTTACTTGGCAAATTTGGCGGACACAAAGCAGCCGGTGGTTTTTCTTTAAGAAAAGAAAATTTAGCAGCGTTGCGATCGCGCTTAAGTGAGTTTGCCAATAAGTGCCTTTCACTCCAGCACCTCAAACCACTGCTGAAAATTGATACCCAAATCAACCTGAATCAAATCAATCACCAGCTTTATCAACAGCTTCACGTTTTGGAACCCTGCGGTATCGATAACCCGGAACCGCTTTTGTGGACACCCAATGTCCAAGTCGTTGAACAGCAAATCGTCGGTAAGGTTCACCTCAAACTGACACTTACGCAAACCATCGATAATCAGCGACACAAAATTAAGGCGATCGCGTGGCGTTGGCGCGACTACTTTCCCTTGCCATCGCCAGTGGATATTGCTTACAAACTGCGAGAAAATCACTTTAATGGGAACACTACCATAGAGTTAGAGTTACTAGGAGCGAGACTTCCAACTCAGTCCCATGTATTTTTTGCCTCACCATCTACTCCATTAAAAACCACCTTCGAGTACAATCAGCGGCACTACACTTGTGGCATCTATCAACACGATTCTTTACAAGAATTAAGAATTAAAAATTCTGAAGGCAAAGTCTTAGTTGTTCAACCAGGACACCCCGTCGGCTTACTAGGAACAAATCGTGAACAGGCAAAACAGATTGATGTTTCTCAACCCCAATACAATAGTATCATCCAAGCCGCCCTTAAAGCTTTAGAATCAGTTAGGAGTTAGGAGTTAGGAGTTAGGAATTGATTCATAATTCATAATTCATAACTCCTCACTCCTCACTCCCTTAAAGGTCGCCGTTGCGGAATGCCAACACAAAAATCACTACCGGACCGGCTAACATGATGAGAGCAACAGAACTTAGCTGGAAAATAACTTCCCAATTGATGTTACCTAAAGCTTCAAACATTTTTCCTCCCAATTGTCTTAAAAAGTTAAATAATGCAGTAGCAAAACTTTTAATTTATCATATCTGGCGATGGCGCATATAATTTAATTTACTTAACAAAATGATAAGAAAAAACATACAGGGTAGTTCACGAAAGGTTTAAACAATGGCAACTTGGCAATGTGTAAAGCAATGTGGAGCCTGCTGTCATCTAGACCCAGGAGACCGTCCAGACTTACATGAGTATTTATCACCAGAAGAACTGATACTGTACCTCAGCATGGTAGGCGAAGGGGGATGGTGTGTAAATTTTGACTCAGAGTCGCGAGAGTGTCGCATTTACCCAAATCGTCCGCGTTTCTGTCGTGTAGAACTAGAGATATTTCAGGATATGTACGGCATTGACCCTGAAGAGTTCAACGATTTTGCCATTGATTGCTGTCGTCAACAGATAGAGGGAGTTTATGGCGATCGCACTGAGGAAATGCTGCGCTTCGACAAAAAAATGGGGAGTGGGGAGTAGG
Organism: Stigonema ocellatum SAG 48.90 = DSM 106950; assembly: GCA_016903675.1. GTDB lineage: Bacteria > Cyanobacteriota > Cyanobacteriia > Cyanobacteriales > Nostocaceae > Stigonema > Stigonema ocellatum. The sequence continues at coordinate 12,475 of JADQBA010000140.1, read as the reverse complement.
GAGTAGGGAGTGGGGAGTGGGGAGTGGGGAAATAGGGAGTGGGGAGTGGGGAAATAGGGAGTGGGGAGTGGGGAGTGGGGAGTGGGGAAATAGGGAGTGGGGAGAGGAGGAGCGGAGGCAATAAGGTTCGGTTAAGGGTAGTTGACGGCAGGAGTTACTAGAGAAACCCGGTTTCTCCAAGAAACCGGGTTTCTGATCTGGTGCTTATCCGAACCGTATTGGGAGCGGAGGAGCGGAGGAGCGAAAGAATCACCCCCACTCCCCACTCCCCACTCCCCACTCCCCACTCCCCACTCCCCACTCCCCACTCCCCACTCCCCACTCCCCACTCCCCACTCCCCACTCCCCACTCCCCATTCCCAATTCCCCATTCTTAGTTGCAATTTGTCACAAAAGCTGAGAAAATGAGAAGAATATGAAAATTACTTAGGAAGAAAATTACTACCTGTGAAACTTGATGCTGCACCGTTGAACATTGCTGGTATGCCTCAGCCTGAAAGCAAACCAGAACTAAAAGACGATACAGAAGCCAACTCAACTAATGCAGGGACGGTTTCTCTGTTCGGGAAATCCTCCTCTAAAATTGAGCTACCATCACCAGTGGTTGCGGATTGTCCGGACAAGCAGCAATCAGCAGCAGCAGTTTTCGTAACCACGTTCTTGACCATTTTTCTGGCAGAAATTGGCGATAAAACCCAGCTATCTACCTTGTTAATGAGTGCAGAATCCCATTCTCCTTGGGTCGTGTTTCTGGGGTCTGCTGCTGCACTGGTAACTACTAGCCTGTTGGGTGTGGTTTTAGGTAGTTGGATAGCTAGCCGACTTTCTCCTAAAGTTGTGGAAAAATCAGCAGGAGTGCTGTTGCTGCTAATTTCCTTGCTGATTTTTTGGGATTTAGTTAGGAATTAGGAGTGGGGAGTGGGGAGTGGGGAGTGGGGAGTGGGGAGTTGTAAAACAACAAACAACAAACAACAACCAACTAACAACCAACTAACAAACAACAAACAACAATTAACAAATATGGACTGGCATCTTTTAGGATTGAGCTTTATCACAGTTTTTTTGTCGGAATTAGGCGACAAAAGTCAGTTAGCGGCGATCGCGCTTTCAGGTCGTTGTCAATCGACGAGAGCTGTGTTCTTAGGATCAGCTTGTGCACTGTTGTTAACTAGCTGTTTGGGTGCATTAGCGGGGGGAGCAGTAGCAGAGTTATTACCCACACGATTGTTGAAAGCGATCGCTGCTGTGGGATTTGCTGTACTTGCCATCCGCTTGTTGTTCCTAAACAATGACAATCCCCATGCCTTTAGGCATGGGGATTCTGTAAGACGAAACACTCAAAGATGAGGATAAGCAAATTCGTTCCAATGCTAACAAAGCTTTATTCTAAATTCTAAATTCAAAATTTAAAACATTTTTGACTTATTACCTTAGCTTTTGACTTCCCCTTTGGGGCGGGGTGTTTGTAACTCCTGCACATTGCTATATCCCGCCACTGATTCTGAGTTCAGGATTCAGTGGGGGACTTACGCCAAAATTGTTAAGGCTGCGATCGCAAACACCAGCTAAAAAGTGTGCCACCTGCAACTAGCTTCGCAGCTTCCAGTACCCAGTAACTGCAGTGCAATAGATTCATGTTTACCGGAATTTCAGGTGTTGCCTGAAATAGGTTCAGTTGAAGTCCAATGGCAGACATGTGCGGGGTCAATAAATAAGTATCAGCTAGAGATACCGCTAGTAGTACCACGGATAAAGCAATAGCACCACGACGCCAGTTAGAGTGGGTATTGCTTAAAGCCAACACAGCACTTAAGATTATGCCAGCAGATAATAATTCGATGCGATTAAAATTCCAAAAAATCACATACCCTGTTGTAGCGAAACTGGGTTGAGTCATCATGCCAGAAACATAAAGACTAGGCATAATTACCGAGTCCAAAAGGAGGCTAGCACTGAGCCAGAAGCCCAAAGCCAAGGTGGCTAGGGATTGCCAAATCGGTCGCTTTAATTCTAAGCTGGAAGTATTCATAGGGCATAATAACCTGAATGTCATTTTAAGTTTCTAACTGAATCAGTTATTTTGACAACAAATATCAATGATTTTTAACAAACTCAGTTGCTAAGTAAGTCGGTCTAAATAAGTGTGACTTTACGGACATCTTGCACCTTCTCAATCAGCTATAAATTAGTCAGCAGCCGTGCTTTCCTCAGAATCAAGGTCAAAAAACTTTCTTTTTGGGAAATAATTTCTGCATTTACTTCCATTCCTACTTGGATTGGATACAATTTATTGCCTTTTTCTAAATCAAGTTTCTCTGGTTCGATAGTCACCTCATAGTAGGGCGCAGTTGCAATAATAGCATTAGTTTCAGGTGTAATAACATCAGCGCTAATGCTCCTGACAGCGCCAAGCAAAATGCCATAATCTGGGTAAGGATAAGCAGAAATTCGCATTTGCACTTTACCTTGTTCGCAGAGTGCAACTTTTTTAGATTTACAGACTTTTATTTTGCTAATATCCTCAGCGCTGACATTGGCTTTGACTACTAAAGGCGCATCAGAAGGAGCTATTTGAGCGATGGCTTCTCCTGCGTTAACTAACTGCTGAGGATTTCGCAGTTTTAACTTCAAAATAGTACCTTTTTCAGGAGAACGAATCACTGTCATTTGCAGTTGTTTTTCTATTTGTTCTAAGTCTTTATTGGCATTATTAATTATATTTTGAATTTCGATTTTACGCTGAATCAAACTATTTTCTTCTTGCTTCAATCGTGCTAAACTTCCTTCACCTGCGGCACGTTCTTGGGCGATTTTTCCTTGTACCATTGCTAAGACAGCATTACTAGGATGGATTGCGGCGGCGGCTGGTTTGTATTTGGTCATCGCTACTACTACAGCTTGTTGTTGCCTTTCTACAAATTGCTTTTGAGCTTCTAAAGTCGCTTTTTGTGAAATGAGAGATTGTTGTTGCTGTTCTACCCCTGATTGAACCTCTTCTACTTGATTTTGAGAAATTGAGCCGGATGTAGCAATACTTAGATAGCGATCGCGCTTGAGTGTAGCAGTTTTCAATGCTGCTTCCGTCACTTTCATACTCGCTTGCATTGATTTCAACTCAAATTCTGCTTTTTGTAATTCATTTTGGGCAATTTTAATATTTGCCTGGACTTCTTCTAGTTGGCCGTTAACGGAAACTTTGGTTTGCTGATATTCTCTTTGCGTGCGTTGCAAGTCTGCTGTCGCAGATGCGATCGCCCTCTGGTTACGGTCTGTTTCTGCTCCTATTTGTGTATCAATAGCACTAATTTGGGCATCCATTTGCATCAGTTGCATTTGATTCTGCTGGATATTACCTAGAAGTTGACTTTTTTTGATTTGTAGTTGGCTATCATCGATGGTGGCAATAATATCTTGTTTTTTCACCACCTGATTCTCTTTGACAAAAATGCTTTTAACCGTTCCTTCTAGTGTTGCTTGTACTAAGCGTATTTCTCCAGCAGGACGCACATTCGCAGGTGCTTTCACAACTACCTTATATTCAATAACAGCAGACAAGATAATGCCTGTAACAACAGTTGCAATTAAAAACAGCCCTCCTACTTCTGCCCAACGAGTTGTATTGGGTAACAGTTCCTCTGTATGAATTACATTCAGGAAAGTAGGCAGATTTTCTTTGAGAACTATTCCTGACACCTCAGAGTCAAAATTGTTTGCAACCTTGACTATTTCTGAATTGGATGTTGGCTTTTGGGTAATAATTTTACTAATTAACCTAGCAGGCGCTAACTGACTATAGCCTTTGTCTCTAATCATAGTATTTCTCAAAAAATCCCAAAAGTATTGCTAAAAAACACAGCAGTTATTTTCTGCTATGCACATAAATATTCTTTGATAATAATTTAATTTTTTTTATCTTTTCTGGATTTTTAAAATTTCTACTTATCTAAAAGATACCATATTTTTTCGATTGTTTTGTGTTTTACAAAAAGTTCATATTCCGATATAGCTATTTAACGATGACTACGTATAACATAGGGTTTCAATTTTTATCAGAGTTTACGCAAATATAAGTCTTGAAAATGTGAAATAGCTATAAGCAATAGAATCGGCGTTGCTGAATCGGAATATGAATTGACATTTTTCGAGTTGATTAAACAACGATTCTTTGCGCCTTTGCGCCTTTAAGCGCGTGTAAATTCATACCTTGATTCAGCAACGCCATAGAATCTACTCTGGTTTGTTCTTGTTTACGTATTATTGCTTAATGAATGTATTTTTTTTAGCTTTATTGAAAAAAGATAAAAAAAGACTATACATTTTTTGATAGATGCTGTAGGTTTAGATACATGAGCTTATTCAATAACAGCCAGATAAATGAAATGAATCCGCAATTTTCTTTTATCTTCTGGAGTTCCTGTTATTAAAAACAAATGATATTTTCTGTACACTGCATCTATTAGCAGCTTGTGCTGTAAAGTGTCTTGAAAAGTTCATAAACACAAGTAAAAACTTTAAAAAGGACTAAATTTATCATGATGATCGCATCTGAAAACCAACTACTTTCTATTGACGAATCCTGCCTGTCTGATTTGTCGGAAGAAAATGAATCCACAATTTCTGGTGGTACTTTTGGTTTATTGTCTGGGCTTTTAGGTGGGCTTTTCGGTGGGCTTTTCGGTTATGGTCAGTCTTCAGGGACTACCGTTATAGTCAATAACTATATTACCAACACCAGCAGCAGCGGCAGCAGTGCCAGCAGCGGCAGCAGCGCCAGCAGCAGCGGCGGCGCACCAAGTAACGGTGGCTACAAGCCCTAAATACTAATGGTTCGCATAAGCTTTAAATTTATCAGAAATTAGGTAGAGTCGCGGCTAATAGGGATAGCCGCACTCTGTTAGCCTTAGGGTTTTAATGGCTTATGCCTACCATACCATTAGTTGGTTGTAAAAGCTCTATTTTATATAGACTCTTTACAACCAGCTTATTTAGAGTAATTTTGCTTAAGTTATAAATATAAAGATGATGCTACTGAGTTTCATTATTCATTAGTCATTTTTTGGCGTTGCTGAATCAGTGAGGTAGATTAAGGAGTTATGAAACCGCAGATTAACGCAGATTAACGCAGATAAATCTGTGTTTCACCCGGATGAAAACCGCTATAATCAATCGCCACTTGCGTAAGTATTGTTTAACTATGAAGAAATACCCAGTTGTCATTCAGTACAGTGAAGAAGACTGTGGCGCGGCTTGTGTTGCTTCTATTTTCAAATTCTATGGGCGTAATTTAACACTCAACCGTATCCGTGATTGCATAGGTAGCGGACAACTGGGAACTACTTTGTTAGGTTTAAGACGTGGTACAGAAGCCTTAGGTCTTTATACTCGAACTGGCAAAGCATCCGGTGATTTTCTGAAAAAACTGTCAAAAATGCCACTACCGGCAATTATCCATTGGAAAGGATATCATTGGGTAGTTTTGTATGGTCAGCGTGGTCAAAAATATATTATTGGCGATCCAGCCATAGGTATTCGTTATCTTTCTCAGGAAGAACTACTTGAGGGTTGGCAAAATGGAGTAGTGTTATTACTCCAACCAGATGCAAATCGTTTTTTTGCAGAACCTGATGACAAACTTGACACTTTTGAAAAAGTTATTCAGGGTATTAAGCCATACCGAGGTCTGATTCTAGAAGCCTTGGTAATTTCCCAATTAATTGGCTTATTGTCTTTAGCCTCTCCTTTCCTGGTGCAGATTCTCACTGATGATGTTTTAGTGCGGCATGATACCGATTTACTGTTCTCTCTAGTATTAGCAGTCATTGTCATGCACATTGTCAACAGCAGCTTAGAGTTGGTGCAAAATATGCTGATTGCTAATTTTGCTCAACGCTTCCAGTTAAAGTTGATGTTAGAATTTGGACAAAAACTATTATCTTTGCCTTTGAAATATTATGAATCTCGTCGTAGTGGAGAAATTGCCAGCAGACTCAGAGATATTGAGAAAATCAATAGTTTTATTGCCCAAGGCGTGATTGGTTTTCCTACCAGATTGTTTATGGCAATAGTTTGCTTATGTTTGATGTTTTATTACAGCTGGAAATTATCATTATTCTCTCTATTAATTGCCGCTTTAATGAACATCAGCACAATTGCATTTTTGCCTATTGTCAAGCAAAAAGTCCGTAAATATATGGTTTTGGATGCAGAAAATCAAGGGGTGTTAGTAGAAATTTTTAAAGGTGCGTTAACTCTAAAAACTACTACGGCTGCGCTTTCATTTTGGGAAGAATTACAAAGCCGGTTTAGCCGCTTGACTAAATTATCTTTAACAACTATCCAAATTCAAATTATTAACCAAAAATTTTCTGGTCTAGTTGCTAATATTGGTGGTACAGTTTTATTATTATTTGGTAGTCAACTTGTTATTAGTAAAGAATTAACTATAGGTCAATTACTGGCATTTTCTAGCCTGACTGGTAATGTAACTGGCTTATTTAGTTTTATTATAGGTATTGTAGATGAATTTGCCCATGTACAAACTGCTAATACCCGCATCCAAGAAGTTATCAACAGTACTCCTGAATCTTCTCCAGATACACAGAAACCTTGGGCAAATATTCCTGAAGATACAGATATATGCTGTAGCAAATTAAACTATTATTATGCTGGTAGGGTAGACTTATTAGAAGATTTTTCAGTCATAATTCCGGGTGGTAAAGTTATTGCCTTAATTGGAAAATCTGGTTGTGGTAAAAGTACCTTAGCAAAATTAATTGCAGGTTTACATACAGTTCAATCTGGAAATATCCGCTATGGCATTTATAACCAGCAAGATTTATCTTTAGAATCTTTACGAAAACAAGTCGTTCTAGTCCCGCAAGATGCTCATTTTTGGAGTCGCTCAATTATTGAAAACTTCCGCTTAGGTTATCCAAATGTCAGTTTTGAAGAAATTGTCAAAGCCTGCCAAATTACCCTCGCTGACGAATTTATTAGTAAGTTACCAGACACATATCAAACAGTTTTAGGAGAATTTGGCGCTAATCTTTCTGGTGGACAAAGACAAAGATTAGCGTTAGCGCGCGCTATTGTTAATAATCCACCTATACTGATTTTAGATGAATCTACAGCCGGACTTGACCCCAGTAGTGAATCAGAAGTTTTAGATAAACTTTTATTTTCCAGAGTAGGCAAAACTACAATTATAATCAGCCACCGTCCGAGGGTGATTCAGCGTGCCGACTGGATTGTTTTCTTGTCCAACGGAAAATTGAAAATGGAAGGTAAGGTAGAGGATTTACGTTCCTTACCAGGCGACCATTTAGATTTTTTAACTCCATAATCTTTTAAGAAAGACGGGGAGTGGGGAGTGGGGAGTAGGGAGTAGGGAGTGGGGGAAGAGGCAATACTGCGTAGGTTTTGAATAGTTGAGGTGCCAGAAACCCGGTTTCTTATAGAAACCGGGTTTCTAGTACTTTGTCAAGCTAGTTTTGCTCATTGTAGTAAGGACTTTAGTCCTTAAAGAATAAGGACTAAAGTCCTTACTACGAACTTACTCACCCATCAATTATAATTTTTGTGATAAGATAAATATCAAAGAGAGGTTAGAAAATTGGAAGAATTAGAGTAAACTTCCCGTTTGCTCTATATCTAGGTAGATAAAGTCATGCGGTTTAAATTTTTATTTGGCACAGCAATTGCTTGCACAGTAGCAATTAGCGGATATAATGTCGGACTAAGTCGCGCAGTTCAGTTGCAAGATGGCACGGTATATTTTGTCCAACCACCGCGCCTTGTTGAAGCAGTGACTACTTACAACGATATTTATGTAACGGGTGCAACATACTATTTTACTATCGATATACCTGAGACGGCTGGAGAACCTCTGCAAAGGATAACCATTAACCAGCATGAAGGAGTAGACTACGTACACTATAATTTGAAGGATACTTATGCATTTGTTGGAGACCGTTCCCACAAAGGACAAAAGTTAGTACTTAAAGATGCAACAAGCGATCGCAAGACGCGAACAGTATCGCTAACATTTGCAGCGCCAGTACCTCCGGGTAGAACCATCACAATTGGTCTCAAACCCGAGCAAAACCCATCGGTTCAAGGTGTATATCTACTGGGAGTCACAGCGTTTCCGGCGGGTGAGAAAGCTTACGGTCAATTTCTCGGTTATGGAAGGCTGCAATTCTACAGCCCTCATACCTTCTAAACTCTTGCAGGAGGCAAAGATAGCCTTGGCGGCTGGTGTAACTCACCAGGTCTACTAGTATTAACTTCTTCTGATGCCAACAATTCCCGAATCAACCTGGCGAAAGCTTTTTGCAGCAACTGACTGGTAATTTGTTGACCCAAACGTTGCACACTAGGATTGACCAACAACTGGGCAAATTGGGGGACAAGTTGTGCTGAATCAAAACCACGGGTTTCTTGGAGAATTTTTAAGATATTTTTGATATGCTCCAAGGTTTGCTGTTGCTCAGCAGTAGCAACGGGAGTCTCATTGACTGCTGTCAAACCCACCCTTTCTCGCAGTAAGTAGGTAAAGTTATGCAAAACATTTTTACCTAAAGCATCAAGTCCTTTAACAGCTTCATCTACGAGTTTGTCACGAATAAAAGCACCACGTTCAGAAGCCAAAAACTCTATACCCTGATTCAGTACCACGTTGAAGTCGTAGTCTTGACTGTTGCGAGCATTGCGTAATAAATTTTCCAAGCGATTCCAGCGGAATCTTCCATCTTTGAACAGCAAATCTCGCAAAGATGTTCTTAATTCTGGAGATGGGTCAGTTAACAAGCGTTTAGCAACGTAGGGATAAGCTTCGCTGAGGACTTTAAAGTTAGGGTCAATATTGATAGCAATACCTTCCAGGGTTACGAGGGAGCGAATAATTAAAGCATAATAGGGTGGTACGCGGAAGGGATACTCATACATCAAAGCCGATAGTTCATCGGTAATACTTTTGATGTTCAACTCAGCAACGCTAGCGCCTTGAGCATTGGCAAACACCCTTGCAAAAGCCGGAATAATTGGTGTTAAATCAGTATCTGGTGACAAAAAATCTAACTTGACGTAGTCTTGTGCCAAAGAATCAAAGTCGCGGTTGACGACGTGGACGATCGCCTCAATTAAACCATAGCGCTGCGGCGGCTTAATCTCACTCATCATCCCAAAGTCGAGATAAGCCAATTGACCGTCTAGAGTGGCTAACAAATTGCCTGGATGGGGGTCAGCGTGGAAAAATCCATCTTCGAGTAGTTGGCGTAAAGAACACTGTACACCCACTTCTATCAAATAACGAGCGTCTATGCCCAGAGCATCTATTTCTTCTGCTTGGGTTAATTTGACCCCGTTAATCCATTCCATGGTCAAAACACGACGATTCGTGTATTCCCAATAAATTTTCGGTACGTAAACGTCTTTAAAATGACCATAAAGCCGGAAAAATCGCTCGGCATTTTCTCCCTCATTAATATAGTCCATCTCCTCAAAGATGCGAGTACCTAATTCATCGAGGATACCCACAAGGTCACTCCGCACACGTTTGACCTTTTTTAGAGTCCATGCTGCTAGTCGGCGCAGGATGTACAAGTCTATGGTAATGCGCCCTCGTAAGTCGGGACGTTGGACTTTAACGGCGACTTCCTCCCCAGTTTTCAGCTTGCCTTTGTATACTTGTCCTAAGGAAGCAGCAGCAATTGGTTGGGACGAGAGTTCGGCGTAAATCTCCTGTGGAGAAGCCCCTAGTTCTTCCTCAATAAACTGGTAAGCAATTTCATTGGGAAAAGCTGGCAATTGGTCTTGTAGTTGAGTGAGTTCCTCTAAATACACAGGAGGAACCAGATCAGGTCGTGTGGACAAAGCTTGTCCAATTTTGATGTAAGCAGGTCCGAGTTTCGTTAGCAGATTTCGCAGCTGAGTTGCTCTTTGCCGATCATTTTTCACAGCTACTCCCCGTTTGGCATCCCACCACAAACCAACAACAAAGGCAACAGTTGGGAGCAAAACTGCGAAAATGCGCCGCAGAACTTCCAAGGGTCTTTTTTGGTAATGTGCTGCAATCTCCTGAGGATCGTAATGTATGGTCTGTGCTTCTGCTTTTTTATACACCAACGTCTTGTACTTTTGGTCTGACTCTGGGGTTGGTAAGTTAACAGCTTGGTTGAGTGCTCCATTTTCAGACACTACGCTAACAGACAGTTCGTCTTGGCCGATGTCATCCACGCCACTGTCCTTCTTAATCGGTTGGGAGGTAAGGGGAACTGTCTTAGAAATCATGAACTTTTGTATCAGAGTGAATACTTTAAATATTTAAACAAATCTTAACATTTAATGGAGGGGAATGGGGAGTGGGGAGTGGGGAGTGGGGAGTGGGGAATGGGGAGTTAATTCATAATTCATAATTCATAATTCCTCACTCCCCATTTTCCATTCCCGATTTGGTACACTTCTCTATAGGTATAGCTGATTGCTCAGGGATAATCTCTATAGCAATCCGTGGAGGAATTACAAACACCCGCCGCAAAGGGGAAGTCAAAAGTCAAAAGTCAAAAGTCAAAAATATTTTGAATTTTGAATTTTGAATTTCCGCGTAGCGGCTTGTCCCCCTTGTCCCCTTGTCCGGATCTTAAACAGGATTGCTATAGTATCTACCAAAAAAGAATGATCCTGCGTCTGTCCCCACGGAGAATTTGGCTTAATGTTGCTCTGTCTGCGAATAGAAAACTTTGCTCTAATTGACCAATTAGAATTGGAATTTAGCCCTGGACTGAATGTACTGACAGGTGAAACTGGCGCAGGAAAGTCAATTATTCTGGATGCCATTGATGCGGCATTGGGCGGTAAAGTCTCTAGTCGAGTGATTCGTACGGGGACAAATCGGGCGATGGTAGAAGCCACCTTCACTTCTAACTCTGCCTTAACTGCTTGGTTAAGCGAACAAGAAATTGATTTGATTGACGATAACACCGTAGTTATCAGCCGAGAAATCACAGCTAGTTCTAGTAATATCCGTAGTCGATCGCGGGTGAATGGAGTGTTGGTAAATCGGCAGGTGATGGGAGGGTTACGCGATCGCACCTTAGAAATCACCGCCCAAGGTCAAACTGTACAAGTGGGACAGTCGGCCCAAGTGCGTGACTGGCTAGATGTGTACGGTGGCGCTTCTCTCATGCAGCAGCGTCACACTATCGCCTCTACCTTTACAGCTTACCAAAAAGTGCACCTGCTGTTAGAAAAACGCCGAACTTCAGAACGCGAACGTTTACAACAACTGGATTTGCTGACTTATCAAGTGCAGGAACTCAAAGCAGCAAACCTCAGCGATGCCAATGAATTAGAACAGCTTTTGCAAGAACGGGAACGCCTCAGTCATGTGGTGGATCTGCAACAGATGAGTTACAAAGTATACCAGGCTTTGTACCAAAACGACAGCGAAACCCCAGCAGCAGGAGACTTGCTGGGAGACAGCGAAGCAATATTGAATGACATGGTAGAATACGATGCTAAGTTGCAACAGATGTTGGACTTAGTGAGGGATGCTCAAGCAACTGTGATGGAAGTAGCAAGGCAAATTAATGCCTATGGAGAAGATTTGGAAGCAGATCCCCAGCGTTTGGAAGAAGTAGAAGAAAGGATACAGGAGTTAAAGCAAATTTGCCGTAAGTATGGTCCGTCACTCAATGAAGCGATCGCCTACTACCAGCGCATTCAAGGACAATTATCCCAATTTAACGATAGCGAACAATCCATCGAAAATCTAGAGCAGCAAGAACAGGAGTGTTTGGACAAGCTGACGCAAGCTTGTAAGAATTTAACTCAGTTGCGGCGTACCACCGCTGTTCATTTAGAAGCGGAACTCCTCAGACAACTTAAACCCTTGGCAATGGAAAAGGTGCAGTTTCAAGTTGAAATTGTACCAACTTCCCCCACCGCAGCGGGAGCCGATAAAATTACATTTATGTTTAGCCCTAACCCAGGAGAACCACTACAACCTTTGATGGCAATTGCTTCTGGCGGTGAAATGAGTCGATTTTTGCTGGCTTTGAAAGCTTGTTTTTCTGAGGCTGATGCTGTGGAGACAATGGTGTTTGATGAAATTGATGTGGGGGTTTCAGGACGAGTAGCGCAAGCGATCGCAGAAAAATTACACCAACTGAGTCAAGGTCATCAAGTATTATGTGTTACCCACCAACCCTTAGTTGCTGCTATGGCAGATCGTCACTTTCGGGTAGATAAGCAAGTGATCAATGAAGTTAAGGGTAAAAAAGAAACCAATGGGCATAGGGAAGAACGAACCGTTGTGCGAGTCACCACCTTGGACAATTTAACCAAGCGCCGGGAAGAACTAGCACAGTTAGCAGGTGGAAAATCTGCCCACGATGCGATCGCTTTTGCTGAATCTTTATTAACACAAGCTGCTAACCATCGTAAGTCTAATTCGTAATTCGTAATAATTAACTAG
>JADQBA010000448.1 GCA_016903675.1 Stigonema ocellatum SAG 48.90 = DSM 106950 | reverse complement strand
TAGTTCTCTTGCTATTTTCAAACCTTGCTCAATCAATTCCTTGGCTTTTGGATAGTCGCCGATTAGTCTGTAAGCACCGCCTAAATTAAGGATTAACTCTGCTTCTTGAGTGCGATCGCCTATTTTCCTTGCTTGTGTTAACTTTGGTTCGGCAACGGCAATGACTTTGTTATAATCTCCCAGTGCGTCATACATTGCACTGAGTTTAGCCGTAGCCGATACTTCTCCAAGGAAATTTTGGATTTTGTGGGAAATTGCTAAAGCACTTTGTGCTGTTTGTATTCCCTGTTCATATTTACCTTGGGTTTTGTAGACCTGGGTAAGATATGATAAAGATAGAGCTTCACCATTAGGACTTTTCTGTTCTCGTGCTAAGTTTAAGGCTTGTAACGCTTGCTCTTCTGCTTTTGTGGTATCTCCAAGAGCGAGATAACTTTTGCTCAGAGAAAACAAAGCCGAGATTTCAAAGTTGCGCTGTTTCGCCTTTTGCAGCAGTGTCAACCATTCCTGTGCAACTGAGAGTGCTTTTTGATAGTTACCTTGTTTATAGTAAATATCCCAGAGGCTGTTTAAAGCATCCTTCTCTAAAAGGGGATTTTCCAGCCGTTTGGCAATAGCTAAGATTTGGTTTGCTGACTCTAACGCCTGAGCATAATTTCCCTGTTGATTGTAAACCGCGCTTAGGTTTTCCAACGCATTTGCTTCTATGTTCGGTTCTTTGATTTGCCGTGCAATGGTTAAAGCTTGCTGACTGAGTTCAATTGCTTTCGGGAAATTGTGAAAAGTGTTTCTGTACAAGAAAGCTAACTTCAGTAGTGCCTCTGCTTCTAAATTAGGTTTACCGAGGGTTTGCGC
>JADQBA010000450.1 GCA_016903675.1 Stigonema ocellatum SAG 48.90 = DSM 106950 | reverse complement strand
TCATAAATAACGTAGTACCCGATTCTCGAGACAGAGTTTGCAACTTCTGTTTTAAATCCCCAACTACTGTAAAACTTTGAGTCCTACCCCGGTAAGTTTGCACCACAGGACGAGGGCGGTCAGTGGGTAATTGTAATAATTGTGGTGCCCCTAGCAATTGATCTCGCCAGTAATTGAGTTGAGTTTCTAGAACTACCCCACTCAACCATTGTCTTTGCCACACTGCAAAGTCTGCATACTGGATCGGTAATTCTGGTAAGGGAGATGGAACTCCGTTGCAAACTGCTTGATATAAAGCGGATAGTTCAGAGATGAATATCCCTATTGACCAACCATCCGAAACAATGTGGTGCATTGTCAGTAATAACACATACTCTGTAGCACAGATTTGCCACACACTACACCTGATTAATGGTACTATTTTCAAGTCAAACGGGGTAATTGCTTCAAGTTCTATTTGTTGGTGTAGGACAGTTTCACGTTCTGTTACGGATAATTGCTGTAAATCCACCACATTGATGTTCATGGTGACTGATGGGTGAATGACCTGTACTGGTATGCCATTCACAGTCGGGAAGCTAGTGCGTAGTATTGAATGGCGGCGGACTATTTCTGATAATGCTTGTTGCAAGGCGTTGATATCTAAGTTACCAGCGATGCGCACTGCTGCTGGTATATTATAAGTGGCAGTTGAAGAGTCCAGTTGATTGAGGAACCACAGTCGCTGTTGTGCCCAAGATAGGGGTAAAAATTCTGTGTCTCCCTCGATTGGTTGAATGGGAGGAAGAGTTAATCCAGGCTCAAAAGTACGTAACTGGGTGATAGTTTGGTCTAA
>JADQBA010000117.1 GCA_016903675.1 Stigonema ocellatum SAG 48.90 = DSM 106950 | reverse complement strand
AGTTGAAGCCAAAAAGTCAGATATCGCTATAGGCTTACCTCAATGTATTGCTGAAATGGTGGCTGCCCATAAGTTTAATAAAGATATGCAACCAGTTTTTGGTGTAGTTACTACAGCAACCCAGTGGGCTTTTTTGAGTCTGAGAAATAATGTAGTAACTATTGACCCTACCATATATTTGTTTCCATCTGTAGATAAAATTTTAGGAATATTGATGGCAATGGTAACTAGTACAAATGATGAAGCTTAGTATATAGGGCATTCCCAAGGTGTGTACGCACAACACTATTGGTGTTAGATCAAGTTCGTTTAATTGCTTATCATAAAAACTTCTCCGCGTCCCCACGTCCCCGCGTCAGTTCTAATCATAAGTATTCAACCGCACATGATATTATTACTCCATCGCCTTAATCTGCTTATTAGCCTCTTTTTGCGCTTGGAGCATTGCTTGCTGTAGCAGTTGCTGTCCTAGCATAGCGCTGATAAATTGGTTGTCAAAATTGCTGACAATTGCTGCTGGGTATTTACCTGCTTGCCAAGGCATGGCATAATTAACCCCAGCCACGAGGGCAGACCGCAAGGGGTCTTTGTCATAGCCCAACTTCTGGGCAACAGACTTACGAGTTGGCAAGGCAAACCCTGTTCCTGTCCACTTCTTCATCCCTTCTTTACCGGTGAGATAAGAAATCAGTTCCCAAGCTTCGGCTTTGTGGTGTGTTTGCTTGTTCATCACGTAGGCGACTGTAAAGACCACTGTGGTTTTTATATTATTAATACTAGGTACTTCTGCGATCGCAAACTCCACTTGTGGAAAAGTTTCTTTCAGGTAGGGAATCGCCCAGTTGCCATCAAGAACCATCGCCACCTTACTCTGACCAAACATTTCACTGGCTGAGTTAGTGCCAACATCAGATTTTTGTGCCGATGAGCGGTCTTTTTGATACTGGTCTACCGTCATCTGCAATCCCTGCAACCCTTGCTGAGTGGCAAACGCTGCATAACCATTCTGGTCAACGAGTTCTCCACCAAAGGCTTTAATTTTGTAACCTTGACGTGCTAATTCTGGAATTTCTCCAAAGCCATATTGGTCTATTCTCCCATCCTGGTTACGATCCACTGTCAGTTTCTCAGAGTAAGTGCGTAGTTCATCCCAGGTAGTTGGAGGACTAGTCAATCCTGCGGCAGTAAAGGCTTTTTTGTTGTAGAATAGGGCAAGAGTAGAATAGTCCTTGGGAAGACCATAAATATGGTTATCGTACTTAAAGCTGTTAAGTAGAGTTTCCTCAAAGTCAGCTTGGTCAAATTCAGAAGTTACATAAGCATCCAGTGGTTCCAAGACATTCTGACTCATAAAGAAAGGAGCCTCCAGCGCATCCAAATAGAAAACATCGGGAGCTGCTTCCCCAATCAAACGAGTCTTGATGACATCCATGTATTGATCGGAGATGACCTCATACTTGACTTTGATACCTGAATGCTGTATCTCAAAGTCTTTGAGTACCTCTTTCAAAAGTTCTTGTTCAGCTGGACTAGATCCCCAACCACTGAGTTTGATGGTGACTGGGGTTGGTGCTGTGGCGATGGTGGGAAAGGATAGGCTCTGACAACCAGTCATGCAGATGGCGATCGCTACTACTAGCCCCAAAAATTTAAACATGTGTTCTATGTTCACAGGAGGATGAAATGCCCTTTCACCCAACTTACACCTTCTATCACCGAGGGGTGATATTTTCTGGGCTGAAATTTTTCTTGAAAAATGCTAGTTAGAATAACCTAAGAATTCTCAACACAAATTGAGGATATAGCAATCCTAAATGAGTTACACCTCTGCCTTGTCCTCCTTGTCCCCCTTGTCCAGATATTACAGCAATTTTCACCTTTAATACACCACATTCATAGGGGCGCTGCGGCCTTGCGCCCTTACAAAGGGTGTGGTTCATTTATGTGAAAACGGCTGTAAATAGGATTGCTATACATTCCTCCGTAATTGGACTCACAATAGCACACAACACCATTAGAGATCAGCCATGAATTCTGTTGAGCTTGGAACAGCTACTTCTCTGGCTCCTGAAATACTCGAAAATCAGGCTTCAGGAACAATACTCTCTCATACATCAAAATCCGGCATTCAATTCTCTAAGGACACTATTCGCACCAGCCTGAGAGCGTCAACAGCGGATGGCTTCTTGATGTCGATTTTCAACATTACTACTACTGGAATTTTACTCAGTAATTTCCTGGTGGAGTTGGGTGCTAGTCCAGTGTTTTTTGGCATACTGTCTTCTATTCCGTCCCTGGTAAATTTAATTCAGCCCTTTGGTGCTTACGTGTCGGAACGCACAACCAGTCGCTTCTGGTATTCCATTTGGACATACGGTAATTCCCGGATACTTTGGCTGATTCTAGTTATTGGTATTTTAGGTGCATCGTGGGGACGGGTTAATTATCAGCAGTTGGAGATATTGACGCTTTTCATTCTCTTGTTCAGCAATTTATTCACCGCACTTGGATCTTCATCGTGGCTTAGTTGGTTGGCCATGATAGTTCCCCGGCGACTACGAGGACGGTATTTTGGACTGCGCAACAGTGTAGTTAGTCTAACCAATTTGACCTGTATACCTTTGGCTGGCCTTGCTGTATCAGCTTGGCCTGGTGGAACTCTACAGGGTTACGGAGTGGTTCTGTTTGTCGGAGTCCTGTCAGGGGTTGCTAGCTTGGTGTGTCAGCACTTCCAGGTAGATATTAATCCAAAATCACATAACACTTCTTTTGTCAAGGTTCGTGAAAATCAGAAAGCAGAGAGTGCACTTGACGAAAACAGTGCAGGGGGTGGTCCTGGAAATATATTCTCTTCTTCCCCCGCCTCCCCGTCTGGGCCTGTGTCTAGCAATTTACTACAGCAAGAAGTTATTTCGGATCAGCCTTCAGCACTTGGGATAAGCATCTCCAGAAACTCTAATTTTTTAATGTTTCTCATTTATTTCGGTGTATGGCAAGGAGCGATGCATCTCAGCGTCCCCTTTTTCAACTTCTATATGCTGGACATGTTGCATCTGGATGTCAGCTTGGTAACACTTTACGGCAGTATTCAGGCAGGGGCGAATTTGCTGTTGCTGATTGTTTGGGGTAAGTTAGCGGATAGGATAGGTAATCGTCCAATCCTTCTTTTTGTTGGGATTCTGGTTATAGCCACCCCAATAATATGGCTAGGGATTGGTAACGATGCTGTTGACATCTGGTTGTGGTTGCCGCTGTTACATTTATTTATTGGTGGTACTTGGGCGGCACTTGACTTGTGCAACAATAATTTGCAAATAGAGGTAGCACCAATTCAAAACCAGGCCATGTATTTCTCGGTTATAGCTGCCGTTGGTGGTATTACTGGTGCGCTGGGTACAATTGCAGGCGGGTTCATAGCAGATAATCCATCCTTAGGCGGCATACCAGGATTGTTTATCGTCTCTAGTGTGTTTCGACTCTTATCACTTATCCCGCTCATCTTTATACAGGATACTGGCAGAAAATCTTTGCTCCAGATCCTACAACCAAAGGAGAAGTTAGGAGTTAGGAGTTAGGAGTGGGGAATGGGGAATGGGGAATGGGGAGTGGGGAATGGGGAATGGGGAGTGGGGAATGGGGAGTGGGGAGTGGGGAGTGGGGAGTGGGGAATGGGGAGTGGGGAATGGGGAGTTAATTAAGAATTCCTAATTCCTAACTCCTAACTCCTAACTCCTCACTCCTAACTCCCAACTCCCCACTCCCCACTCCCAACTCCCCACTCCCAACTCCCCACTCCCCACTCCCCACTCCTCACTTTTAAGACTCAACAATAGTGGAACTCAAGTGTCTTGTCTCCCACATCACCAGATTATGGGTTGTGGTGAGTGCAGGTGGCTGGTGCAATGCAATCAACTGCGTTAGAGTTTGCTTTAACTGCGTACGAGGTAGAATCTCATCCACAAAGCCGTGCTTAAGCACGTCTTCAGCAGTTTGAAAATCATCTGGGAGTTTTTCCCGCAGGGTTTGCTCAATCACTCGGCGACCTGCAAAACCAATGGTGGCTTTTGGTTCTGCCAAGATTATATCGCCCAACATGGCGAAACTAGCAGTAACGCCCCCGGTGGTGGGATTAGTTAAAACAGGAATGTATAGTAATTTTGCTTCTCGATGATTTTGCAGGGCTGCGGAAATTTTTGCCATCTGCATCAACGAGAGCATTCCTTCTTGCATCCTTGCGCCACCCGAAGTACAGATAATCACTACAGGATACCGTCGCTGAGTAGCTTCCTCTATCAAGCGCGTGAGTTTTTCTCCCACAACAGAACCCATGCTAGCACCGATGAACCGGAAGTCCATGACACCAAGGGCAAAGGGGAAACCATTGATTTGAGCCAAACCAGTTTGCACTGCCTCCATTAAACCAACTTTTTCATGCATTTCCCGGAGGCGATCTATGTAGGGTTTGCGATCGCGAAATTGTAGAGGATCGCTGGGACGCAAATGCTCATCCATCGGTTTCCAGGTATTGGGGTCTGTCAATTGGCGGATGCGCTCATCACTATCGACTCGATTATGATGTCCACACTCTACACAAACCATCTGATTAGCTCTAAGGTCTTTGGTATATGTCAAGACACTACACTCAGGACACTTATGCCACAGCCCATCAGCAATTTCACGTTCTTGGCGTTCCTGGATGATGGACCCAGATTTCCGTCGATTTGCAAACCAATCTAACAGAACAGATTTTAAACCGCGTGATTCTTCGTTGTTTGCCATTTTTATGTTATTTAAGTGAGTAGTATGTCAAAAAAACAGGTCAAGTGACTTCCGATTATCCTTTGTCCAAAGTTAATAAACAATGACAAATGACAAATTTTTCAAATTTTTTTTTCGTCCTAACTCCTAACTCCTAACTCCTAACTCCTCCTAACCCCTCTTAAAAAAGAATTGCAAGTAAGTAGACAAAATTGCTTCGCCTGCAAACACAGTCATAACGGCTCCGAAAGCGAGGAAGGGACCAAAGGGCATTTTTTGTCCCCATTGTTGAGGGAGCGCTGTGTTTGACCTTTGGGAGTTGAGGCGACTGCCGTGTCGTGATAGTATAATTGTACCTCCACCAACTAACACTCCCACCCCACAAGCAATAAAACCAGCCAGCAACAAATACTTAATTCCTAACCAAGCTCCCATCATGGCTGCGAGTTTGGCGTCACCGCCACCCATGACTGCTTTGCCAAAGGCTATGGAACCAACTGTTGCGATCGCATCAAACAGCCACAATCCCAGAACTGCTCCTGCTATTGCTGTCATCAGGTGCTTTGCCAATCCCACTCCCGCAGCCTCTAGCATAAAACCCACAACCATTTGAAACAGTATTCCCAGTACCAAACCTGACTGAGTGAGTTGGTTGGGTAGAGTCATAGTGTCTAAATCGATGAGCGATAGCGCCAATAACCAACTGCTGAAAACCCAGTAGCCTATAGTGAATAGCGAAAACTTAAATATCCAAAAAACCAGTACAAACAAAAATCCCGTTACTGCTTCTACCACAGGGTAACGGAGAGAAATCTTGCTTTTACAGTAACGGCACCGCCCTTTCAACAACAACCAACCCAGCACTGGTAAATTATCGTAGGGTTTGAGTTGGTTTAAACAATGGGGACAACGAGAAGGGGGCCAAAGAATCGATAACCCAGTTGGTAGGCGATAAACTACAACATTGATAAAGCTGCCAATAGACGCACCTAAAGTGAAAACAATTAGACTTGCCATTTTGCTAGTTGTTGGTTGTTAGTTGCTAGCTGTTATTTTTCCCACTAACTCCTAACTCCTAACTGCACAGACGCGATTAATCGCGTCTCTACTAATACATATGGGATTCAATCTGACTTAATGGCACAAAACACTCTTGCGGCAAGAGAATGGGTTGGTTAGTAAAAATCACCTTACCCCGGTGATTAGTACGATTAATTGCGACTCCTGAAGCTTGCCCAGTCATTTCGGGATGTACCTCGCAGTAAATGTGGTAAATTTCCCCAGCGGCTTTGATAACAGCAGGATCAATCAACGCTGGTTGGTTCCTTTGATTGGTATAAGTTGCTTGTCCTTGTCTTAAAGCGTACACCACGTACTAAACTTTGTTTTCTAGGTTTGTCTATAGTTTATCTGAAAGTTTCAGCAAAAGTTGCCAAAACTTTCAGGCTAAGACTGTGAAACTATTCTTCAAGAGCTTGAATCAGTGCTTCACCCATAGCGCCACACCCCAACAGATTCATTCCTTGTGACATTATATCGCCAGTGCGATCGCCCCGTTGTAAAACTTGCAACACCCCTTGTTCAATGTGGTCTGCGGCAGCAGATTGGTTTAAACTGTAGCGGAGCATCATTGCGGCACTTAAAACTTGCGCCAGAGGATTAGCTTTATCCTGTCCGGCAATATCTGGCGCAGAACCGTGGACTGGTTCAAAAACTCCAGGACCAGAAGCACCTAAACTTGCAGAGGGTAACATCCCAATACTACCAGTGAGCATTGCAGCAGCATCAGAGAGAATATCACCAAACAAATTGCCTGTGACAATAGTATCAAATTGTTTGGGAGCACGCAGCAACTGCATAGCCGCATTGTCTACATACATATGGGAGAGTTCTACATCTGGATACTCTGGAGAGAGTTGAGTGATGCGATCGCGCCACAATTGAGAGACTTCTAAAACATTCGCCTTATCCACCGAACACAATTTACCCCGACGTTTCCGCGCCGCTTCAAATGCTACCCGCCCAATGCGCTCAATTTCAGATTCAGTGTAAGCCATGGTATTCACACCTCGCTTTTCACCAGTTTCTGTGGCAAAAATCCCCCTGGGTTTCCCAAAGTAAATTCCACCAGTGAGTTCGCGCACCACCATAATATCAACACCTTCCACAACAGAGCGCTTCAACGTTGAAGCATCAATCAATTGAGGCAAAATTATTGCTGGGCGCAAATTGGCAAATAATCCCAACCCTGCACGCAGTCCTAACAAACCTGCTTCTGGGCGTAAATCGGAGGGTAGGGAATCCCACTTATAACCACCTATGGCGGCTAGTAATACAGCATCGCTATGGCGACACATATCCAAAGTGGCAGATGGTAGAGGTTCGCCCGTAGTGTCAATTGCTGCACCACCAATGAGCGCTTCTTGGAATTGAAACTCAATATCAAACTTGTTCCCTACGACTTTGAGCACGTCTACCGCCACTGCCATAATTTCGGGTCCAATGCCATCGCCAGGGAGTAAGGTAATACGGTAGTGGGTCATAGTTGATTTTGACTGGGTAAGTGTTTAATCGTGCAGAAATTCTTGCAGATTTAATATAATACCTAGCAAATGCGCCAATGGAATTGTTAATTTATTTAGATGTTTGTTGCCTGAATCGTCCTTTCGATGACCAAACACAAGAACGAATTCCAGGGTAAGCGCAAGAAGCAACAAGGAGGTTCTATTCTCAACAATATTGAGAATGACTGCAATAAAATTGAGAATCAGGCTTCATTATTGCGATTGGCATTGCTACACACCACATTTTGGCAAAATTTTTCTTGTGCTTACCATGGAAGGAATTCGTCTGGAAGCTGAGGCTGTGCGGCTGATTTTAACTCGTTGTCAAAGGGGTGAGTGGCTATTGTTAAGGGATGTGGGCGATCGCTTGGGGTTTCCTCTAAGAATTGATTGGGGGCGATCGCTTGCTGTTTAGTCATTTGCTAATTCTATTTTTATCAAGTTGAGATCCAGGTTCATTATGTAATGCTTCCTCAATTAAATCATCATATTTAATGATATCGTCTGGACTAACTCCTCTTAAATATCCTGAACCTATTGCGCCTTTTAAACCCAATTTATAAGTACTGGAATTTACTATTCTGCCTTCGTAAATTTCCTCCACCAATAAATCAAAACGACCAATTTTTCTTAAACGGAACATACTATTGTTTTTATTAACTAATTCTATAGTTTTTCCTGCTAAAGTCCTTTTCACAATATTTCTTGCTTCCAATTTAAAATCAAATTCACCTCTAAATCTGTATCTTCTTATAACTTGAACATTTCTGATTCCTCCTCCTACTTCAAAAATTGGCATCATAAGCATCAGAAGACTAGCAACTTCGTTAATTGTTTTCTGTTCTATATATTGTTTTTCTTCCTCACTTAAATGTGGCGCTAGTTCATCGAGTTGGTCTATTGGATAGCGCGGTTGAGCAATAGTCGGTTTTAACAGTAAATTAATTAATATCAACCATTGCAGCGCTATCATAAAACTGGTAAAGTAAAAAAATTTAGACTGATTATTCATTTTCACCTATTTTAGTTCTACGAGCATCAAGAATAATAGTTCCATAGATATTAGTATCTTTTCCTTCACTTAATTCTAAGGCTCTCTTAATCTGTTGTTCAGAAGTATTCAAATTCCAGCTATCTTGAAGTAAAAGAATTTTATCTCTTACAATAGGTGACATAGATAGAGCTTTAAAAGTATTCTCAAATCTTTGATAATCTCCTTTATATTCATCAGTAATAAAAATTACCACTTTGTGTTCTTTGTTAACAGCTATAGTTGCATACTTAGAAATTTCTATAATTTTTTTATCAGAAATAAACAGTTTGGACAGGCTATTTAAATCGAGACATAAATCTTCACGAAAGGGGCATTTAGATTTCATATTGATTGCTTGTGAAAGATATTTCACTGGTACGACTAAAATCTTGCCCTTAGACATATCCTGCCGGAGATATGCTTCACCATCTTGACTTTGATACCAAGTAACAATTTTATCTTGTTGTTGTGGCGATAATGTGCTGATATATTGATTTATTTTCCAATCATCGGACGATGACAGAATTTTAGTATCTATGGAAATCGTAAAACCGGTTTGTGCTGATAGTTCTAAAGCATTTCTGACAATTTGTCTTGGATTTACTTTTAAACTAGGTTTCTTTTGTTTAGAGAAATTATTTAAGTTTTTATGAGGGTTGTAAATGTCTTGAGCAGGAGTTGGGCTTATTATCAATAAACTCAGTGTTAAACTAATAGCTACTTCAGTTAACAAAATTGTTTTAAAAATGAAGTTTTGAATCATAATTTTCTTTTAAGAAGGAATCAAAAAGTGATGGGCTACTCCTCTGTGCACCATCAAGGTCTTCACAGGCTCTTACTTTAAGTATTCCCATAGCAGTGGCTTGTCTAACAACTTGCCGGTAAAACCTGAGTTCGACGTTAAAAAAAGTCTGAAACCTAGACAGAGTAAAGAGAGACTTGCTACAAGTGAGAGTAGAAAACCCGGTGCAATGGCTGATGGAGGTAATAGATGATAGACGTTACTAAACTGACTCAGGCTGAAATTAGGCAACAGGGAATAGAAGCGATTACCGTAGCCCTTGGTCCTGCTGGTATGGGACTATTTATGTATCAATTCGAGAAAGGTAGTGGAGATTACACGCGAGATAGGGACAAAATCTTGGGAAATCCGACCATTGAGGAAATCGTAGCTCGAATCAAGCAACGACGCGAATCACAGGTGGAAAATTGTGAATGACTTAGATGAGTAGTAAGAAAAAATTCTTTTAAGATTTGGTTCGGTGCTGCACCTATCCAAATCGAACCTGTCACCAGTCACCAGTCCCCAATCCCCAATCCCCAGTTCAACTATTTTGGATTAAGTCAGTTAAATTTTTTGTGAGTTGATTTTCAGCAATTTAACAGATTGATGAATTTAGACTGCTGCTTTTTCCAAAAGTTTCAATATTGGATTTAGAATCCTTCCAAAATCAGAGAGTAATATAATTTATTACTTCTCTGCTTCCTCCTCTGGTAATAGTCCTTCGAGATCGGCAAGCAGTTTTAAGGCTTTGTCATAGGTGCGGGGTGGTTTCTGGGTCTTGCTCGCTGGCTTCATCACTGCCTAACCTTGAACAAGTCAGCACCAAGGTAATGCCAGTATAAAACACAACTTAACAAAAAGATAGTTTCAATTTCCGAAACGAGGCTGACAAATGCGGTAACTAGAGGCTAGGTTAATTAATAATTAACACCCGCACCGTAGCCGCTATGGTAAAAGAACTGGCAATTTGTACCCGTGGACTGACTAAGCAATTTGACAGACACGTTGCCGTTAATGATGTTGATTTAGAGATCCAAGCTGGTGAGGTTTACGGACTGATAGGTCCAAATGGTGCAGGTAAAACGACTCTGATCCGAATGTTAGCAGCAGCTGAGGAGGCAACTACAGGAGAGATTTATATTAATGGCGATCGCCTACTGCGCGACAAAAGCAACCCCACCCTCAAACGCCGTCTAGGCTACTTACCCGATGACTATCCTCTGTACGAAGAACTCACAGTCTGGGACTACCTAGATTATTTTGCGCGTCTGTATCGTTTACGAGAACCACACCGCACCCAACGCCTGCATGAAGTTTTAGAACTCATACAACTTGGAAATAAACGCAATAGCCTGATTTCTACCTTATCACGGGGGATGAAACAGCGCTTGTGTCTAGCGCGGACAATTATCCATGAACCCATAGTACTGTTACTAGATGAACCTGTTTCAGGACTTGATCCCATTGCTCGGATGCAGTTTCGCGAAATCATTAAAGTGTTGCAAGAAGCTGGGATGACCATACTCATTTCCTCCCACGTCCTCAGCGACTTGGCAGAACTGTGTACCTCAGTGGGAATTATGGAACTTGGCTTTTTGGTAGAAAGTGCCTCACTACAACAACTTTACCAGCGTCTTGCTCGCCAGCAAATTATCATATCAACCCTAGAAAAGTTAGAGACACTTTTGGGTGAACTCAAAAATAATCCGTTCGTAGAAGCGTGGGAGGTGTTGCCAACAAAAAACAGTGTCCGTGTGAATTTTGCTGGGAAACAGGAAGATTGTGCTGACTTATTGCGATCGCTCATCCAAGCTGGTATTCCCCTCACTGATTTTCACTCCACCCAAGAAGATCTAGAAACTATTTTCCTCAAACTAGGTCATAAGCAAGCATCTTGAAGTTAGGAGAAGGAATTGTTGGTTGTTGACTGTTGGTTGTTGACTGTTGATTGTTGACTGTTGTCTTACCAAACAACCACCAACAATCAACAAAGAACAAACCCATTCCCCACTCCCCCATTCCCCCACTCCCCATTCCCCCACTTCCCCACTCCCCCACTCCCCCACTCCCCATTCCCCACTCCCCACTCCCCATTTTATGATGATGAATTTTCTTGACAGGTTAGGCGACTGGAATCCGCAGCTATTTCGAGAACTTAAAGGACGGTTGAAAGCTTTATCAGTGGGTATAGCAATTGTCACATCATTGGTAGGTCAGTTGCTGCTGTGGCTGGTTCAATTTAGCGGTATTCCTGATGAAAAATACCCGTTTTATGGAGAATACTGCGGTTTAAGTTCATTTTATGAACAGCAACGCATCCAACTGCAACAACGATATCAGCAGTTGCAAGACCAATTTTTTGCCTCTAGCGAGTCTCAGCAATTTGACCCAATAAAGCTTCACGAAATAAGAAATCAAATTGCACAAAATCAACTAAAACTAGATGAAGTTAATGCAAATTTTGGGCAGAATTTTTGCCCAATAGATGCAATTAATATGCAGAAATGGTGGCAAGACCACTATGGATATCTATTCCTAGCACTCAGTGTCATTCTTGTGTTTACATTGTTAGTGGCAGGAACTTATTTACTTATCAACGATTTAGCAAGAGAAGAGCGTCGCGGTACGCTTAATTTTATTCGCCTCACTCCTCAGTCGGCAACAAGTATTCTCACTGGTAAGCTTCTAGGAGTGCCAATTTTCATCTATCTGTTCACAATCACAGCAGTTCCTTTACATTTGTGGGCAGGACTTGGAGCAGAAATTCCTTTAAGTTCTATTTTCAGCTTCTGGGCTGTTCTAATTAGTAGCGGCATTTTCTTCTACAGTGCTGCTTTACTATTCGGCTTAGTTGGCTCTAAGGTCAGCGGTCTTCTACCCTGGTTAGGCAGTGGTCTGCTTTTACTGTTCTTAATCATAACAATGCAGTTTGCCCAATGGGGTGACAGTTACTCAAGTTTTGTCAGTTCTTGGCTGATGCTGTTGAGTCCCTTTAGTTCAATGGCGTATTTTTTGCCAAAATTAGCAAACACATCATATAATAACTCCGGGTTAGCACTATTGGAGTGGTTTTATTTACCTATTGGTGCCAGTGAAGTAGGTTTTTTAGCTTTCATTTTCATCAATTACGCCCTATGTACTTTTTGGGTTTGGCAAATCATGAAGCGTTGCTTCCGTAATCCAAATGCCACAATTTTGAGTAAGGCGCAAAGTTATCAACTCGTGTTTTGCTTTGAGGTGATGATTTTAGGATTTGCTGTGCAAGGGTTAAAGAATGGTTATAGCTTGCACAATGTTGTGTCAACGAATGTTTTTTTATTGTGTTTATACAACTTGGTGTTGTTCGTTGCTTTAATTGCAATGCTCTCACCTCAGGGTCAAGCTTTACAAGATTGGGTACGCTACCGACATCAAGATGTTTCTGGTGGCGAGGGTTTTCGGAATAAGTCTTTGTTACAGGATTTACTGAAGGGTGAAAAAAGTCCGGCTCTGTTGGCGATCGCCATCAACTTTATCATTGCAACTATTCCATCACTAATTTGGATTTTTGTACTATCAATAACTAGTTCTAGTGGTGATATTTTTCATAACGTTGACAAAATAAAGGCAATTTTTGCTGTGGCTTTCTTCTTCAGCTTGATGATGATTTACGCAACCATAGCACAGATAGTACTAATGATCAAAACTCCCAAGCGGTTTTTGTGGGCAAGTGTTACTCTAGCATCGATTTTCTTGCCACCAATAATTCTATTAACTCTAGGCGTAGAACCATCGAAAAATCCTATGTTGTGGCTATTCTCAACTTTTCCGTGGGTAAGTCTAGAATACGCCGCGACTACAACAATTTTTATGGCTTTCTTGGGTGAGTTAAGTGTGTTAGCATTGCTAATCTTTAAGTTGACAAACCAGTTGAGGCTAACAGGAGTTAGGAGTTAGGAGGTAGGAGTTAGGAGAAATCCTAACTCCTAACTTTTATTTCAGCGCTTTTTTTACCAATTCTGGAATCTGAGAAGGACGATCAGCTACTGGGACTCTTATTTCACTGAAAGCGGCTAATTTACTTTTTGCTGTACCAAAATCAGGATCGCGTCCCACGACTGCTGCTAAAGTTCCAGTTTGACGCCAATGTTTTACTGGTGGTGCTTTTGTACCTGCAATATAGGCGACTACTGGTTTATCGATCACCTCAGTAATGTACCGTGCTGCGGCTTCTTCACGACCACCACCAGGTTGACCAACTAAAACGATGACCTGTGTGGTTTCATCTTCATCAAGAATTTGCAGCCACTGAATAAACGATGAACCAACAACTGCATCACTACCAATACTGACACTAATCGACTGCCCCAAACCAGCTTTAGTGAGTTCTCTAGCAACTTCATAGGTAAGAGTGGTACTCCGACTCAGGATTCCCACAGAACCAGGAGTATAAAATTCACTAGGTTGAGTACCTAAGAGAATTCTCCCAGGTACAATGATACCAGGGCTATTTGGTCCCACCACCAAAGTTTCTGTTGCCTCGGCTTTGCGAAGTAATTGCACCATATCTAAAGGCGGCACACCTGGGGAGATAATGATGAGTTGGCGAATACCAGAGGCGATCGCTTCTAATGCTGCGTCCAGCACTTGGTACGGGTGGACACAGATAATTGTAGTGTCGATCACCCCAAATTGCTCTATCACCTCCTCTACTAAATCGAATACCGGAAGACCGTATAATAGTTCCTGTCCACCAGATCCGGCATCGACCCCAGCTACCAAATTCGTGCCATAAGCTTTCATTTGAGCAACATGAGTTGCTGACATGTATTCACACAAGCCTTGGATTAACACTTTGCTGTCTGGTCTTAAGTTCATAAAAAAGCACCGTAATTTAGGAAACCCAGTGGTCTCGGCCACTGGGAAAAAAAGACACTATGCACGGTGTCAGATTGATTTATTTTGTTGTCATAGCTTCATAAATTCGTGGCGTTTTGGTTCTTACTACTTCCGAACCGGTGTAAGATTACCTATCTTCTTTTTGATTTTCTTGGCGTCCTTCTCCCAAGGGGAGACGCTGCGCGTTCGTCGTCAGACGTGGCGTCAGCCAAGGCGTCTTGGCGGTTCATTAAAATAGGTATTCTTAAGCGCGGTTCGGGAGTAAGAGCGCTAAAGCGCAACTACGAACAAACGATAGACGTTATTTTCGTCAGCGTCACGAACTTGTGCAATCTTGTACTTAAAGCTCATTACCTTACCTTCTGTAAGCAGTTAACTTAGCAAGACGGACTGCTTCTGTCACCGCTTCATCTAAATTTTCCACCACTATGAGGGCATCACCCAGGATTTTGAGTTTTGCTAAATATTTTCTGGCTTCGTCAAACTCAGAACCAGCAAGACGCACAACCAAGCGTGGAAATTGAATCTCTCGACGGTTTTTGCCGCCATTAGAACGTAAAACCTGTGTCTTGAGTTCGGTCTTGTGGTGTAGCATGAAGTTGTCAATGACTTCGACTACTTCTTCTGTCTGGGCAATACTACCTAGGAAGTTCATGAGTATCACTTGAATGCTTTTGTCAGCAGCCAGATTTTTTAAAGCTTCTTCTAGGCGACCTCTGAAGGTAGTTGCTGAGGTATGGATAGGAGAAGCATGGCGCAGATTTATACAAACACCAAGCTTACCACCAGCATTAGATACTAAATCTAAAGTTGCCATCAGAGAACCAGCACCATTGCCCAAAATTCCGATTTTACCTTGCAGTTCTATCCCATCCCCATCACCCAAGTTCCTGATTGTTTCACTACTAGTATAAGGATTAACCATCTTTAGCGCCATTTCCACAATATCAGGATGACGCCTGATGGCTCGTTCGTTAACGCTGACGCTACCATTAAGAGCCATCACTTCACCAGAGTGATTCACACCAAGAGGATTGATTTCGACCAAGTCCAGGTCTTTTTCTATAAATAACTGGTACATTTTCTCCACAATGGCGCTTACTGACTGCATCAGATTACCCTGTAAACCCATTTTCAAGGCTAGTCGCCGCGCATAAAATGATGAGAATTCCTGTTCAACCACAACATGCTGCATTTTCTCCCCGGCGGATTCCCAATCTATGTCCGCTTCTTTGCACCCTAAAAGTATTGGTCTACACACTGCGGAATCTAAAACCACCGCTAGATAAAACTCCTCATCGGCATCATACTTAGCTTCAGCCAGCAGGACTTCTGGTAATTCGCCCATAATTGGCAAATTGAAGATACTCTGTGCGGCGGCGATCGCATCAATAGTTGTTTCTACAAACCTGACTCCACCAGCTTTTGCTCGTCCACCCCCATGCACTTGAGATTTCAGTACAATTGGGTAGCTGATTTTTAAACGCTTTAAATCAGTAGGATGGTCAATTCTTTGGGAAGGCAATACTGGAATGCCTATCTTCCCAAACCATTCTTTTACTTGGTACTCCAACAAATCCATTGACACATACCTTTTTTTGCCAATTTTAAAGGTTTTCTGCGGTGCCGTCGAAAACATAGTCTCTGCCCCCTGATTGCAGAATAAAGCTCTACTCATCTGTAAAAATTATTTTTCTTTGCTCACTTTTCCCGCCTTCGGTATACGTACAAGGTGATTTTTTTTTCAAAATTAACCGACTCTAGTACGCGTAATTCGTAATTCGTAATGACGCTCGTGCCTCGCTAACGCTGCGCTAACGTAATTCGTAATTACCGTGACTATCAGGGTTTTAGACATTTCAAATGGGTGGCTTATTTACGCCCACCTGTACTAGTCTCTTTAACAAGACGTGATTAATGGTATCAGCAAATTTATCAGCATCTAAAGTAACTAACACTTTTGTTCATAAACCTTGATACACTACCACCACACTGGGCATTCCGTTGGATGAGGAAGATTTTGCCACTCCGCAATTGTATTTCAACATTCCACTTCGAGTTAACCTTAATTATCTTACAGCTACTTAGTTGTAATGAGAAGTCCCTTTACCAATATTCTCAATCCTCTTAAGTAGGGTCGTCATAAGTCAATTCTCATTGGTAAGGGTTTCAGGCGTGTTTATTATGCTTATTACTCCCTAAACGGTGCAAAATTACCGTTCTTAAGTCTTGGCGAACAGTGGCGTCTTGGCGGTTTGTTTAGGTAATCTTCTGGCGGTTCGGGAGTAATATAGTTATGTTTATTTTCACGGACCTACTTAGCTATAGCAGTCCTAAATGATTCGCTTTCTTTGGAAAAACCCGGTATGTATCTCCAAGATACCGGATTTCTATATCTCACTAATGATTTTGGATTGCTATATTTGCTTTATATAAATTAAATACATGAAAAATTAGAAGTTAGAGTGCAAGATTTTTTTTGCAATTTAAATTTGCATAATTAATCCTAAATGAGATCGGAAATTGTCTGCTTTTTCTGACTCTGTGTCTGAGAATGGGGCGTGGGGATAGCCTAGTATCGCTACGCGGAATACGTAATTCGTATCGTAATTATCGTGACTACCAGGGTTTTAGACATTTCAAATCAAATGGGTGGCTTATTTACGCCCACCTGTACTGGGTTTAAAACCCCAAGAGAGAGTTCGGAACCAGGGGGACAAGGGGGACAAGGGGGACAAGGGGACAAGGGGGACAAGGGGGACAAGCCGCTGCGCGAAAATTCAAAATTTAAAATATTTTTGACTTTTGACTTTTGACTTTTGACTTCCCCAAAGGGGCGGGGGGTGTTTGTTACTCCTGCACGGATTGCTATATATTTAAATTCTGTTTTTACTCTTGGTAAGAAATTGTCATTTGTGTTAGAAAAGTTGGTCAATCGTATTTTAAGGTTGTGGTTGGTTAAACTGTGTACTTGCATTCAACAATCGAAGATCATCAAAACAATCTAGACTACCGGGATTGCTCTCCCAAAGTAGCAGCCCAGCAGGAAGATTTACTGTTTTTAGCACAAATGTTACAGGAACATTTGCGTGCAGAAGTTCCATCTGGCGAATTCTTCCAGGTTCAGTGTGCTGTCAAAAATGACAGATTAATGATCTTAACTCAACACCCAAAAAGTGTGTGGCCGGACATCGAAAAAGTCTTTCTCGTGCTTGAGGAAACCCTCCAGTCGTTATCAGCCCAGCAAGAGCAACAGGTTGAGCTTTTCTTGAGAGTCGCTGGACAAAAACTCCCTTATGCTAAATATTCCCTAACCTTGGGTGTGGGGGATAGGGAAGACTTGGGGGACTTGGGGGACTTGGGGGACTTGGGGGATAGGGGGGATAGGGGAGATAGGGGGGATAGGGGGGATAGGGGGGAACTAATTTCATTATCATCCTCATCTCCCTCATCTCCCTCATCTCCCTCATCTCCCTCATCTCCCTCATCCTCCTCATCTGGGCGCACTCCCCGCTTGCTGAGTGTAGCCTTAGTACTAATTACAGTCTTAGGGAGTGCGGCTTATTTCCTGACTAGCCCTTGTGTCATGTTCGCGTGTAAAGAAATACAAACGGCAAAGCAGTTAGAAAGGTCATTCAGACAAACGACGCCTAGCCATAAGTTAGAACAAGAATTGGCAAAGTGGCAACAGCAATTTAATGCGGCAAGCTTTGTTTTAAAAACGATGCCTTGGTGGTCCCCTCGTTACCAGGAGGCTGAGCAACTTTCAGCCGGTCTGTCTGGAGATTCAGAAAAAATTAACCAGGTGGTAAAGGCTTTTCAAGTAGCATCTTTAGCGATGCAAAAAGGTCAAACAGTAGCACATAGCCTAGAGGAATTACAAGATAGGCAACAGATGTGGCGACAGGCGATCGCACCACTGGAAGCCATCAATTTCAATAGTCCACTTTATAGACTGGTGCAGCAAAAATTATGGGTATATCGTGCCCATTTGCAAGCTGTGAAGCAGCAGTCGCTGACAGAAGAAAAATGGCTAAAAAAAATAGAAACAGCAAAAGCAAAAGCTGCTGCTGCGTCTTCGCGTGGAGGCTCTACCAAATCCTTAGAAGACTTGGAAAAAGTCCAGTCTACTTGGCTTTTAGCAGTTAACGCTTTGACTGCAATCCCTCAGAATAGCTTAGGATACCAAGAAGCACAAAAACTTTTAGCAGAATATAAACCATCATTGGCAGCAGCACGCGATCGTGCAACAATTGAACTATTAGCACACAAAACATACCACCAAGCCGTTAAAACAGCCAAGCTTGCCAAAAGTTATCAACAACAGAATCAATGGCAAGCAGCGGTAGCACACTGGAGTCTTGCTTTAAATGCCGCTAAGCAAGTTCCTAATAATAGCTTAGACTACAGTAAAGCTCAAACCCTAATTGAACCTTACTCAACTGCCCTCAAACAAGCAGAAGAAAAACTACAAATTGCTAGTTCTTTCCAGAAAACTCGTACTGACTTAACTAAAATTTGTTCTGATACAATTCGAGTTTGTAATTTTACCATAGATAGTCGAGGTATCACTGTTTGGATCACCCCTGAATATCAACAAATACTTTCCAGCAGCTTAATGAGTCCCAATGACCAAGGCAACCCAAACACTGTAGCCACTGTTATTAACCACTTGCAAACCCTACAGCAAGCTCTAGTAGTCATCAGTGAAAACGCTAACTTGCCCCTTGTCGTCTATGGTGTTCAGGGTAATGCAACTAATTATTAAACATGAATTATGAATTATGAATTATGAATTATGAAATTGATGTTTTTTCATAATTCATAATTCAGCATTCATAATTCACCTGATCAACTGCGCAGCGGAATTAAAAAACTGACGACACAACCCGCGAGTGACTAACAGTGTTGTTAGCAAGTTGGCGAAAGCAATCATAAACATAATGACTATTTGGTAGGATGCGGCTTCAAGAGCATTAACACCACTGAGTAACTGTCCAGAGAAGATTGCTGGTAGCGTCACCATACCGATAAGCATCATCTGATTGAGGGTAGGAATCAATCCAGCACGAATAGCGTCTTTGCGGTATTGAGTAACTGCTTGTTGGGGAGTTGCGCCTAAACTCAAGTGGGTTTCTATTTCTAAATGACTAGCGTTAACGATACTAACAAGGCGTTCACCAGCGATCGCAGCTGCATTCATGGCATTACCTAAAACTATCCCTGCTAAGGGAATCACATACTGTGGTTCATACCATTTATCTGGTTTAATTATCAAGAAATTACTATAAACCAGGGTCAGGATAGTACTCACCAAAATTGATCCCCACACCAAGGGCAAGATGTGAGGTATTTTTTGACTTATGCGATTTCGTGCGACAATCGCTGCTATCGTCAGCATTACGAATATAATCGCCAAAACCGCCCAAGGATTGTCCTTAAAAGCAAAAATGAAGTCCAAAACATATCCCAATACCACTAGCTGTAGGATGGTTCTTCCAGTAGCGAGGGCTAAATTGAACTCTAGTCCTATTCTTTCCCACGCAGATAAACCAATGGCTACGCCCATCAATCCCACAGCACCAGCCAAATCAACCAAGTCCAGTTTGATTAGCCCCTGCACAGGTTCTTTATCTCCTATTATTCCTCTTCCCTGAGAAAAGCCAACATATAGCAATCCTAAATGAATTATAAACACTTCTCCCAAGTCCCCCTTGTCCCCCAAGTCTTCAAAGTCCCCTTTGTTTAGATCTCAAATAGGATTGCTATATCAGGAACTTTAATCCCTAGTATTTGTCCTTGGTGGATATATATCACCTTTTCCCTAACAAATGGTAGCGTTTTTGATAAGTAACCTAAGTAAAAACTCTTGTTGAGGCTTAAGTTGCGCTTTCGTCATGAGACTTGTGAGACTTAAATGCAGCAAAGTCTTCCAGTAGCTTATGGATTTTTGCATCAATAGCATCTCTCTGCAAAATAAAATCAAAACTCATGATTCAAAATCTAAATTCCATCCCTGCTTTTGATATTAAACAGCAATACACTACCATCGAAGCAGAAATCAGTGCAGCTGTCTTGGAGGTTTTAGCTTCTGGTCGTTATATTGGTGGTCCTTTAGTTGAAGGCTTTGAGCAACAATTTGCTGCTTATATTGGTGTGAGTGATTGTGTAGCTTGTAACTCGGGTACTGATGCACTCTTGCTCGCACTCAGAGCTTGTGATATAGGTCTAGGAGATGAAGTCATTACTACACCCTTCACTTTTATCGCCACTGCTGAGGTTATCAGTACTCTAGATGCTACACCTGTATTTTTTGATATCCACCCTACTACGTTTAATTTAGATATAAAAGAAGTAGCCGCTGCGATTACACCCAAAACCAAGGCAATTATACCAGTTCACTTGTTTGGGCAGCCAGTGGATATGACCACACTAATGGACATCGCAAAGCAACACAATTTAGTCGTCATTGAAGATTGCGCCCAGTCCACAGGGGCTAGCTGGTTCGGGAAAAAAGTAGGAAGCATTGGGCATATCGGTTGCTTTAGTTTTTACCCTACCAAGAACCTTGGTGGTTGCGGCGATGGTGGGGCGATCGCAACTAATGACCCAACCATAGCCGCTAAAATCAGGATGCTGCGGGATCATGGTCAAAAAAACCGCTACATCCACGAGGAAATCGGTGTTAACAGCCGTTTAGATGCGATCCAAGCGGCTATTCTTCAAATCAAGCTGGGATATCTAGATATTTGGAATCACCAACGACGGCTAGTTGCAGATCGTTACCACCAAATCCTTAGTCAAGTTCCTGGTATAATAGCACCCCAAGAATTAGCGGGAGGCATGGGCGTATGGAATCAATACACCATTCGCGTATTAAATGGAAAAAGAGACTGGCTTCGTAGTCAATTGCAAGAGCGGGGTGTAAATACAATGGTTTACTATCCCTACCCTTTACATTTGCAGCCAGTTTATCAAAGTCTGGGGTATAAAGTCGGGCAATTAAGCGAGTCTGAGCAAGCCAGCCAGGAAGTTTTATCCCTGCCCATGTTCCCAGAATTGTCACCACAACAGCAAGACCAGGTGATAGATAGCCTGAAGGATTGCCTAAGTTAAGGGGAATGGGGAATGGGGAGTGGGGAATGGGGAATGGGGAATGGGGAATGGGCAATGGGGAATGGGGAATGGGGAGTGGGGAGTGGGGAATGGGGAATGGGGAATGATAAGAAAATTCCCTACTCCCTACTCCCTACTCCCCACTCCCCACTCCCTAGTCCCTACTCCCCACTCCCTACTCCCTAGTCCCTACTCCCCACTCCCCACTCCCTACTCCCTACTCCCTACTCCCTACTCCCCACTCCCTACTCCCTACTCCCCACTCCCCACTCCCCATTTAGTAGCGATTACGGAAGCTGTTGTTTCCCCGTTTACTATCAAATGAACTTTTTTCTTCTCTTGGTCTAGCCTTATTGACTTTGAGGTCACGACCCATCCACTCACAACCATTAAGGGCATCAATGGCGGCGGTTTCCTCATCTTCTGTATTCATTTCCACAAAAGCAAAGCCGCGTAACTGACCTGTTTCACGGTCAGTTGGTAGCTTGATCTGCTTTACAGTGCCATATTCTGCAAAAACAGCCTGGAGGTTATCTTCCGTAACTTCGTAGGAGAGATTGCCTACATAAACTGACATAAATTGTCTCCAAAATCATAAGTTTGTAGAGATTTAGATTTCGGAGACAAGCTTGTAAATACCAAAAGGGAAAAGCCTGTCAATACTAAAAACAAACACGGTCACCGAATTAATTTCTCATCTTTTAATATAGCATATAACACTATACAGTTGAATTAAGCTCCAGCCCAGAAACCCGGTTTCTACAACCCCCTCTCCCTTGTCCCCCTTATCCCCCTTGTCCCCCAAGTCCTCCTTAATGATTGGTGAGAGTATAAATCAAATTTGGTAGTAAGAACGATACCAATCCACAAAGCGTGGAATTCCCACTTCCACAGGGATGCTTGGCTTTAAGCCAAAGTCTTGTTGCACATCTTGAACATCCGCATCAGCATCAGTCACATCACCTGGTTGGAGGGGAAGGAAATTTTTTGTTGCCTTTTTGCCAAGATAATTTTCCAAAACTTCAATAAAGTAATCTAATTTAATAGACTTCTCGCTACCAATATTATAAATTCTATAAGGAGCATGACTTGTACTAGGGCTTAATGTGAATTTTTCTGCATCTAAATTAGGTAGAGGAATCTTATCTTGAATGCGAATCACTGCTTCAATAACATCATCAATATAAGTGAAGTTTCGCTGCATCTTGCCTTGGTTAAAAACATTTATCGGCTGTCCTGACAAAATAGCTTGAGTAAATAAAAACAGTGCCATATCTGGTCTTCCCCAAGGACCATAGACGGTGAAAAAGCGTAGCCCTGTTGTTGGCAAACTGTAGAGGTGGCTGTAAGAGTGAGCCATGAGTTCATTTGCCTTTTTTGTAGCTGCATATAAGCTAATTGGGTGATCTACGTTATCATGGACAGAAAAAGGTCTTTTGGTATTTGCTCCATAAACTGAACTAGAGGAAGCAAAGAGGAAGTGTTTTACCGATGAGTGACGACAGGCTTCAAGAACATTGAGGAAAGCAACGAGATTGCTATCTAGATAAGCATAAGGGTTGGAGACGGAGTAACGGACACCTGCTTGGGCGGCTAAATGAATCACTTTAGATGGCGAGTAATGGGCAAATAACTCAGCCGTGGTTGTGCGATCGCCCAGATCAATTTTTTGAAAATAAAAGTTCTTGTGATTTTTTAGCTGATCTAACCTAGCGTATTTTAAGTTGACATCATAATAGTCGTTAAGATTATCTATACCAAAAACCTCTTTGCCCATCGTTAAAAGTTTTTGGCTTAAATGAAAGCCGATAAAGCCAGCTGCACCAGTGACCAAAAATTTTTCCATTACTGTAGATAACTATATCAAGTCCGTTGAATTACCCATAAGAAAATTTCCCTGCCTCAAGGGAATCTCACGACTCGGACCAAGCCGCGCATTCTTACTTGTAGGAGTGTGTCACAGTATAGAAATTTAAGCGGCTTGTCACCGCGTCTGGTGGTGAACTAATATAGATATTACTTGTACTAGGAAAACAAAGTTGCTCCTTTGGGTAGATTTGTGGAGTTTTCAGTATGGCAACTTATCAAAGAGGTTGTTTCTCCACCTCTGAGTATTGCTTGTCGTAAATTACCTGACCATAGTCCAGTTTTATGAGCCGATCTGCGAGGTGAAAATAGCGATCGTCGTGGCTAATTGCTAGTATAGTTTTGCCTCTATCCCTGAGCTTTGGTAACAACTGGGTGTAGAATATTTCCTTGAATACAGGGTCTTGGTCGGCTGCCCACTCATCAAATAGATAAATTGGTCGGTCTTCCAAGTATGCTGTGAGTAAAGCTAGTCGTTTACGCTGTCCTTGGGAAAGAGCAGTGGTGGAAAGTTTGCCATTCTTCACTTTGACCTTATGGTCTAGCTGGAGTAGTTTGAGGTACTCTTGAGCTTGAGCATCTAGGTGTGTACTTTCTAAGCCCGTAAGCTCTTCAAACAGGTAGAAGTCAGAAAACACCACTGAAAAATACTGGCGATACCACTCTCGATTCTGTTCGTTAATTAGCTGGTCGTCCAACCAAATTTCTCCGTCTTCAGGAATGTAAAGTCCTGTAATCAGTTTGGCTAATGTGGATTTACCGCTACCATTCCCGCCTACGATGAATACCAGTTCTTGCGGATAAAACTTCAGGTCTAGGGGACCCAAGATAAAGCTGCTGTCTTCTTGCTCTTGAGAGTAAGTGTGGGTAACTCCCTTAAGTTGTAAGCGACGCCAAGAAAACTTAAAGTCAGGCGGAACCGTTGACACTTCGGCTCGATCAGCTAAAGATAAACCCAGCGACTCGATTTTTTGCAAGGCAATACCGGCTTTGATGAAACGGGGAAGGTTATTGACAATATTGTCCATGGGCAACATCAAGTAGGTGAAGGTCAATATGTAGCCTGAAAGAGTTTGGGCGCTAATGGTGATGAGATTGGGAAGCGCGAACAGTACAAAACCAATAGCAAAAAAAAGTAGTAGTCTTCCCCAACTCGTACTTGCTGCAAAAAGGGTCAGACCGCGAACGTTGTGACGCCGTAAGTTCGCTGCTGTTTGACTGAGGTCTTTGGTCAGGAAAACTTGACGCCGCTGGTAGTGCAGCTTCAGTTCCTTGACTCCTTCAGTGATGGTGCGAAAATGCTTAAACAGGAGATCTTGATCGTCACGGGCAAGGGTGAGGAATTTTTGTCCTCTGTTTAACAGCCACTGGTTAGTAGCCACCGCCACCAATATCAGGCATAAAACCAACACAAATACTGTCCAAGAAAGCCAGGTTATATAGAGTAGACAACCCAAAACGATGGCAATATCAATACAGAGGAAAGGAATATCATAAACTGCGTTGGCTACTGACTGTACGTCCTCAGTGAGGGTGGCTAATAGTCGGGGATTCCCGAGTTGTTCCAGATGCCCCAATTCAGAAGCGAGAATCTGGTGACTCAAGCGCATCCGTAGTTGGAAGACTGCATTCTGAGATAAGCGAACCAGTGTCACTTGTGAAATGATACTGGTAACGAGTGCAACTATTGCCAGCCCCACAAAACCCCAAGCTATGGATGTGAGGCGTGACGCAGGACTGCTACTGGTCGCACTGCTGATGAGGGCAATGAGGCTAGCGCTACTACCGCCACTTAAAAATCCGGTGACGATGGCGATCGCCATCATCCCCCAAGAAGAACGCAAAAGAAAGTAAATCAGATTCATATCGGTTGATGACAAGCCAAATTTAGTTTGCGTCCCCAGGGGAAAAGTAAATCATATACATATGTGAATGATTGCAAGTTAATTTAATTTTGTTCCCGCTCTTTGGAGAGAGGCGATACCATACCCTGAAGAATATTTGCTGATAATATCATTTTAGAGGCAGAGGAGTGGGGAGTAGGGAGAGGGGGGGAGGGGGGGAGTGGGGGAGAGGGGGGGTTTGTTCTATTCACTGCCAACAGCAATTTTCCCTCACCCCCAACCCCTCTCCCAAGAATTGGGAGAGGGGTGAAGTTACTCTCGTTCAACTCTAGTTCCTCGAATCCCTTTTGGGAGAAGGGGTTAGGGGATGAGGGCGCGAGCAAAAGTCTACCTATTAACCGTTTGCAGTATACCTGAATATGTGTCAAAGTTGTCAGCAGGTTATAGAAAAGCTAGCTATTAATATTGAACTTTTTTTACAGAATTTAGAGACTCTTGCAAATAAAAGGAAACTTAGTGAACTAGAACGACTCATTATTTGTCACTCTTTATTGGGATTCTCTCGACAAGAAATAGCTCATATAGTCAAGTTGCCTCCCCAACAAATTAGAGATCAACTGACTAAGAATATTTATCCGAGAATAGCAGAGCTAATGGGCGTTGACCAAGAGGACATAGCTGGCAATTGGGTGAAAATTCTGAATTTTTTACTCAACCCACAGAAAGGTTATAAATTGAATCCTGCTCCTCAATTAAATAGTGATAACTTTCAAGGAAGTTTTGGGAGACAAATTTTTATTTATCCACCTAACCAAGAAATTGTTAAATCTCAGATAGAAGGAACACATTTTTATCAGCAAGGGCTTTACTATCAAGCATTTCATTGTTTTTTAATGGCTTGGAATCAAGAACTAAAAATTTATGGAATTGGTAATCCAGAAGTTTTAATCTATATTAATAACTGCTTAATTGAATATAAAAAATCTCTGTTACATGAAAAAGGGATTAAAATTTATACTCTGGCTGTAGTTGTCCCATTTTATCATAATCAAGGTCACGTCGCTGCCGAAATTTTGCGAGGAATTGCCCAAATACAATTACAAGTTAATCTGCCAAGCTTTGAAAAAATTTCTTTAGGCACAGAGATAAATTTAGATGATATCAGACCCAATATCTCTTGGACTCTGATATGTAGTCAAATAGCCTTGCAAATTCTCATTGTTAATGACCCTAATAATTTATACACACCCTATAACCAAACAGCAGAAAAGTTAGCCGACTTAGCACCTCAATTAAACCTGATTGCTATCATCGGTCATTACTCAAGCGAAATGACCAAAAACGCACTGCATTTTTATGCTCGAAAAGGGTTAATTTTAGTAAATTCTAGTAGTACATCTAATGAACTTTCCAATTTATCTGTAGGTGAAAGCTTATCTTTTTTTAGATTAACTACTCAAGACAGTATTAATGCTAAAAAATTGGCTGATTATTTGAATCAAAAAATTTCCAGTCAAATTCCCAAGAAAGTAGCTATTATCTATAATCAAAATAGTACTTACAGTACTTCCTACAGAAACAGTATTAAGAAATATCTCGAAGAATATAAAGAAAGGTTTGTTTTTATTGAGGAATGTAGTTATATTAGTGAGAATTTTTATAAATTACAAAAATATATAAAAGATATTAGACAAGATGAAGTTGATATTATCATCATAATTCCCGATGGAGGAATTGAACCATTATCCCTCGATAATGCTGGGCTGATTAGCCGATTAAATATCAACAACTGTCTAATAGCTGGGTCAGCCACTTTTTATCATGATAATGTTTTACATTGGATTCATGAGCAAAACCAGTATAATTCCATCAATGAAAATAAGCGCCAAATTATAGCTTGTATTCCTTGGCATTGGCACAGTCAAGAAAACGGGTGTGAGAGTTCTAATTCTATAGCACAGAGTTTTTGTCAAATAGGCGCTCAGTTATGGGGAACAGAAAACTTAACATGGCGCGGTGCAACAGCTTTTGATTCAGTGTTAATAATTTTGAAAATTATCGAAGAGTATCACAGCAAAGTTAACGAATCTTTACTTACACA
Organism: Stigonema ocellatum SAG 48.90 = DSM 106950; assembly: GCA_016903675.1. GTDB lineage: Bacteria > Cyanobacteriota > Cyanobacteriia > Cyanobacteriales > Nostocaceae > Stigonema > Stigonema ocellatum. The sequence continues at coordinate 1,366 of JADQBA010000117.1, read as the reverse complement.
CATGAATCAATATTTTAAAGAAAAGAGAAAACACGTAAAGGGAGTCACGGGAGTTATTGAATTTGATAGAAATGGCGATCGTCTCAATCCTCCAGCAGAAATAGTAGCTGTAAAATGGGATGAAAAACAACAAAAATGGCAATGGAAAATATGATGCATCCGCTATAGCAATCCGTGGAGGATTCGTGAACGCAGAGAAACCCGGTTTGTGAAAACCTCTCTTTCTTTTCTTGGCGAACAGGGGCGTCTTGGCGGTTCGTTAAAAAAAATAATTTTCAAAACTCAAATAGAATTGCTAAGTAGGTCGGCGTGAATAATTAAAGGTTTGTAGTTGCGCAAAGAGCGCCCGAGATATGAGCGCTCTTTGCGCAACTACAAACCCTTACTTGCATTCATATAGTTCGGTTTTTCTGTGCCGATCTACTTATATAAGGCAATTCAGTTAATTATCCACACCCGTCGTCAAAATCTTCCACACATGAAGTTGCAATACTCTAAATCCTATTGTTACTCTACTTTTAGACCATTCACCAAATTAAAAATGTTGAAAGTTTTTGCTGACCGGGGTGGTACATTCACAGATATTGTTGCTGTGACGAATTCTCAGGCAATTATAGACATAATTTCAAGGCATCCAGAACGTTTTTTGATTGTTCCTCTTCCTAACCAAGAATGGATATTATTACAATAAAAAAAATGTATATCTAATTTTGCATGAATACTTATTACTATCGCCAGATTAAATTTGAAACCCCTATTTTCAGATTAGTCCCACTCAACGAGGACTTTGTTCGTTTAGCCGCACCTGTGTCGGGGTTTTATGAGATTATTCTCTACCCCAGAGTCATAAAACAGCGCTAACCAGAGAATAGGGTTTCAAATTTAATTAGCGCGAGAGTAATAAAAGAGCGTTAAGGCTATTTTTTCAACGTGATATCGACGAGAGTAAAATCAAATAAAAAGAAAACTGAGGCCATATTTATAATGAATACAACATCTCAACCCGACCCAATCCGCTTAGAAATCTTCAAAAACCTCTATCAATTTATTGCCGAACAAATGGGGATTGTTCTTCAAAACACGGCAACAGTAGGTTTTGCAAAAATTAGAAACCCGGTTTCGCCAAAGTTACCGGGTTTCTGGCACCTCAAGTATTTAAAACCTACGCAGTATTACCTTTGGAATGAGTAGCGTCTAATGCGATCGCAACATCATGTTAGCGGAGGATAGGGTAGGGTTCTACAAGCAGAAGCGTGAGAATGCTTTAGAATACATATAGCCTAGCAATGCTGAAGGAAGGAGATGATGAGTCAACAAATCATTACTGCATCGTCAGATGTCATGAGTGGTAAGCCAGTCTTTGCCG
>JADQBA010000364.1 GCA_016903675.1 Stigonema ocellatum SAG 48.90 = DSM 106950 | reverse complement strand
CACGCAAAGGCGCAAAGGCGCAAAGAAGCAAAGAAGAAGAGTTAAGGAAGTGTCGTTTTGGAATTTCATATGTTAATTCAGCAACGCCAAGTTTTTGGCTTAACCGAATGGTATTGGGGCCAGGGCTATTTCATTCTACACTGTAGCCCTGAACCAAAGTCGTGGCTAAGAGCTTAAGTCCGTTGAAACGGACTAAATTTCTTCTAGTTCTATAGGACTTACGCATTGACAGAAAAACACAATTGTGTATCAACCTCGTTACAAGGCTCTGCCTTGTAATGCCCTCTTGTGAGGCTCCGCCTCCTGTAGATCACGGGAGGCGGAGCCTCCTTGTAAATGCATTCCCAGGCAGAGCCTGGGAACGAGGCAGTGCAAGGAAATCATTTTAATAAGTTTGATATTCACATAATGGTCAATTTGTAAAGTGCGTAAGTTGTGTTCTAGTCGGCTTTAGCCGACTTCAGCTATTCAACTCGGGAATTTATTCCTAGGCTAATGGGTTGCGAGTGAAGAATAAAATAGCCCTGGTATTGGGGCTGGTCCTAGTTAGTACCAACTCAGGCTATTTCCTCGGATAAAAGCCGACCATCAACTCGCTCATATTCATCTTCGAGTAACCATGAATGAGCATCGTCATAGGTCGAACTTGAAAAAATTGGTTTATAGTTAGTGGCTGGATCGTAGATACAACAATTACCCTGTTTAGTACTCACTAACATGAGAATCCGAGGTGGGAAAACAATCGGGTCTACCCATAACTCTATAAATTCCCAATCAGTGATTTGTGCGGCGAGGTTTTGTGCGTGGGATAACACTATCACTTACTCCATACTAAGTAAGTAGACATAAATACGTGGTGTTATTGCGGTGCGATCGCTTACCTATCTTTACCCTAACGTCAATATTCCTGCTGAAAAATTTACCGCCAATGGCAAAATTTTCAACCACTGTAAACCGAGTAGAGGGAACTAACCCCCCTTAAAAAGCTATCCATTATAAACATCTTTCTTAACACAAAATTTGACAAAACTCAGAATTTATGTAGGGGAGGGTAGAGGAAAAAATCACTAGTGACTTGATGAAATTTTTAAGTATGGGGATTTCCCTGTTCCCTTTTAATGACATTGACTTATGCTTCACTGTATAATACCATACGATTTCCTGATAATATTCTGATGGAGTTTGACTGTGACTGAACAATTTTCTGCTGAAGTAAGTTCGCATATCTGTAATCACATGAATGAAGATCATGCTGATGCTGTGGTTATTTATGCCCAAGCTTTCGGCAATTTAGCTGATGCAACAGCGGCAGAAATGGTTTCAATTGATGCTCAAGGGATGGATTTAACAGCACAAGTAAATGGCGAAACTGTGCCAGTTCGCATACAGTTTGATCATGTTTTAGCTGATGCAGAAGATGCTCACCACACCCTGATTGAGATGGTGAAGCAAGTCCGGACCAAAACAAAGTAGAAATTGCGCCTCTTACGGGTTTTATTTTCTCTTGATTTTGAGACGCAAAAGCTTAAAGTGCTTGTATAATAAGGAATTCAGGTTAACAAGAGTGCCATTTCTTTAAAGACTTCTTCCGGTTATTGTCCAATTTTGGTGGTGAGAAGAACCACAGCGATCGCCCATTCCTCCCCAACGAAAGTGGCCGAAGTCGGGGAAGGAAAGGGCGCGACCTGTTGAAAAAATAATTTTTTCAAATGACACAGAAAATTAAAAAATGTCGAACGAAAGAAGAACTACTCCAATGGCAAGAGGAAATCTATGAACTAGAAAAGTACGCTGTCGCAGGTATGATGTCAGACTCAGAACAAGAACGGCGAGTCAACAATCTCCTTGATAAAAACTATTACCACCGTCATCTAGAAAAAGTTCGCCAATGCAAGCAAAAACTATTAGAAGACCTTGCATACCTCGAACAACGCGAACAGTTACTACTAGCAGAAATTAATAGACTTGATCCCCCCTAGCCCCCCTTAAAAAGGGGGGAACTGGAATCAAAGTCCCCCTTTTTAAGGGGGATAATGGGAGATCTAAAAGGAATCAAAGTCCCCCTTTTGAAGGGGGATAATGGGGGATCAATTTGATACAACACGCTTGGACTTTGAAAACATCCTCTTACCAACGCCGAATACCGCTTCCCAAAACTTCACATACACCAGTCAGAAAATCTAAATCCAAAGTGTCAATGGTGTCGCTAGGTTTGTGATAGTGTGGAGTGCGCAAGAATGCCGTATCTGTCACAGCCTGTGTTACTTTACTTGATTCACAGGCTACTACAAATCGATGCTGATAGTTACGCAGCTTGCTGGC
>JADQBA010000319.1 GCA_016903675.1 Stigonema ocellatum SAG 48.90 = DSM 106950 | reverse complement strand
TTAATTTTAGTTACGTGATGAGCTTTGAGGGCAACTTGCAGGAGTAGAACCAAAATTAGTGGGGTTAGACACTTTGGAAATCAGCGTTACTTCGCCTTTTTCCTTGTTGAATACCCAACCTGTAGCAGGATTAATGACAATAGGCGAGGGTAGCGTCTTCAAAGAAGAATCGCGTGTTTGCTGTGTTCTGTGTGGAGTTATGGTTGACATTGTTTGATTCAATGCACTGTTAATGTTTGTTAACCGAGTATCTGACCAGATCGCATCACTGCTGAGGGGTTCGTCAGGACTGGGAGGTAAACCACCACGCCCTGTGACAGTGAAGCTACTGCCTTTTGAATCTTCAGCAAAGACTTCACAGTTTGAGGCTACTAGTACTGGGGTGTTTGGCACAACTGTGGGTAGAGCAAACAAACCACGACTAGGATCTACATCCGGTGTGTTAATAATTACTGTGCCTGCTTGATTAAATTCAGAACTGGCATCAATGTCATTGGTAGTATTTGCTGGAGTTGACTTACGCTGTGCAAATTCAAAAATATCCTGTGTTGTGATGGTGATATTGCCTCCTTGACCTTGAATTGCATTAGCAACGATGTCATTATTTTCGTCAGGAACTGCTGCTACAACACCATTTCTAGCGTCGATCTCAATGTTACCGCCTTTGGCATTGCTGAAAGCTTGAGCAGAAATTAAGCTATTGTTTTGCAAGAATAATAAGTCTAAACCTTGTAGCTGGATATTTGCCCCCTCTCCCGCGTTAGTTGTAGCCAGCAATTTTCCTTGATTGAGACGAATATCCTTAGCTGTAATTGTCAACTTCCCCGCAGAACCTGAACCATTACCGCTCACAGTCACTTTTGCTCCATCTTGCACATTTAAACTTCTGGTTGTAATATTCAAGTCGCCTGCTTTTCCAGAAGCTTGGGCAGCAGCAGACAAGGTGCTAACACCAAGGGAGCCAATGCCTATGACATCAACTGAGTCGGCATTGTTTACAGTCAAAGTTCCGCCAGGACCAGAAGCAAAAGAGCCTGATTGTACCAACCCCCCATTCTGAATCTTTAACTGGCTCACATTCAAAGTTAGGGTTCCACCTTGACCTGCGCCTTCGTTCCTAGCAGCGATTTTAGCCCCATTTTCCACCGCGATCTGCCTACTAGTAATCGTGAGATTTCCCACATTACCCGTAGCTGCTGGTGAATTAGCAGAAACAGAAATCCCACTGCTACCCCTATCGGGAGTAGCGTTTGGTAAAGCACCACTCAGTCTAATTGAATCTGAGGTTATAGTCAAATCCCCTCCATTTCCCGTTTTTCGACCAGTCGTGGCTATCTGTGCTCCATTCAGGACAGTTAGCCCTTGAGTTTCAATGGTCAGGTTTCCTGCATTACCTGCATTGTTTATAGCTCTATCTGCGACTTGGGCAAAAATCCCACTGGCAAAGGGTCCATTTGGTCCTATCCCATAACCCTCCAGTTCTACATTACTTGCTTTGACTCGCACATTTCCAGCATTTTGCGTCCCAAAAGTTGAAGCTTCCACGGCTGCACCACCTCTGATTGTCAGTTGTCCAGTTTCAATCGTCAGGTTTCCACCTTTACCTGTAGCGTCTGCTGCAACTTGAGCAGACAAGCCACTGGGCAAACCATCGGTTGTTGTTCCTGATAATTCTACAGCATCAGTAGCTCTCACCAGCAAATCCCCAGCAGGACCCTGACCACCATTAGGAGTTTCTATGAATGCACCACTTTCAACTGTTAACTTCCTAGCACTGATTGTCAAGTTGCCAGCAGACCCAGTACTTGAAGTGTCAGTCAATAATGCAGCGTTATCACTTAAGTTTACAGACTCAGCCGCGTCTACTGTCAAATTTCCGCCTGTGCCTGCACCTACGGTGACAGAATAAATTTGGGCACCACTTGTCAGGTTAATGTTTCTACCCTTTACCTGAATACTGCCACCCCCCACACCGCTAGCATCAACACTAGCGCTATTGGAAAGTCTAATATCTTGGAAATTCTGCACGCCTGAATATTCTAAAGCGTAGCCTTGTGGAATCGCAGTCAGATTAACCAAACCTGCCCCAACGCTACCAAGCTCAATTCTTCCACCTGGTGCTGTTAAATTGCCACCCTCTAGGGAGATATTACCGCCTACCAGCGCCAAGGTTTTCCCCTCAGGAACTTGCAAACCAACCGGAGAGTCAAAAAGACTGAGTTCTCCTGTCGGATCATTAGCTTTGTTAACAATCTCTCCAGGATTTGAGCCAAATTGCAGCCCTAAAGGAACACTAACCGTTAACAGAGGGGTGGCTTGAGGATTAGTCGCGCTAAATTCTGTACCATCGGCAAACTTTAGACTGTTCGCTGTACTCGCAACAAACGAACCCCCAATATTCAAACTAGCATTTGGTCCAAAAATAATGCCATTGGGGTTGATAAAAAACAAATTGACGCCGTTGGCTTTGATTAAACCATCAATATTAGACTTAGACTCACCCGTTACCCTGGTAATGATGTTCTGAATGTTACTAGCATTGTTAAAGAAAGCTGTGCCGCCTGTGAGGACAGAAAACTCTTTAAAGCTATGGAACAGGTTTCCCCCCGCTTGGGTTCCACCAGTGATAGTGCTGGTGTTACCATTGGGTGTAACGATGGAATTGGTCGGAAGCGTTGCATCTGGGACGATTTGTGCTGTTACGGGGTACGAGGCTAGCAGCCACAATAACGCACTTCCACTCAACTTGCAGAATCGGAATAAGCAGAGTTTCATAAGCTAAATTTTCGCAACCTAATCTTATTCAATCGCTGGAATCAATCCAAGATCTATTTCATTCTCTATACAACCCACTTAACAAACAGTAAGTATTCAAGACAGGATAATCATTTCTAAGCTACAGCTGAAGACGTTCTACTTTTACTTAATATGGTGGGCAAGGGCAAAATATTAAGAAATTATTGTAGTTTTTGTTACCAGCAGTAAAATTTTGAACAGATCCAGGGTACTTTCTTTGAAAATCCAGGCTGTTGACATCCTCAGCACCAACTAAAAAATCAGAGTCACTTACAGGAGTTTCTGTAGTACCCTCAGACAAATCAACTCCCTCAATAGATAGGGCTTCAGCCTCTTGGAAACCATCTTGCGTCGGCGCAACAAAAGTACCAGAAACGCAGATGCGAATAATGCACGCTTGAGCGATCGCCGGAAATAGACATGCAATCCCTGATGCTACAGCAATGGTTGCTGTGCCAATTTTCTTAGTTAACATGATAATTATCCTAGGTAATAATGGATTTCGGCTTTAATTTCTCAGGGTAAATACTACGTTTTTGGCTCTAGATATAACAATACATTATCAGCTACTTTATACAAGTTTTATTTATTTATACAAAAATTTATCGTTTTTTATAAATTTTATCAGACATTTTATGTTGTATTCCACATTTCGCACTTCAAAATGTAGTACAAAAAACCTGAGCAGTTAGCGCTAGCCTTGACCCTTGAAAACCTGAGTTCGGCGTCAGAAAGCGTAAATCAGGCATTGCTGAATCGGAGCATGAATTTACATTTTTCGACATGATTAAACAACGATTCAAAGCGCGGCAGTTCAGATCGCCCACCGTTCGCGCTTCGCGTCTCCCCTTGGGAAAAGTTCTGTTCGTCAAAGACGTAGGCGTTGCCATCGCTGTCTTGACAGCGATCAGACTTCTCGCAAGCCGGCGGGCGCACTGAGAGCCAAGTCTATGCGCCTTTGCGTAGTCCTGTCATACTTCAAATCAGCAACGCCGTTTTTCTAGTATGCTTGCAGCTTGTTATTATTATTTGTTAATTTTAGTTACGTGATGAGCTTTGAGGGCAACTTGCAGGAGTAGAACCAAAATTAGTGGGGTTAGACACTTTGGAAATCAGCGTTACTTCGCCTTTTTCCTTGTTGAATACCCAACCTGTAGCAGGATTAAT
>JADQBA010000155.1 GCA_016903675.1 Stigonema ocellatum SAG 48.90 = DSM 106950 | reverse complement strand
TTGAGTGAATCAGTATCCAACTAACTCGAATCCACTAAACTTGTTTAAGCTAAGTGTGAGTTCAACTTGGCTGCTCTACTCGTGCTCATGCAGTGGCTCCTTGCTCCCATGCTCATGGGAGTGGTGCAGGGCCGCTTCTTCGGCATGGTGATGGGCGTGGGTGCTGAGTCCGAAAGCCGTATAGCCATGATGAGCCGCTTTCTGGTGATCGCCAGCGGCCAAGTGTTCGGCTGCTGCGCGATGATTATCAGCGGCCTGCTGAAAATACTCGGCTGCCTTTTTATGGTTTTCGGCGGCTTTCTGGTGCTCCTGAGGATGGTCAGTTGTCATAAGAATTGGGGTTTTGAGGTACACTCTCAGAAGTAACTCAAAGGGCAGCAAAAAGTTGGAGTTTCTGCTGAGTGTCTCCATGATGCCGCGTAGTTTGGTCTATAGTGCAAAACGGGGCCAAAATGAAAATATCCCCGTAAATCGCTGGTTTTGAGGGTTGGTAAAGAAAACGGTCGTTTTCTTTACTGACTGATTAGCAGGCAGAATACAGCCTATTTTGGCTCATTTAGAGGCAATAAACCCGGTCAAACTATCAAAGTAAGCTTAGCTGTGTTGAGTATTGAGTTTTCTAACTCTCTATTTTCATTTTGGCCCCGTTTTGCAGTGTAGACCGTACTAGGTTAGCTTTCCAAGCTTTCACTAATTCCTTGCCAAATTTACAAAATGCTGATTACTAGGACATTAAACGCAACAGCTACTCCAAAAATGTCCGATTCCAATACAAATCTTTCTGATATCGGACACTTTTGTCCGGTCTATAATCCGGTGTTTGCTATTGACTACCGACCAGACAATTATCCAAAAAACTGGTGATTAAAGAAGCACAGTAAATGGCACAAAAAAGCCGCGCCCGTTGAGTATGGGCACGGCTTCTTTGAGAGTGATTATTTCAGTACAGCTTACTCCTCTTTAGATACCCTGTTAACTTCTTAGATACAAATGGTCCCACTCCAACATATCGGCCGTGGTGACCGTCCCTAACTGGGCCGGGTCGTTGAAACGGTCGGAAATTTGTCGATAGAGGCATCCACCTCATTATTTGATTAAGCCCAACGGTCTCACAAAAAGGCTCCCAGCGTGAGACGAAAGCAGCTTCATTCGTTATTTTGTTAACATATAAACGACCGTTTACTTGTTAACAAAACCGTAGTATATTGCCCTGTAGAAGCCAAGAACCCTCGCACCAATCTTTTGGGAGCTGGTGCGAGGGTTCTTGGCTTAGTGGACTGAGAAGAATTGCAGCCGAAATCCCTAAGATACAACTTTAAACAGATTACCGATGCAATCTCTATTAATCCCCTTTTTTATGCTTGTGAGGCTTTAAATCTGGGTGTTTCGGTTGGTTTGGCGGATCAACCCGTCTTCTTCTGTCAGGTGTGCCATCTTCTTTGTTAGGTTTTGGTCCGGGTTTGAGAGGCATAATAATAAATGGTTTAGGTTTAAAATTTATTTACAAAGACTTGAAATAGAGACGCTTTTCCCTTTTGAAGGGGCTAAACAAAGATAAAAAACTTTTGGCAGCATGAAAACCGCTATCGCTTATTACCGCGTATCCACCGACCAGCAGGGAAAAAGCGGCTTGGGTCTGGAAGCCCAACAAGAGGCCGTGCGACTGTTTGCGGAGCGGGAAGGCTACCAGGTCGCAGCTCATTACACCGAGATCGAGAGTGGAAAGAAAAACAAGCGTCCGCAGCTATTGGCCGCACTTGACCAATGCCGGAAGAAAAAAGCTACGCTCATCATTGCTAAGCTCGACCGATTAGGCCGCAACGTCGCGTTTATCGCAAACTTGATGGAAAGCCGGGTGCAATTCAAGGCTGTGGACAATCCCCATGCCGACGAGTTGATGATACACCTATTGGCCGCATTTGCGCAACATGAGCGGAAGCAGATCAGCACCCGCACAAAAGACGCCCTTCAAGCCGCCATCCGGCGTGGGAGGCAGTTAGGCAAATATGGCAAGGAAGTTTTAAGCCAGCAGAACAGCGAAGCCGCCGACGAATTTGCGGAGCGCATACGCCCCATTATTGCCGAGATACAGGATCAGGGCATGACCACGATCCGGGCAATTTGCGACGAACTGAACCGGCGCGAAATACCTACTTTCCGCAGCCAGGGCGAGAGCTGGCATATTCCTACTGTTCACCGCTTGGTAAAACGAATTCTGGCGGTTTCTGTAGCTAAGAATAATAAAACACCGTTCGTAACTGGCTGTAAATGAGAGTTTTAGTTTGTTCTTATAAAGAATGTTATGTTAATGGAATATCCGTAGATTGAGACTGCCAACTACGAGTAAAGTACCCTCGAAAATAGCATCCAAGGACTGGTAGACCTTGCCGTAGAGTTCGGCCATCTACTACTCTTGAAAACGTTTCATCCGGGGTGGCGCACCATTTGCCGTTTGCAGAATCTAATCGCTTCGGCCGGTCCGCCGGTGCGGCTCCGATTCACTCCTTGTCATCAGTTATCGCGTTTTCTGAGATTTAGTAAATACTATGACTGAAACAGACGCTGGGTTCTTGAAAATTTTACTATAACTACCTTACTATAAGTAAATTATAATTTCACACAAAACTTTTATACTAGCTATACAGAATATCCAAAAATAGGGATTTCAACTGTTCCGGCGGCTCGGCTTACGACTCTTTTTTGATTTTACCAATTCAATTTCTAAAACGGCTCAGACTACTGATCAACACTATAAATTAAATTCATAACCCAAGAAGAATTCGCTTCGAAACGTCAAAACTAGCCGCTTGTACACGGATGAGGTAAGATCCCGAAGACAATCCCGTTAAAACCACCTGTTTGCGCTCGTCGAAGAGGGGAACGGTAATCGTAAAAACCTGTTGACCATTGGCTGTAAAAATTGTTACCGTAGCGTTAACTAAATTTTCCTGCGTTTCGAGAATAACCGTTCTGTCCGGATTCGGATTGGGATAGATGCTGAGCCCTTTATTACTTAAGTCGATAGTAAACGAAATCGGTGCCGACGGATGCGAGTAGCAGGTTAGTATGGGCGAATAAATAGTAGACGAGCGGGCTGTATAAAGTCCAGTTTGACTGGCTTTGATAATGGCCGATTGTGCCGCCAGGGAATCCGTTCCCCGAAACCACCGAAACTGAGTGCCATTCGCTGAACTGATGGCTTCGAGCGTATACGTGCCAATAATGTTAATCGTTGGCGGAGCAGGCAATGGCCTTAATTCAACCGTTGTGTTACCCGCCTGGGCGGATATACAACCATTCACGTCCCGTACCCTAGCTGAATACGTACCAGCAGTACCTGTAGTAATGCGTTGGGTTGAATCGCCGGTGCTCCAAAAGACGGTATAAGGGCCATCCACTCGTAAGGTAGCCTTATCTTCTTCGCAAATAATGCGGTCAGGGCTTGCTAGTATGGTAGGGGTTGCAGGCAGTGGATTTACCTGGATGGCAATAATGGTTGAATTGGGTGATAAACAGCCAATCTGGTCGCGGGCTTGCGCAGCATAATTTCCGGATGAGGTAACAACGATGTCCTTCGTATTTTGGCCACTGGTCCAAACTATATCGAGTGGACTGCTGGCACTTAAGGTCACTTGATTGCCATCGCAAAACGTTGTTGATCCACCTGCCGAAACAGAAGGCGATTGGGGCAAAGGATTCACCTTGATGGCTACTAGATCTGATTGCTCTGAGGAACAGCCAAACTGGTTACGGGTTCGGACCGCAAAATTACCCGATTCATTAAGGGTAATACGCTGCGTCGTTTGGCCACTGGTCCATTGGTAGGCTATGTTTTGGGGAGCGGTTAGGGTAATGTTTCGATCGGCACAGAATGTAGTAGGGCCATTAGTAGCAATCACCGGTTTGACCGGCACAGGGTTGGCTGTTACAGCAATGGTATTCGAGGGGGCAGATGTACAGCCAAACTGATCAGTAACAGTCAGAAAATAAGAGCCTGAGGCACCAACCGTTGCCATTTTATTCTGCTGACCATCACTCCAGTTATATCGGTCGATGTCAGTACTGGTGCGCAAAACGGTGTTATCGCCCTGGCAAAATGTGGTAGGCTTGTCGTTGACAATCGCGGGCGTTGCGGGCAATGGCTTACGGATAGCATTAAGCGTATTGGACGTAAAATCACATCCGCTTACATCCCGATACCGTACATAGAAGTCTCCCCCTACGGTTGTCGATAAGGTCGCAGCGTTACCCACCACCGCATTCGTCTGCTGGTTCACCCAGGTTAGGTTGCTACCGACGTTGGTGACCAGATTTAAGGTGCTCCCTTCACAGACGTACGGAAGGCCGTTGTTGGCCACCGCAGCGATCACATTAGGTATACTCACCTGGGCGGAAAAGAACGTGTTCCCTAAATTGTCTTTGATCTTCGCCCGGTACACACCCGGGCCTTTGGTCACGGTATTGCCCAACTCCCCTGAATCCCATTGGATGGTTGGGTAATTTCCATTAACCGTAACTCTCAAGGTATTATTACCCGCGCAGGCAACCGATAGGGTCGGGGTAGGGGCCGGACTTACTGGTGTCGAGTTCTGGAAAAAAGAATCATCTAAGCTAGAATTCCAGGCGTTGGCGGCTTCCAGAAGGCCATTGAAGTCAAAGTGCACCCCTTCTATTTTATCATCGAAGGGAGGCCGATTTCGAGGGATCTGAATCCCATCCGTATTGGGCCCCGTAAACACGTTAGGCGTAGCGCTTATCACTTGGTTTTGGGCCGCGAGAATGGTCGCATCACTCCCCATATCATCCGCGTAACTCGCTCTGGCAACCACCCAGGACACGTTCCGATTAAAGTCCTGACGGGCTTGTCGGATCGTGAATTGGAGGTCATTGACGTAGTCCTGGATGGGCGTGTTGGTAAAATTATCGGCCTCGCCCTGGTGCCACAGCACGGCTCGAAGGCCCAGCATGTTGGCGTAAAATTGCAGGGCCAGTTTCAGATTAATGTAGGGTTGTCGTGGGGCATAGGGCGCTCCGATATACACACTATAGGCGGTGCCGCCTTCGGGAGCACTCTCCCGCCAGTTTCGAACGGCCGTTCCCTCAAAAGCGGCATTGAAGAACATAATGGGTACTCTGAGTCGTTTCACCAGCAGATCGCCCAACTGTCCCCAGCACCAGCTACCGACGCCCCGGGGCGCAATAGTGAATCCTGGCGAGTTATCCAGTTGGGTAAAAACGGGCGTTAGCGGGTCGTTGGGAAAGCCTTCCACGTAATAGCTATTGACGCAATTGACCAAGTCGTTCAGTGGATTAGGAGCACTCTGGTGAACGCCCTGTGCATTGGACTGCCCAGCCACAATAAATACTTCGCCGATACCCACCCGTTCAACAGTAGTTGTCTGACCAACGGTCTGGCTTCCATTAAGCGCTCGCACTTCCAGGTTATACCAGCCGCCGGTACTAGTTATATCGCCCCCATAAACCCCACCGGCTGGATTGTCTTGTAGGGTAAGCCAATCCGTCGTTGTTCCCAGGCCGTCACGCGCTACCAGGCGGGCTTCGATTCTGGTGATAGAGGCAGTATAGTAACCCGACACGCGTAGGGTAGCCTGATTGGTATTACCTCGCTGAAATACGGCTCTACTGATTGGAAAAGTAACTTGAATTTGCGCCGTTGTCCAGAATGAAATCAGTACCAGAAAGGCTGTACTACCAATACGCCAGAAATAGTTCATAATAATCTAATCATCAATGATAGCCTGCTGATGAACCAACCTGGTCGGTTATCCAACTGACTGCATCACTGTCAAATTATTCCAGATAAGTTCTATTAAGGAATCAAGCAAATTTATCAATAATTCGTCCATATTTAAGTCGCCATACAACTGGGAGGGTTCAGGACAACCGTAAAGACATGAGTTAAAAATAACACTTAAACCCGTCTCGACTTTTGCAACGGCCGGTCCCGCGCGGGGAAAGAAAAAGGAATAACAGGGAGTGACGCCTTGATCTTTTTGACTCTAGCATAGCATACACGGTTTTTCACCATCGCACCGGCGCCCGGTTGAACTGTCCAAGCTTTAAAATTCACCAGCAGGAGTCCAGACCTTCTATCAAGCTTCGATAATTTTAATAAAACCAAGACTGACTTGGACGCTAGTAAAAGAGCCTAAATCAGTTTTATCCCTTTACATAATGCCAGTGGCTGTTGCAAAAGTCTGAGCCGATATATTTTTGAAGCTTTTAGTGGCCGTTTTCTAACGATTTCAGATCAGGGTAAGGACTAAAAATCGTCCCACTGAACAACCCGTTTAGTTTTGCAACAGCCACATTAGTTATAAAACAGCTCTAGGTAATGTACAAGGCTTCTATACGAATCGCAACAGCCAAGTGTTGTACTTTTTCACTATTATGGAAATTTGTAATACTTTACCCATTTGGGATGTTGCAGACTCTATTACTTTTGAACTGTAATTTATCCCGCAAACAACTTTATGAAAGCTATTGCCGTATCCGTCCTCTTTTTATCCTTAACAGGTTGTGCCTCGGTAGGGGTTCAAGTTATGAAACAGCACCCGGCAAAGCCTGTTGGCTGTCCAATTGAGGTCTACGCAGATGAGAAAGATGTCAAACGAGACTACGAAACTATCGCTTTAATTGATAGTAAGACAGGCTCGACTCTATTCGATAAGAAAACGGTTTCGGCCGCAATTGATATGGCTAAGCCTAAAGCTTGTCAGGTGGGTGCTGATGCGATTATCGTGGTATCATCTGATCGTAGAGGGGTCAATCTGGCATCTTATGGGGAGGCAAAAGCCATGATAAAAGCGATCAAATACAAGTAAGGTGATGCCAGCCTGAAGAGTATAGATTAGTCCCCAAACGGGGAAAAGTGCAATACTTGGAAACTTTTATTTGTTTCCAAGTATTGCACTTTAATTATCTCTGTTTATAACTCACTTTATGTTATGTGAATATTTATATTCGGGTAATAAGTATAGTCAGTTTGAAAGGAGTCTAAGAAAAGCTTAGTACGTAGTTAAAAGTAATAAGTTGCTTGAAGACCAAAGGATTGATGAACCTGCTTAGTAATTGAAATTCGAATCGTTTGCCCTGTAGTCGGATTGGTATAATAGCTAGGCTTCCAAATTGACGTTAACCCTTTATAATAGCGAAAATTTACACAAAGATGCTTCGTGATGTGCTGTCCAATGCCCAATACCCATCCCGCATCGGTTGATTGGTTAGGCTGAGTTTGCCCATCAAGATCGTTAATTTTAACTCGACGTGAGAGAAAAACACCTACCTGCCCCCCAGCTTCCAGAAAAATAAGACTTTTCCTAGGAGATACCCGTATCACTAATGGTAGGTGGATATAATCGAACTGCATCACCAATTTGTAATCCTTGAAGAGAGCCGAGGTATCAATAGAGCCATAGCTTCCACCTAGTCGGCTATATACTACATCAGCACTTAAAGCAAATAAGGAGTTAAGTTGATACTCAGCGCTTAGTCCAGCACTAGCGTGTGTACTCAGTTTGGAAGTACCAACCGTTTTACCAACCAATTGAGTAAGGTGTAAACCAGCTTTGGGTCCGACCCGGAATCTTTTCTCTCTCTGGGCCATCGCTTGCCCAGTTAGTAACAGGAATGTACAAAGTATACAGCTTTTAATTATGCAGCTTATTGTTTGTAAACATATCATAAGTTGACATTCAATTACTGTTGTATAAGTGAGCGTTATGTAAAGCTAGCGTTAGCCCTTAACACAAAATGAGGCTGCCGTCCAATGATCAACTAAGCATGGGTTAAGTTAGCTTATTTACTGGCGCCTGTCGTATCAATGGACGCTACAGCCCGGATACTGCCACTAAACATGCCCAAGCGACCTTTCGCCTTGTCGAAGATTCCAATCATGACGACATACTTTTTGTTAAAAGGCTTTAAGTAAGCCGCTAGACGTTTCCTACCGGCTACTTCTGGAGAAAAACTAGTCCAAAGTCCATTCTTTCTTATAGACCGATCGTAGTCCTGCTGGTGTGCATACAGGACACCATGCCCCTGCTGTTGAATAAAATAGCCGACCACTCGAACCTTTTGACCTTGGTATACATGAGGCTTAGCCATGAGTTGTCCCAATAAAACGTGATTGATCAACGAGTCCTTAGGACGTGTTTCTGTAGGATTAGTGGAGGAGATTTGGGCCTCTGCTCCACTGGTGACTACGATTGCCACTGTCATTAGTACCATCAGTTTGCTTGTCATCTATTCCGTTCTATAGTCTCAAATTATATTTATCAGACCCCAAAAGCGGAGTCTGCGACATGCTTATTGTACTTGGGGAGGTTAGGGCATAAAGTACCCCTACTGCACCCTAAGTACTTGTTCACTCCTGAATATAAACTTTATTATCCCAGTCGGGTTTTACACCCTAACCAACAAAACCTATAGTAGTATGGCACACGAACATCACAAGGAAGCCGCCTATCATTTTGGCGAAGCGGCTAAGCATCACCAGAAAGCTCAACAACTCCACGAATCGGGCGAGCATGAGCAGGAAGCCCACGAAGCTTATCAGGCCCAAGGCCACCACAATCTGGCGGATCAGCATGCTAAAGCAGCCGCGGAACACCATGCCGAAGGCCATGA
Organism: Stigonema ocellatum SAG 48.90 = DSM 106950; assembly: GCA_016903675.1. Lineage (GTDB taxonomy): Bacteria > Cyanobacteriota > Cyanobacteriia > Cyanobacteriales > Nostocaceae > Stigonema > Stigonema ocellatum. Next base: position 10,864 of record JADQBA010000155.1, on the reverse strand, counting down.
TAAGGAGCACAGTGATCCCATTGCTTAGTACAGGCTAAGTGGGAACAGGATAAGCCAACGAGTTAAGTCTAAAGATATTCAGTATAAGCGCTTATATTTATTTATCAAAGGGATTAAAATCCCGAATGGTGTGGATAGAATCAAAAAGCAGGTTGACCGTGTCAGTCTGCTTTTTTGTTCTGTAATCTGACTTATGTTTACCTGTATTACCGAAACATAGTTGTAGTAATACAGAAATATAGTTTTAGCATTACAGAACAGAGGCCATTATACCGGTAATATCAAGCAGTAATACCAAAACCCAGTTCTGGTATTACTGTCTGATAGCAGTTATTGGTCCTTTAAAATGACAATACCGAAACCTAATTTCGGTATTACCGAAATATAGTTTTAGTATTACTGTCAAATATCGGCAATACAGAAAATGGAAAACGGTATTACTGAAACCAGTAACGACAATACCAATAAGCAAAAAGGGGGTCGTCCAAGCCGAAAAGATAAGGCAGCTCCCTGGTCTGTTCGGGTTGATACAGAAACACGTCAGATTATCACCAAGGCCGCCAGTCGAGAAAATAAGACCTTGGAAGAGTTCTTTGGTACAACTCTACGTGAATACTGTCAAGAACTGATTACTAAGCCAAAGCAACAGGCACTACTGAGACAAGACGATATAGACCCCTCTAAGTTTGTTAGTGTGGATGACTTCGATCAGTTCAAACAAGACATCTTAAGTGCTATTCAGCAGACGCAAAGCCCAGGCTTGTTGACAGGTATTCGCCGGTTCCTATTCGGTACTGCGAAGTAGAAAGAGCTACCTATTTTTAACCAACTGCAAACCCAATGGCGGCAGATGGTTAAAGTCGTTGTCTGTGGTGTGCAGTTCTAAATCTAGGTATAACGCAGTAGCCGCGATCCAAATATCATTTTTACCCATATTTCGGGCCGATAAGCCAGGCGGCAAAGGCAGTCCTTGTAGATTGCCTTGACTGTATGCATCTACTCGTGCGTAGAACGTGGTTATTTCCCGTATGACTTCGACGACTGGGAAACGCTCAAACAACCTTTGCATAAAAGAGACCTTTTGATAACCCCAGTCAGCTTTTAAGGCAAATGCTTCTAATTCACCAACTACAATAACGGGGATGATTGCCCGTGCTGGCAACATTTCCTGACGACGGATGTGCTCGATCAGCAGGTTTGTATCAAAGACCATTGGCTGTCGCTTCCCGTTCCTCCTTCAATATTTGGTCCATTCGTTGATTTTCCTCTTCGGTAAACCCCAAGTCTGGAATCTGGATCGGCTCTTTTTCGCAGACCTCATCTAAGAAGCGTTCAACGCCCCACCGTTTGATATCAGCTGGTGAGTAACTATTCCACTGTCCCCGTCGTAAAGGCGGAATAGGTTCTAAAGTCTTTGTCGTGTCCATATGTCTGTATCTTAATAGCTTAGTCAGCTACGGTTTAATAATATTTCGTTTTTTACCTTCTCAAAAGGTCGCGTAGGTTCACTACGTCGCTCTATAGCATCAAGGGTATCCATTAGATTTTCCACCATCTCTTGAACAGCTACATTGGTCAAATCTAGCTGCAAAGCCGTTTTTTGCCCTTTGCTGTTAGTGACGTAACTAATGCCTTGACGAATTGCTGCCACATCCATTAGTGTCTCGGTTATGTAAGTAACAAATCTATTAACGCTTTTTACTTCTTATCGAGGCCAAATTCTTTCTGAAGGATTGAGCGAATATAGCCAGGCTTGTTCTTGGTTCGATCAAGTTTGCCCGACGTTTGCAGCTCGTCCGCCCGATCAGCAAATAGCTTGACGTTTTCATGCGTTTTAAGGGCTTCTAAGGCCTGATCTAACAATGGTGAGTCTTTCCCAAAGATCTGTCCTAAAAACCGCATGACAAAGACAACATCCTCGTTCTTGGCCCTTTCCTGAGCTACTTCTTTCTTCTTCGTATGGATTTTAAAAACCCATCCCTTTACAGATCCGCCACGGCCACGACCACCTCTCTCCTCGCTATAAGTGAAATACAAATCACTTATGCCATCCTCGTACATGCCCATTAGTTCAGCCTGAGCTATCTCGATGACGTCTCTCTTTAATTGGCCAACTGGAAGCTTAATGCATAGTACTTCTTTTAAGCTATCGGGATTATACTCAAACTGACCGACTGACCGCCATTGACAGCACCACTCGTAAAAGCGCTGAGAAAACTTACTAGTTAAAGTCATCACTACCGTAGCATCAAGTACAGTAAACCGCTTCGTAAGTTCGTAGAGATAGGGTAAAACGTATTTTGAAATAGAAACCTCCAGTCCTTTTCCCTTTATATATTGGCCACCGTTGACAAACCCGGTCTCAATCCACCCCCCATCAGGAGCATCGATAGAAAAATCTTTCTTACGTAGGCTAACGACTGCTTTTCTATAATCTCTGTATCGATGGTCATGCTCGTCAGACTTCTTAAGCTGACTTTCAGGAATAAATAAAATTAACTCCCTTTTAAAAAAATCGTCGGCGATTCCATTTTGGACGGTTTTCATCACTTCAATGAGTGATAGATAGATTAACCGCTTCTCTGTAGTGGTATAGTCATATCTAGCACCTGTAATAGCGTTGGTTTGCTTGAATGTCTCTATTTGCGTCATCCTTTTTATTTTATGCGTGATTTTAAACAAATTTCACAAAATAAGCAACTAAAACACCCATATTTCCGCCAATTACGCATAAAATACCTCTAAAAACTCCGCCAATTACGCATAAAACTCCGCCAATTACGCATAAAACACCCCTGTAATTTACTAACAATCAATTAGTTACGAGGTCGTAAAGTTTGCAAAAGTAATATTTGCTAAAGTGCAAATGCCAAAAAACCGGCATTTAGGGTGTGGATAAGGGCATTTTTGAGCCCAAAATTCCGAGTTATCCACAATGCTAAAAAAGCAGCAAAAGGACTCGACAAAGCGAATGGGAAAAAAGAAAGCAAAAACTAAAAAACGCACCGGGGCGCGCAACTATAAATTTAGTTAACTGTTCCACGATTTGTATTATTCCAATAGTAAGTCAAGAATGACTTTAGTAAAGACTGATGAAAAGAAGGAATACCCATCCATTCAACCCCCTTTCCAATACCTTTACTCCTAGCTGTCTCATCCCCGGAGCTGGCCAAGCTACAATTTGGTAATCTGTCTAATCCTATTTAGCTTCCCAACGAGATAGTAACCCATCCGGCGCGCGTGTCGTGATACGGTCTTGTTAAAGAGCGAGACGGAACGCTATTCCGCTACGCTCCATACCGTTCGTCCCGCCCTACGGGTTTGATAGTCAGTATTTTAATATCAGTACAGGTTAATAAAAACCGTTATTCTTGTATATTAATAGTCTAACTAATTGATGACCAACACCAAAATGAGTAAAATCTATCCGTATGACTGATCGAAAGAGTTTATCCGTTAGCCTGGGAACGCACCGGCAATTAGAGAAACTAGGCGATCAATTAGGCCTGTCCCACAGAGATTTGGTGAGTGCGATGGTGCAATTTTTCGCCGTCACCAAGCTCGATCCCCGCTATCCCAAAGCCGATGCGCCGGATGTTGTCTTGAAGAAATTAACTGATAAAGTAGACTCGCTGGATAAACGATTTATTGGATTTATTCGCGAACAGGAGAAAGCGATCCTAAAACCGATGCAGGCGGACGTACAGGCTCTACGTCAGGCATCAGAATCGGGTTTAACTCCGGTGCAGCTGGAAGAGCAGTTGACCGGCGTGGTCGAAGCGGTGCAGACGTTGCTGCGACTTTCGTTTCGTACCGCTTTGGTCGATAACGCCCTGCGGAGCGAGTACAAGCAACAGGCGGATGCCCTCATTGCCCAACAGAACGGCTTATGATGACCAAGATACCGTCCGGCGGTTCAGGCCTATCGAACCGCAGTGGTTCCTGTGGGGGCCTGGTGGCCTATCTGGAAAAGGAGCAGTTAGGCAAGTGGTTTGGCCGAGAAGCCGAGGAGTTACCTGGTAGCCAGGTAACGGCTGAGCTGGATGCCAACAAACGGAATTTAGGGCGGGAAGATGATAAGTACTATCAGATTGTTTTAGCCCCCTCGAAGTCTGAATTAGCCCATATTGGTTCTGATCCGGAAGCGTTGAAGGCCTTCACTCGTTCGGCCATGGAGGCATACGCGCAGAATTTTGGAAAGGGGATTGACAGCCGTGACCTGGTGTGGTACGCCAAGATTGAGCACAGCCGCAGCTACGACTACACCGACCGTTCGGTCCAGCTAGGGGAGCAGGCCAAGGGCGGTATGAAGCTGGGGGATCAGACCCATATCCACGTGATCGTGAGTCGCACTGAGAACCTAAAGACCTATCGTCAGGATCTGGCTGAGGGTCTCCACGAGCGAAAGAACCCCTATCATTTGAGTCCGTTGACCAATCATAAAGGCACGACCAAAGGCGTGGTACTAGGCGGTTTTGAACGCAACGGCTTTAGTCAACGGGTCGAGCAAAGCTTTGATCAACGGTTTGGCTATGAACGGGGGGTAACCGAATCGTTTCGGTACCTGCACGGGATGAAATACGGGGATGAAGGCCTGAAAACGGAATTGAGCCAGGCGGCTGCGCTGGAACGCAGCCAGCAACGGGAGCAGGCGCGCGCCCTGGAGCTGGCCGGCCAGCAGCGGCAAGCCGAGTTACAAACGGGTCTAGGCCAGGCTTACCACCAGCAGGACAGCCGCGAGTTGAGCCGAGCTCTGGAGCAGGCCGAACAAATCCGTCAGCAATTGGCCCAGCAGCGCCAACAGGAGCAAGTGGCAGCGGCCAACCGCCGTCAATTGGAGATGGAGCAGGCTGAACGCTTAAAACAAGAACAACGGTTAGAACAACAACGAACGCCCCGTCAGGACCGGGGTATGCACTTATGAATGAGAATAAATTTCTAAAGAACCTGAATCAGAAAAATACGTCGAGTCCCCCTGTAGCCGCAGGGAGTAGTTCGTCATCGGCTCCGCCTGCTCCGCCAAGTGTGCCTAACGGGTATGATCCGATTCAGCGATTAGTGGATGAACTAAGCCGTCAGAACACCGCTATTGAAGGGTTAAATAAACGGTTTGATCGGTGGGAAAAGCTGCCCCGAGGAGCTAGCCAAGCCGAATTAGAGGCTTTGATGCAGGCCGCTCGACAGGGTATTGATTTTAAGCTGGACAGTAAGAGGACCGCTGAGTTGATGTTGCCTGAACTGACCAGGGGTATGCCTACGCTGAGCAACCTAAAAACTGCCACGGACGAAGGGGTAAATGAGCTACGGGCCGTTGGGCTGGCCACGGCGGAGCGCATTGAGGAGGCCAGTCGAACAGCCGCCCATCGTATTGAGTGGGCTAGTCGGAGTAAAGCGAATGCGTGGGCCAATCGCGTTGGGTTTACCAGTTGGCAATCGGCCTTAGTGGTCTTTGTACTGCTGTTAGTAGTTGGGGGAGGTGTGGCTTTCTACGTGCATTCTCATCAGCAGGAAATTCAGGCGATGCGCATCCAGGACAATGCCACCAAAGAGTTTGCGGGTTGGATTCAGGATAAGTACCCCGAAGTGTGGAAAGCGTACTTGAGAAAGGTGAATCCTTAGGGTAGTCAAGTCCATAAACAGCGGGAAAAAAAAGAATGAAACGGGATCAGGTATATAGCCTTTTTTGCCCCTGCGTAAATTGTACTTTTCGTAGGGTTGTTATATAAATGATTTTATCGTGGTTTGCGAGGGTTAATTACAATCGTTTTGCTATCGTATCACCATTTTGATGCACCACGATTTGGAACACTTGCCCAGCCGCGTTTTTGTGAAACGTCAATTGAGCGTCGACGACTTTGAGAAAGAAGTCGGTCTCGCTTTCTGGATAAATCTCGAACTTGTCCTGCCCGGTTACCTGTAAAAACAACCTCTTATTGTCAAGGGTTATAGCCAGAATTCTTTCGGGAGCCAGTTGGTAATTACCAACGTATTGACGGAGTACGGTTTCACTAACAGCAACCTCTTTCCGATTCTTGGGCAGTTGATAAGGTAGCCCGGAGGTGATGAAGATCATATCTCGGACAATTGGCTCCAAGGATGTAAGATCCGATGCATCGTCCACGTTACTCAGCGCGATAATGACGACATCCTCTTTGGGGAGTAACATGAGGTAAGTACCAAAACCGGGCAAATTACCGTTTTGGAATGCCAAGTCATTGGCTGACCTAAATGTATTAATACCCCAACCATACGCCCATTTTGTTTTGCCGATGGGCGTAAATGCTAATTTCCAGTTCTCCATACTTAGAAGTTGGTGCGTTTGTATAGCCTGCGACCAGTGGTAAAGGTCACCTACGGTACTGTACATTCCTCCGGCTGCATAGCCCGCGGTTGAGTCGATTGGGGAAATCGGAACTAGCACGGAATCTTTCTCGTAGGAGTATCCCGTAGTCTTGCCAGGTTGTCGTAAATTGATGAAATCAAAGCCGGTTTTCGAGAGCTGTAGTGGTGCTATAAACCGTTCTCGAATTACAGTTTCAAAGGGTTTGCCAGTAACTTTCTCAACAATTAACCCCAGCAAGAAATAGCCGGAGTTGGTGTATCGTTCTTCACCGCCCGGTTTGGTCGTCGGTGGTTTGTTGCTGAACATTGACACAATCCGTTCTTTGGCAACGGGGCGGGTGAAGTCTACTTTGTCAGGGCTATCCTTAGCATACAGAAAGCCTTTGTAGTCGTATATGCCCGATGTGTGAGCAAACAAGTCGTTCAGCGTAATCTGATTAGCGTTTGGATAGTCGGGCAGGTACTTGCTTAGTTTATCGGTGATCAACAGTTTGCCTTCTGACTGTAATTGCAGTATAGCCGCTCCCGTGAACGTCTTGGTAATCGAGCCAAGCTGGTAAATGCTGTTTGTGTCGTTGGGAATTTTAGCTGACTCATCTCGCCAGCCATACCCTTTTTGCAACAGAATCGTGCCCTTTTGGGCGATGAGTACGGTGCCGTTAAAGCGGTTCAAGCTGGTGGACGTTGTCAAATATTCGTCGGCTTTTTCGGCGATGGTTTTGGCAGGCTGGGCATGCACCCTGACGGGTAAGGCCTGAATAAGAAATGGGATAATCACCCACAGAAAGTAGTTTTTCATGAACCGTCTTTTTGGGTCCGAAATAGACCCAAAAAGACGTGCACGTCTACTCAAATCGGGATTTGATTGGTATTCCTCTCAGCTGGCTATTGTATTCTTTCGGCGACACGCCCACTATCTGCTTAAACGCCCGTTGGAATGTAGCCTGCGAATTAAACCCGCACTCAAAGGCGATGCCCGTCAGGGTCAGATAGTCACTGGCGGGGTTGGCCAGCCGGTGCTTCACGGCCTCAATTCGGTATTCGTTGATGAACGTGTTGAAGCTTTTTTGGTGATACTGGTTGAGCACAAATGAAATCGTTTTGGCGGGTAACCGTACGTGCCGACCAACCTTGTCGACGGTTAATTCGGGGTCGAGGTAGAGTTTGTCCGTTTGCATCGCGTTTGTCAACAAGCCAATTGCTTTTTCAACAATTTCAGCAGGCAGGGAAGTAGCGTTGATCTTATACGGCACTACCTCGACCGGACTATTCCGAGCGTATAAGTAGCCTTTCAGACCCAACCAGTAGATTAGTACAGCGAGAGGAACATAAACTGGATACCAGCCAAATGTATCCAATAGTGGCCCTCGTAGAGTAGGAATGATGTAAGGCACTAAATGAATAAGCCAGATTAGTTGAAAGACCAGAAAGACGTTGACGAACTGCCAGAGCCAAGACCTTCGTTGCGGCCTATCTGCTACCGGATTTGGGTCCTTCCCTCCGGCCATCGTTACTGGTTGGGCTAATAGCTGCCTAGTCAGCACTAAGTAAAGTGTAACAGACAGCCAGCGTGGAATGTCAATGTAGGTGTTGTATTCATCCATAACGGCACCAAATGATGGGCCTTGTGATTCGTTGAAAACGCCCAGCAATACCCCAATGACAAACATCCAGCCAATTACCGTAGCGCCTAGGTCCAACACAACCGGACAGAACTGGTATCGCTCAAATCTATCCAACTGAAACGTGGGGTCAAGAACCGATTTCACATAAAAGTAAATAAGTGGCCCTAAAGGCATCACTACGATTAAGGGCAGCAGTTCGAGCGCAAAACTTACCCATTTATTAAGAACTGGCACACCAACGGCTAGACTCATTAAGGCCAGCAAGCCAATGAGCGTGGCTAGCAGCCGATTCGACAGGCGATGCCCTTTGCGGTTAGTCCACAACAGCGTTGCTAAGATAACGCCCTGTAGAGAGCCAAGCAGCAGAATAAGGTCTAAGGGGGCGATAGTCATATAAGTACGCTCAGATCTACCCACATATAGGCAGTTAACGTGGTGATTTTCTACGTTTTCTACGACGTACGTATTTGCTGCAAAGAGCTCGTATACTACGGATCGTTATATAATCAATCTTATGTTAAGGGAATTTTCCGGGAATTAGCCCCATATTGCCGCCTGTTGAACACCTTGGGAATAAACATTGAAAAACTCTCTTTGCTGACTCTGTAGCTCAACTGGTAGAGCCATTGACCATCGTTAATAGACGACAGTTCGAGTCTGTCCGGAGTCACTTCTGCTGATTTAGTACCCCATCCATATTTCTGTGGGTCGGCGCTTACAAAGATGCCGCCATGACCCGTTTATTTCAAATATGGCCGGTGCTTTTTAGAATAGATTTACCTACGAAGATAATGTGCATGACTAAGCATAGCCATAGCTTACTGTGGCGATTAATCTGGTTAATCGTTTTGGCGGGCTGGGCTGCTCAGGCTCCCGCCCAACCAGACACCATACGAACCACACCACGGCTGTCCATCGCCCGACTGGCCGTTCCATCGGCCTTTATTGGAACAGGCCTTTATACACTCTCCGGGAATCACGCCTTTAATCGATTTGGGGTACGAACTAGTATTCTGAACTATAGTAATGGCTACCGAACCTCTATTGATAACTATCTGGCCGTGGGGCCATCTGCGCTACTGGCTGGTTTAACAGCGGCTGGCGTGAAAGGTCGCTCAACACCCTTTGACCGAGCTGGCTTGTGGTTAACGGCTAGTGCACTAACGGGCATCGTTACCTATGGACTCAAATTTACGACCGGCTACCTTCGTCCGGATGATTCTGATCGGCAGTCGTTTCCATCGGGGCACGCTTCTTTTGCCTTTGCCGGGGCGGGCATCCTCGATCGTGAATTTAGTCATACCAGTGTGCTTATTCCGGTTGCTGGTTATGCCATGGCGGGCACAACAGGCTACCTGCGCATGGTCAATGATAAACACTGGATTTCTGACGTACTGGTTGGAGCCGGGATTGGCCTACTGTCAGCGGAGGCTGCCTATCACGTATATCCTTGGGTCAAGCGAAAGCTAACCCGACGTAGCCGTCACCGTCCAGTGACAAACAAGGATACGCCCCGTTTTCATTCAACTGCTCAGCGCGTTTTCTGATGGGAAGCCACTACATTGTCGGAGTCATTAGCCTACTCATCTGGTCGAATTGCTCTTTTGCTCAATCATCCGGGACAGAATCTATGTCGGTTCATCAGGGATTGGTCAATCAGACACTTCAAGCTATTTATAACAATCAACCGGCCCAGACGAATACATTACTCAACCAATTAGATCAGCGTACAGCGAACCATCCGGGCGTTGACCTGCTCCGAGCCGTTCGGTTACACTGGCAGTGGTTCCCAGCCCGTACCGACCAAGGGTTACGCAACCAACTGGTCACCCTACTCGAAAAAACGGCGGCTAATGCTGCCCAAGGGCTTGACCGACACGCCGATGATCCGGAGTTGATGTTCACCTACTTCACGGCCGAAGCGATGCTGACCCGTATGGCCTACTATGACCGTCAAATGCTTAAATCTGTGGCGTATGCCAAAAATGCATATGCGTATCTGCAAAAGGGGCGGGCGTATCGTCAGCAGTATCCTGACTTTTATTTCTCGTCCGGTCTGTATGATTACTACCGGGAAGAATATCCCCAATTACACCCGGCCTATAAGCCGCTGGTCTGGTTTATGCGTTCAGGTGACAAACAAAAGGGGATGAACCAGTTAGTACTGGCCATCCAGCAGTCGCTTTTCTCCCGCGTCGAAGCCACCCTTTATCTGACACATATCCTGGCTGATTATGAGAACCGCGCTCCGGAAGCCCTGCCCTACTTAGCACAATTAGCGAAGCAATACCCTGACAACCCATTTTTCTCCGCTCGCTATGCCGAGATGCTTTTAAATGCCCAACGTCCAGCTTCTGCGTCCTTGTTAATTGATAACCTGCTGAAAAACCCGCAACCCGTTTACCGACAGGTTGGCTTAGTTCTGAAAGCCCGGTTACGGTTAAGCCAGGGAGCCACCCTTGAAGCCGATACCCTCGCTCAGCAACTGCTCCAAAATCCACCTAAAGACGAAGCGTGGCAAGCGTGGGCATACACAATTCGGGCACGGGTAGCGGTCCAGACTGGCCAGCTAAAACAGGCCCGGCTGCACTACAAGAAGGTGCTTGATTTGGCTGAATATCCGATTCTAAGCCAGGAAGCGAAGCACTATTTAAAGTAGGCCTACAGGACCTATAACTGGGTTGAGTTAAATAAAGGCCGTAAAAAAGCCAACCACTCCTTTGGAGAAGTGGTTGGCTAAAAAGTGTTTCAGTCCATTGAGTGAATCAGTATCCAACTAACTCGAATCCACTAAACTTGTTTAAGCTAAGTGTGAGTTCAACTTGGCTGCTCTACTCGTGCTCATGCAGTGGCTCCTTGCTCCCATGCTCATGGGAGTGGTGCAGGGCCGCTTCTTC
>JADQBA010000443.1 GCA_016903675.1 Stigonema ocellatum SAG 48.90 = DSM 106950 | reverse complement strand
AGCAGGAAAGTTCAAGCTCAATTTATCGCCATCCACATTTAGCCCCACAAAACCAGGAGAGATTAATCCTCCTAACTCAACTCTTCCACCATAAGCATTCAGTTGTCCGCCATCCATGCTAATATTGCCACCAACTAGCAGTAAACTTTTACCATCCGGAACACGTAAACCTGATGCATTTCCACCTGTTGGTGCTATTCCGGCTGGTGCTGTTGAATTGTTTTGAATCGATGCGCCAGCAGCAATTTGATTGAATAACAATGCCGATGGATTGATTGTCAGTAATGGAGAGGGTGCTTCTGGATTAGTAGCACTGAAAGACCCAAGGGAACCAAATTGAATTGCATTGGCTGTCGTGACCACAAACGAACCACGAACATCCAAACTAGCATTTTTACCAAAAACAATCCCGTTGGGGTTAATTAGAAACAGATTAGCTGTCCCCATCGCTTTAATTATTCCATCAATCTTAGAAACTGACCCACCCGTCACCCGACCGAAGATGTTCTGAACATCAGCAGCATTATTAAAGTGAGCCGTCTCTTCACTGGGGACAGAGAATTCCCCAAAACTGTGAAACAGGTTACCCCCTGCTCTGGTTCCACCTTCAATAATGTGGGTTTTCCCTTCTAATCTGACGGTGGAATTATTGGGTAGAGTTCTATCAGGGGTGATTTGGGCATAAACGCAATTTGTGGACAGAGCTAGAGCACTACCAATCGCACCACCCATTGCCATCCCTAAGAACCAGCGACTACGAGTACTTATCCCGGACATTGCACCCCCCTAGCTACAGTGTAGTTGCACTCTTACTTGAGTAAACCACAATTAGTGTTCGTTAAAGAAAAACCCACGTCTGATAATTTAACAGTGCGGAGAATTTTGTGATTGGTGCC
>JADQBA010000129.1 GCA_016903675.1 Stigonema ocellatum SAG 48.90 = DSM 106950 | reverse complement strand
GAATAAGAATGGCACTCTCAATGAGAATGCTGGTTCTTTTCAAGGACAAGACCGTTTTGTTGCTCGCAAGAATGTGGTTTCTCGCCTGGAGGCAGATGGTTTTCTGGTGAAGGTGGAGGATTATCAGCATACTGTGCCTTATAGCGATCGCGGCAAAGTTCCCATTGAACCCCTCCTCTCTACTCAGTGGTTTGTTAAAATTCGTCCTTTGGCAGAGCAGGCGCTAGAATTTTTGGATGAGAAACATTCCCCAGATTTTGTCCCCCAGCGTTGGACTAAGGTTTATCGTGACTGGTTGGTGAAAATTAAGGATTGGTGTATCTCTCGTCAATTGTGGTGGGGACATCAAATTCCCGCTTGGTATACGGTTAGTGAAACTGGGGGGGAGATTACCGATCATACGCCGTTTGTGGTGGCTAAGTCGGAGGCAGAGGCACGGGAGAAAGCGATATCACGGTTTGGTGAAAATGTCAAGCTTGAACGAGATCCAGATGTACTGGATACCTGGTTTTCTTCTGGACTTTGGCCGTTTTCGACTTTGGGATGGCCTGAACAAACTCAGGATTTAGCAAAGTACTACCCTACTAGTACTTTGGTGACTGGGTTTGATATCATCTTTTTCTGGGTAGCTAGAATGACGATGATGGCTGGTCATTTTACGGGTAAAATGCCTTTTGAAACGGTTTACATCCATGGGTTGGTATTGGATGAAAATGGTAAGAAGCAGTCTAAGAGTGCTGGAAATGGCATTGACCCGCTGATTTTGATTGAGAAATACGGTACGGATGCTTTGCGCTATACCTTGGTTAAGGAAGTTGCTGGTGCAGGTCAAGATATTCGCTTGGAGTACAATCGGAAGACGGATGAATCTTCATCTGTGGAGGCGTCGCGCAATTTTGCTAACAAGTTGTGGAATGCTGCCCGTTTTGTGATGATGAATTTAGATGGTCAAACGCCAGAACAACTTGGTCAACCACTCGCTACTGAATTGAGCGATCGCTGGATTCTTTCCCGTTACCATCAGGTTGTTAAACAAACCCATGACTATATCGACAACTATGGATTAGGAGAAGCCGCGAAGGGAATATACGAATTCATTTGGGGCGATTTCTGTGACTGGTATATTGAACTGGTAAAATCTAGGCTGCAAAAAGATGCTGACGCTGCATCTAGGAGGGTGGGACAACAGACTCTTGCTTATGTGCTGGAAGGGATTTTGAAGTTACTTCATCCTTTTATGCCTCACATTACTGAGGAAATTTGGCATACTCTTACCCAGCAACCAGCAGATTCTAAACAGAGTTTAGCTTTACAAGCATATCCAGCAAGGGAAACTAACCTCATTGATCTCGATATTGAAGAACAGTTTTCACTACTTTTTGAAACAATCCGCACCATTCGCAATCTCCGACAAGAGGCGGATGTTAAGCCTGGGGTGAAAGTGACGGTGAATTTGCAAAGCGAAAGTGAAAAAGAACGGCACATTCTCACGGTTGGGGAGTCTTATATTAAAGATTTGGCAAAGGTGGAGACTTTAACCATTGTCGATGAGAATTACCAACAACCAGAAACAAACTCTGAAGAAGCGATCGCAGGTGTTGTGGGTACGATACAAGTGCTACTTCCTCTTGCGGGAGTGGTGGATCTCAAAACGTTCAGTGCCAAACTCACCAAACGCCTGAGCAAAATAGAAGCGGAAATAAATTCCCTCAAAGCTAGGTTAAGTAAACCTAATTTTGTGGACCAAGCTCCACCAGATGTGGTAAAGGGAGCAAGGGATACCTTGGCAGAGGCGGAGATACAAGCAGAAATATTACGCGATCGCCTAAGTAGGTTAGGATAGTAAAACTATCTATTTTTATGCGTGTAATTTCCTACACAGCTGTCATGCTATATCTAGCCCAAGTCCATAAAAATGAATTTTTAGATCAGCCCCAGTTGCGGTTGTTGGCGCGTCAAGAAGCTGAAAATATGTGGGCGATGATTCCAGAAGAGGCTTTCATTCTGCTGGGAAAAGGCAACTCTCTGACTGAGAATTTGCTGGTTTTGCTGGAACTTTCCCCTACAGGGGACATCGAAAGACTCGAAGAAGCCACAAACTGGGTGCTGGATCTGGTGCAAACCTACCTGACTACCGGTATTACTCCGGAATTTTTGCAACAAGAAGCGGAGCGAGCAGAACAGTGGCGACAAAACCTGACTTTGCAAAATCAAGACCTGGCTCGTCGTTCCCTGGAATTGGAAGCGCGTCGCGAACAAATTCAAGCCCTAGAAGAAAGTCTCAAACGGGAGAAAAACGGCACTTACAATGATGTTGGTGCTGAGTCGGAGATTGTTTAATAGGGGTAACCACACCCCTAACAATATCCACAGCAAAAAGCAATATCGAGTCAGTTGCAGTGCTTGATAAATGCAAGTTGGGGTGATGGGACGGTTAGGGTCTCCTAGTAGTGGTTTGTGTTTAGCTACCCCGCGATACCAATTTGTACCTCCCATCTGCACCCCCAAAATAGCAGCATAGGCGCACTCACTCCAGCCAGAGTTGGGACTGGGGTCAGAAACTGCATCTCGACAACAAATTTGCCAAACATGCTTTGGTTTACCTGACAGGAGTGCTAGAGTCAACACTGTTAACCGACACGGAACCCAAGTCAAGCAATCTTCTAACCGCGCACTCAGCCATCCCAAATAGGTGTAAGGTGCTTCTCGGTACCCGACCATTGAATCAAGGGTACTACTAGCTTTGTATGCCAAAGCCAGGGGAACAGGACCTACAACTGGTAGACATGCACCAATAATTGCATAAAAAAGTGGAGCCATAACTCCATCAGTGGCATTTTCCGTGACAGTTTCTAGAACGGCTCGCAAAATTTCTGGTTCTGTGAGGTTTTCTGTATCTCGACCAACGTAATTTCTTAAAGTAGAACGAGCATCTTCTAGCTGTCCTGCTGTTAAAGGTTGTAAAACTGTTTCGGCTGCATCTCTCAAACTTTTAAGAGCAAAACAACTAGCTAAGAGAATACTTTCTATAACTATTCCCAATAGGGGATGCAGCCATCTGGCACTTTGAATTGCTAACCAGCCAAAAAAACCGCTACCGAGGATGAGGATAAGGGTGAGTATAATTCCAGCTATTCGTTGTGTTAGAGAATGATGACAGAACGAGAGAGCAAATTTGGTAAAGTGAGAAATCACCCACCCCATAACTCGCACTGGATGAGGCCAACCCCAAGGATCACCTATAAAGTAATCTAAAGTAGCAGCAAGGATGAAAACATAAATGCTATTGGGCATGGGGCATGGGGCATAGGTTTTATTTACTTTCAACAAACAACAAACAACAAACAACTAAACCACAAAACTAGCTTCTTCCCCAAGAGAAGCTTGCCAACTACGAGCGTCGTAATAAAGGTCTGCCAGGGTAATACTGTACAAAGCTTCTTTTAGCTTTTGATGCAGCCTCTGCCAAAGGCTAAATGTTACCCAATCTTCAGCTTCTGTTCTAGAAGCTTGGTGATGAGGCAAGGGTTCAATAGTTTCACCAACTGCATCGAAAATTTCTCCTAAAGATATTTTGACAGGCTCTCGCGCTAATTGGTATCCACCAACGCTACCGCGAATTGATTTCACTAACCCAGCACGACGCATTTCTATTAGCAGTTTTTCTAGGTAAGGAGCAGGGATATGCTGGCGGGTGGCGATCGCTCTAGTAGATACAGGACCATAACCGGGTTGTAAGCTTAAATCTAGCAACGCCTTTACACTATAGTGTCCTCTGGTCGTTAATTTCATGTTTGTCCAGTAATGCTTATCGTTCTCTGTGCCAATGATCAAATCTGGCCAGTATACAACTTTTTTAGCCAAGCTTTAGGAAACTTAAATAAATCTAGTGTAGCAGTCACTGAAGGTAGGAAGTGTGAAATATGAAGTATGAAGTACCCAGAAGGCAGAATCTGGATCTGGGAACCAGGAGATAACCCTTGGACTTCGGGTTTATCCCGCTGACTCCTGCTTCATCCTTTATCCAAAATCCTTCATGTTTCTTTAGTTATTCACAAACAATCGTTATCACCATTGCCAGTTGTCTTTAAAATAAATTGTGTGGGCAAGATTGGTAATACTGCAAAAATTATGCTTATGGGTGTAATATATTAACGGTTGTACCAGATAAAAATTAAATGATTCTGATCGTATTAGCTCAACCTCAGCTAAAATAAAATCGATTCAACCACTTCAATCATTCGTTTTCGATCTAAGTTGATGGCTAAACTGAAAAAAATTGAACCCCTAGTCGGTGAAGAACTGCTCAGAAAAGTTAAAGAGCTAGAGAGCATAAGCAAAGAAGAAAAAGCTAAGCAGTGCGGCTACTATACCGTTACCAAAAATGGTATAGAGCGCGTCAACATGATGAAATTCTTAAACGCCCTAATTGATGCCGAGGGCATTCAGTTAGATAGTGCTCCCAGTGCAAATGGTCGTGGCGGACGCAGTGCTAGCTATAGAATTAGTGTCCAGTCGAACGGTAACTTGCTAATAGGCTCAGCTTATACCAAACAGATGAACCTCAAACCAGGAGATGAGTTTATCATCACTTTAGGCAAAAAGCATATTCGTCTGAGGCAAGTAGACTCAGATGACAGAGAAGAGTCCGAACCTCTGGAAGCCACCGCCTAATACAAGTGGGGAGTGGGGAGTGGGGAGTGGGGATTAGGGGAGTGGGGAGTCAAAACTTCATAACCATAGTTTTTGACTCCTAACTCCTAACGCCTAACGCCTAATGACTAGTAGTCTCTCAAGTCAACGAAAGCAGGGTGAAACAGATTTTTAGAGTCGTCAAAATCCTTTCCCACTCCCTACTCCCCACTTTCCTTCCGTCATTTTTGGGTTGACAGACTGCTACTGACTACATCTGTTTTTAGAGTGATGGGTAAATAATGGCGAAGTGCTAGGCGCGTTACTGCGACATCACAAGTCAAGGCAATTTGCTCCCGTTCTAATAAACCCAAAATATGTTCGTGGTTATCTCGGGTGACTACTGGTAACTGACCTAAACCTCGACCAGCCATGCGGTCTAAAGCATCAGATAAGGACTCATCACTGTAGGCATAGAGAATATCAGTGCTACATATGTCTATAAGTGTTTGATGAGATAAATTGCTCTGGATTTCGGTTGGGGAATTGGAGTACTCTTGCCAAAGGGAAAGGGCACGGTTAATATCTTCCAGAGAAACGATGCCAACTAATTGCCCTGCTTCATTAATGACTAAAGCACTGTGGCAGCGATCGCTTGTCATTTCCAAAGCAACCTCCAAAACTTTCATAGTTGCTGACAGCTTTTTTGGACGAGAGTTCATGGCATCTTCTACCAAAATTTGCTGCAACAGATCTGCTTGGTCGTCTTTCAACTCAGAAAGACCGATTTGCTGGAGATTTGAGTTTGGGCTGGAGGTTGGCTTGATTAACTCCACTAGCCAAACACTTAAACCCACTGCTGCCATTAACGGCAAAACAATGCGATAGTCTCGCGTTAATTCAAACAGTAACAAAATTGCCGTTAACGGTGCTCTGACACTTGCCGCTAGCACAGCAGCCATTCCCACCATTGCATAAGCTGGAGGAGCTGCCATATAATGACTCATTGCCGGAGCTATATGGGCCAATATTTTAGCGTAAGCTCCTCCAAAAGAAGCACCCAAAAACATTGCTGGCGCAAATAAACCACCAACAAAACCACTGCCAGAACTAATTGCCGTGGTCACCAGCTTTAGGAAGAGTAGCACAACTAATAGGCTTAGGGAAAACTGCACATCCTGAAGCATCGCTCCCACTGTTTCATAACCAATGCCCAAAATTTGCGGGAAGCGTAAAGCTACTGTACCAACGATGGCACCGCCAATAATCGGATGAATGGGCTTAGGGATGCGTCCTAACCATTGCAAATAGGACACCTCCCCATCAAAGCAGGCTTTCGCCAGACTGACCAACTCGGTATAAGCAAGAGAAACCAAACTTGCTCCCAAACCCAAGCCGAGATACAGTGGTAATTCAAGGAGACTACGCACTTGGTAAGCAGGTAAGGTAAAAGCAGGCTGTGCTCCCAACCCAATTTGAGCAATTAACGCCGCCACCACTGCTGCTAACAGCACTACACTGACGGCGGAGGTGGCAAAGGATGTGCCTCCCAGTACTAGTTCTAGGGCAAAAAACACACCGGCGATGGGGGCATTAAATCCGGCAGCTAAACCAGCAGCTGCACCAGCACCTAAAAGCAACCGCTGTCGCTCTTGAGAGACTTGTAGCACCTGAGACAGTAACAAACCAAAATTTGCCCCAATTTCTACACTTGGTCCCTCTGGGCCTAAAGAAGCACCACTCCCCAAGGTCACTGATGCTGCTAGCATCTTGGTGACAGGTCGTAGTTGTCGCTGGATCTCTCCTCCTTGGGAGGCGGCGATGAGAGATGAAAGTCCAGGACCAAAGTCATGGGTGCGCCACTGCATCAATCCGACGATTAATCCGCCGAGGGTGGGGACACAGGCTAAAGTCCAAGCACCCCATACACCAATCACGCCCATGAGATTTTCTAGCATTAAGTGGTGAATCAGATCGATTAGATAGTGAAACGTGACTACACCCATACCACTACCACCCCCGATCACGATGGCTAAAAGCAGCACAATAGTTTCAGGAGATGGTTGAAAGCGATTAATCAAGTGAGTTAAACGAGCCGAAGGAGTAAGAAACATAGGTTGTTCCATTACCTTCTTCATTTCCGTGAGAGGCAGGAGAGTCATTGGAGGAGTAAATCTAATAAAAAATTTAAATTTTTATGTCTTATATTTCATTGTGAGCGATCATTTAGCAACCAGACAAGTAGGGAAGTTGGATGCAATTCTTCTTGGGAATTTCTTGGATTTACAAAGCTTTGGTAAAAAAAGGCTAAAACCACAAAATTTGTGTAGGGACAATGCTTAAATAGTAGAGAATCCATAGTCAATGGTCATATCTGGGGGTTTTAACCATCGGATAGTCTTTGAGATTGGCAAGGGGTGTAGGGGTGTGGGGGTGTAGGGGTGTAGGGGTGTAGGGAAATCCCATAAATAAATATAGGCGCTGGTGGCCATTTGGGTGTGAGGTTAGGGTATGAGTAGAAAAAATCGGACTTTTTATGCCTTACCCCTTAGACACCAACTTGGGTCATCTTGACCTAAATATAGCTATACTCATGATGCAGCCATTGGGCAATTATTGTATGACATGGGGGCAGGTGTGGTGGGAACACAACAACTGTATTTGTGATAGAGCGAGTAAGTGGACTAGGCGGACGAGGTAAATGAATACGCACACCTTTGATAATCATTATGTTACTTGCCCAATTTGCCAAAAAAATACTAAGCCAAAGCCAGTGAAGACGTGCATTGGATTGTTTACCTGTCCGTATTGCCAGGAACGCTTAGTGGTTTGTCAAAGCGGTCATTACGTCCGCGATCCTTTCACCTTGAAACAGATCATGCTCTCATCGGCATTACGTCGTCAAAGCCGACCTTTAGCTAGGATTATACGGGATTTTGTACTCTTCAAGCGTCCTGTTGTAGCCCTGGTTTTGGGAAGTGCTCTTCTGTTGAGTTTGTTAGCTGTTACCCAGCATAGTACAAGCTACGATCCCAAAACACTTCCAAAAACAGAGAAAAATTGACTGTTGACTGTTGACTGTTGACTGTTGACTGTTGGGTGTTGGGTGTTGGGTGTCAAAAAGAACAACTAACAATCAACAATCAACAATCAACCATCAACACTTATATCTTTTGTAATCAGTAACCAACCTGGAGTTTGGTCAACTATCTTGGCCGAATTTAGGTGGAGATTTTGGAACTCAGCTTCCTTAACTAGGAAATATGGTTGTTCTTTGGACTCCCAATGAGTTCGCATCTCAGGAAGAGTAGCAGGAATAACAATGCGATCGCTATAAAAATCCAAAGATGGACGCCGATGGGAAAAAGATGTGTAAATCTTCAACACTTGTGGGTTTTCCCGCTGGATCATGGCGGCGACAGGTTTGACAGGATAGTCTTCCCCTAATTCCCAAACCCAGTAGTGGGATTTCATCAACAGCAGCAGCGAAATATAACTTCCCCACAACAAAACGGCAAGGAATTGTCTGTCGCTTCGTTCTACCAAAATCGCTGCCAGAATCATTGTTACAGCCACTGCTACAAAAACTAGCTGTAACTCTGATTTACCTTGTGTACCCCAACCAAAATAAATTGTTGCAACAGTTGCTAACACAGCGATGACAGCTAAAGTAGCTACCCAAAAGCGGCGATAAGATGAAAGTAATGTTGGCAAATTCTCGATTTCTGCTAGCAGGACACCAAAAGCTAAGGCTAAGCTAGGGTAAATCGAGAATACATACCAGGGAAGTTTGGTTCCCATGAGGGAAATGGCAACGAGGTAAACAACACTCCAAACCAGCACGAGTTTTGCCCAACTCAGGTTGCGATTTTCCCATATTAAGCGTAAAGTTGGTGGCAAAAAAAGTAGCCAAGGCCATGTGTATTTGAGAATTTCTAGTAAATAGTACCAGGGTGGTCCGGAATGATCCTCAACAGATTTCCAAACACGGCTGAGGGATTGATCCACCACACCTATTGAGGTAAAAGTGTTACCGTAGTGCAACCACTGGGCACCAAACCAAAAAGCCACAGGCGCACTCCCAATGAGGATTGCTAACCACATATACCCACTAGTCAGCAATCGTGGTGTATCCCACAAGATAAATACCAGCGCTATCCCACCCAGCAACATGCCCAATATGCTTTTAGTCAGGCAAATCAACCCAAAACCAATGCCCACACCCAGACAGTAACGCAAATCTCGTCGCGATCGCAACAGACACAACATCATCACCATAAAAAAACATACCACCGCCCCATCCAACATTGCTAACCGCCCATGACGCACCACCGGTAGCATTGTTAGATAAATCAAAGCACTATAAATGGCTGCCAAACGTCGGCGAAATATTTCTCGAGCAATACAATACAACAAAGGTACTGACGTCGCTGTTAACAGTGCTCCTGGTAAGCGTGTTGTCAACTCATTCACACCCCCCAAAGAGTAAGCCCAAGCAATCAGCAAGTGCATCAACGGTGGCTTGTTATGATATGGTTCACCCTCTAGTATTGGGTAAAGCCAACGCATCGAACCAGCTTTTGCACGCCAAATTTCACGAGCTACCTGTGCTACAGTACCTTCATCCCAGTCTCGTAGCGGTAATCCTCCAAGATTTATCGTAAACAGCAACACTGCTGCCAAAAGCAGTACTACAACCCATACCCAATCTATCCGTTTGTCAACCGTGTGATACTGTTTTTGTAGGCGACCCCAAACAAAGCGCTCTTCTTGCATATTCTGGGATAATCTTTTTGTTTACTGGATTAGATTACACACAGACGCCCTGGAGTTGCGAATGTTGCCATCCGGTAACAACCAGTGTTTTTTATAAAATAACTCAATTTTTAACAATTATTGGTATTTTTTTAGAAAAAATTTTTTAATTTTTAAATTTCTTGTCAACGGATTTCTTGATAAAAAAATGAGGTCTATTATACAAGCATAACCTTTTTCTTTATTTATGCGGGATATGATGCAATACGGTTGAGTTAAGGATCGTTTATGGAGATTTCACAGGTGTAGAACGCCTCGCGTTCTACATAGGTTGAGGGTAGGTAAATTATCTTAACACCAAGCGTATTGGGATATGATGAGCATATCTTGAATTTTAGAACAAGGTTTATAGCAATCCTATTACAAGAATGAAAATTCCCTGCTTTAGAAACCCGGTTTCGCCAAAGTTACCGGGTTTGGGGGACTTTCACAACTCCTGCACCGATTACTATAGTTCAATACAGTTCAGTTAGTAGTGTTCACAGACTGAAGATCCCCCCAACCCCCCTTAAAAAGGGGGGCTTATTCCCCCCTTTTTAAGGGGGGTAAGTTCCGATCAAAGCCTTAACTGAACGGTATTGTACTATAGTTTAGTATTTATTTAACTTTAAGTTTGTTGCTGTCAGAAATTCAGGTATTTTTTATCCGGTGTTTCTATGAGGTACTGAACACCTCGATATTTTTATTTTAAAAAATAAATATTACTCGTAATTCCCACTCTTTATCTTGACGAACAATCTCAATTTGCCGGATGAATTCTCGAAAATAAAATCGTCGCTCTGATTCAGATAAGTCTAACCAAAATTGTGGGATAGAAACCGCTTGAGCAACAGAAAGCAAATTGACTGGCGGGAGAGTCGCTAGCTTTGCTTGGAGAGCAGATATTTCTGTGCGGAGTTTGTAAGTCCTTAACTGTGCAGTTTCTGCATCTAAAACTCCAGTTTCCTGTAGTGTGCTTATCTGATGGAGTATTTGTTGCTGACGGGCGATCGCTTCACTGAAACTATTTTTCACTGTGTCTAGCTGGGGAAAATTCATCCCCCCTACTGCAAGGGGTAAGTCCCGGCAAACGGCTGCAATTGTATGTGCCAATATATCCTGGTAGGGAATAGCGGAACACTTGGGGTTCTTGGGGCAACTAATAGGACGCAAATAAAGATACTCTTTATCTTGGTTGCGTATCGTGACACGTGTGACTGTCATCCGCGACTGACACTCACCGCAAACAACCAATCCAGCTAGAGAACGCGGCGCACTCGCAGTGCGGGGTGCTAAACGACTATTGCGCCGCAATAATCGATCAACCTGGGCGGCTTCTTCCCGAGAAATTATGGGATCATGGGTATTGGAAATAATTTCTCCCTTCTGATAAGCTGTATCACCACGATAGACTGGATTAGTCAGCCAGCGACGCCCAGTGGTGACAGAGATTTTTTTCCCATATTTTTTTGCTAGGTAACGAACTGCTCCCCGCAAGGAATTATACAGTAAGAAGTGTTCAAAAAAATCTTTGACGACTGGAGAAGTACTACGGTCAATAGTATATTTTCCTTTACCTCGACGGTAGCCGTACGGTACTTTTCCAGGTGGAGGAACAGCGTCGAGACGGTTACGGGCGTGTCCTTGGCGAATGCGACGACTGCGTTGCTGGTACTGAATTTCGTGTAGTAATTTCAGTAAGTCAGCGCTACGACTGGTACTTTCTTGGGAAGAGTTGTAAGCTTGCTCAATAGCAATCAGTGTTACTCCCATTGCTTGAAGTTCTGCAATGGCGTCGCTGACAGACTCTACAGTATCCCCCAATTCTTCCAAGCGGCGGATGAGAAGATAATCAGGAGGATCGTTTTTCCCGTCAAGGAATAGTTGTTGTAGTTGCGATCGCTTCCCCAAATCTTGATAAATTCGATCCACCTCCCATCCCCAAGTGGTTGGATCGGGTGTGGTTTCAAGGAGAGGGTCGGTGTAACTATAGGCGAAGGTTTTCATGAGTGAGGAGTGAGAAGTGAGGAGTTAGGAGTGAGGAGTTAGGAGTGAGGAGTTATGATTTTCCTCCTCATCCCCCTGGTTGCCCCCATTCTGCCGTCTCATTGCTGACTCATCTCAATAACGTTACCATCTGGGTCTTGGGTAAAGAGGGCGGGGCGTCCGGAGGCGCTGGGTTGAATTGGGCAGTTATGATTTAATAATTGTTGTTTAGCAGCGTCTAAGTCAGCAACTGAGAAGGCGATATGAGAGTTGCGTCCCCATTTTTCGTTTCTGGGTTCGGTGGAGACAGATGGCGCTACTATCAGGTGAATTTGATAGTCTCCCACTTGATACCATGCACCAGGGTATTTCAGGGAGCGATCAATTTTAGATAATCCCAACACTTTACTATAAAAATCCTCGGCTTGTTCTAAGTCAGTAACCAGAACTGCTGTATGGAGACACTGGGTGATCTGCATTGCTTTATTGTTAGCTCTAATTCAATTTTGACTTAGTTTTAACCACCAGCCCTTTCAAGGTGGGTAAAAAATGCGCGAAAATCATCTCCAATTTTCGTCATTTTACCTTCGTGTTCTTCGTGCCTTCTCCCAAGGGGAGACGCTACGCGAACGCGGTTTAAAAATCTTTTTGAACCACGAAGACGCGAAGAACACGAAGGAAATCCAAGTTCGGTTGAACACTTATAATATTTGTAGGTTGGGTTGAGGAACGAAACCCAACATGAACTCAAACGAGGGAAGCTATGACTCAAAGCCTTGAACCCACGGTTTTACCTCCTCCTTTTCCCGATCACACTCAGCTACCAGAGTCAGACGGAACCTTTGTGAAAAACTTTCAGGAACATCCTCAAAGCCTGATTTTAACAGACTCAATTGGACAGGTTTTACAGCAAATTCATCCTGATGGACAATATGCCATTGGACAAGATTGTGGCATTTACTGGCGAGAAACTGACCCTCCAGAAAAAGGTGCAGAAGCCCCCGACTGGTTTTATGTTCCCAATGTACCCCCGTACGTGGATGGTGAAATTCGCCAACTTAGTCTATAGTCTTCAACTCTCCCCCGGTTGCAAAGACGGGGTTTTTTAACTGATATCTCGCACTTACAAAAATCTTGGGGGTCATGATTTTATTTAATCAGCAGGTGCAATCAAAAGATGTATACACACTGCAAATCATGGCTTCTAGTGGTAGCCCAATGACTCACTTTACTCACCAAAAGCCAGGAAATAAGCCCCTTTGGTTTTCAGTGGTAATGGGCTAATGATAACAATCAACCATTAACAAAGTTCACGGATTAGGAATCAGCCTACCACAAGGATAGGTTACGACTTCCTGGGAAGCACTCTGGGCTATAGCAGCCGGAACTTGATCCAATGGTTGAGTTTTAGCTGCCAGATAGTCTGTCCGCAGTTTCTTTAACATCTGGTCGCGTTGGTGATACAATTGCTTCAGGGGACGAGGCTGGCACTGGTTCATGACGTAAGCTGTTACTAAGGGTAGTGCGATGGTGCTATCTGTGTAACAAACAATGGTGCTGGGTAACTCAGTAGGGTCTATTTTTCCCCAGCTTACGGCTTCGCTAGGTGTTGCACCAGACAAACCCCCAGTATCTGGACGAGCATCGGTAAACTGTACAAAGAAATCGTGTCCCCGTTCTTCTAGTCCCAAGACTTCGTGAATTTGCGGTTGGGTTTGTAGCAAAAAGTTTTTGGGACTACCACCACCGATAATGACAGCTGCACTTTTGCCGTCTCTTTCTCGTGCCCAATAGGCGATCGCCGCCGTTTCATTCACATCAATTGCTGGGTCTAATATCAATTCCGAACCTTCTAGTGATAAAGCAGCAACGTTCATCCCAATAGAACTATCTCCCGGAGAAGATGTGTAAATGGGAACGCCGCACTCATAAGCCGTAGCTAGCAAACAGGAATGCTTAACCCCTAATTGCTTTTCAACCTCCCGGACATACTTGCCCAGCAGATAGTGAAACTCAGCTGTTCCCATGCGCTTCTGGAAAGGTTCTGCTTGTAAAATCTTACGGATGAAAGCATCTGTTTCCAATAGCACATCGTAAGCAAAAATAATGTCATATATACGGATAGTGCCTTGCTGGCGTAGCTTCACATCATCCAAAAAAGGATTACCTGCGAACAGTTCAAAACCTAACCCGTAGTGCATATCATGATAAAGATTAGCACCAGTGCTAATCATCCAGTCAATAAAGCCATTGCGAATCAAGGGTGCAAACACAGATACCCCGAATCCTGCTGGTGTCATAGCACCAGAAAGGCTAACCCCCACCGTCACGCCTTCTTTGAATACATCCCGACTCAATAGGTAGCATATTTCCCGCAACCTTGCCGAGTTGTAGGCAGTGAAATAATTATCAATTAAATCAACCACTCCAATATCAGTTGACATTGGTGCGGGTGCAATTTTTTTGCCTATGTGTTTTGACATTTTTGGGAGTCTCAATAAATACGCCAGATATAATGCTATCTAGCTTTCAGCCAATTCTTTCATCACCTGCAAGTAACAATTGTAGGTAGGTTGCCCAAAACACACGAAAATTATTTCTTCTAGACCTAATAGGGAATTATTGGCAGCATTAACAATAGCATCCACCTGTTGTTTGGTAATATCGCCTTGAATCACCGAGATTCTGTTTCCCATGATTTAGAATAGTTGCTCCAAATTGAGTATTTTGGTAGATCCTAGTAGTTATGACATAGTCAGGATGCCAGTGCCATGCAAACCAACGAAACTTTAGAAACCACCAGCGATCTAGTCGTTGCAGAATCATCTTCCCTAACTGATGAGCAGTATCGCAAAAAGATGCAGCGACGCAAAGAAGTACAGTCCCAGCGCATCGCTCAAGCAGTGCCGGAAAAAGGGTTAATAATTGTTAACACAGGCAATGGTAAGGGGAAAACCACTGCGGCGTTGGGGATGGTGTTGCGATCGCTTGGTCATGGGTATAAAGTGGCAATCATCCAATTCATCAAAGGAGCCTGGGAACCTGCTGAAAAAGAGGTTTTCAGTCTTTGGGAAGACCAGTTAGAATTCCATGCTATGGGTGAGGGCTTCACCTGGGACACCCAAGACCGCGATCGCGATATTGTCCAAGCGATCGCCGCTTGGGAAAAAGGATTAGAATCTATCCGCAATCCAGACTTTAAGCTGGTGCTGTTGGATGAAATCAATATTGCTCTTAAACTCGGCTACTTACGAGTTGAGGAAGTTTTAGCTGGATTAAACCAAAAACCAGTTGACAATCACGTGATTCTTACAGGTAGAGGCGCACCCACCGCATTAATTGAACGAGCTGACTTAGTAACGGAAATGACTCTCATTAAACATCCCTTCCGTGACCAAGGCGTTAAAGCACAACCAGGAATTGAGTACTAAGGGAATGGGGAATGGGGAATGGGGAGTGGGGGGAAGAGGGGGAATGGGGAATGGGGAGTGGGGAGTGAGATATGGGACATAGGGCATCCCCCACTCCCCCCCCTTTTGGGTTCGTCAAAAGTAAAAAGTTTTTTGAATTTTGAATTTTGAATTTGAGCGCAGCTAGCTGGTCCCCACTCCCTATTCCCCACTCCCCATTCCCCACTCCCCATTCCCCATTCCCCATTCCCCATTCCCCACTCCCCATTCCCCATTCCCTATTCCCTTAAATTGGCTTTACATCCTTGCAAAATTTGGCGGTTTTGAGCGCTAACGGAATTTATTCGATGATACTCTTGCAGTGTTACTGAGTGAGCGTAAGTGGTTGGCTCGTCGTCATTGAGGCGAGGTACTGTATTATTTGTTGCCACCTGAGTTGGACTTGCTTCACCAGGATAACCTTTGACAGTCATGGCTAACTCTCCTGACGGGTAGAGTGTACCGTTAAAACAACTATATTCAGAGCCGGGTATGTACAGTGCGCCGACGACTTTACCTTGTTGCTTCTCAAATACGATATATCCTTGGCCTAGCTGATCTGGTTTTGGCGACTGACCATATAGGTAAACACCATTTTGTTCGGGAAAATTCGCCCTTGCCGCTATTTTTACCTCTGTTGTCGATGTTTGAGCTTTCGCTACAACTGGCGCTGGAGAATTTCGCTGCAACCAAGTGTAGGTTTGTTGTTGATTATTTGCATTCAAAGATGACTTTTGTAAGGGAACCGACCTCGCAATTGCCTTGTGGAGGTGAGCTTTTTTCTGACCTGACTTTAAGCTAAGTGCCTTGTGGATGTGAGCCTCCTTAAGTGCCTTGTGAAGCTGCACTTTTTTGTGGATAGATCCCGAGTCAAACCCAGGATTTCGCTGTACCCAAGTATAGGTTTGACTATCCGGAACCTGTGTTGTCAGTGTACGTAAGTATTCCATCTGGTTACTCAGTACTGGTTTAGCTCGATAGGCAAAAACGCCGCCAATGATGAGAAGTGAGCCAAGTAGGGGAATTCTCAATTGACGAGGGGGAAGTAACTTGTGAATATAGTTCACCCGATTTCTCCTGTTAAAAAAATAACTGTCTTTTCCACTACTTACTCAAACCGTAACCAAGTTTTGATGGACAAAGGCTCAGCCGAAGGTATGATTTGTATTCTCTAAAAATAACCCTACCAGAACAAATAAAATCTTTATTGAATTTTAGATGATGATCTGAGACTACCACTACTTAGGCTATTCTTGCTATTACATCTCTGGTTGGAATGGATGTAGGAAACTACAAGAGAAAGTCTCTCGATTCCAGAATTAGGGGAGTGGGGGAGTGGGGGAGTGGGGGAGTGGGGAGTGGGGGAGTGGGGGGTGAAAAAAAATGCCCCCTGAATTCAGGAGGCGGGTCACTAGGAGTTATTAGCTATTAGCTAGCAACGTACTCTTTAACATTGGCGCGACGACGACGCAGATGAGCAAGGGCTTGATGCTCTAACTGACGGACGCGTTCACGGCTAAGATTTAGCCTTTCACCAACTTTTGCCAAAGACATTTCGTTACCATCCTCTAACCCAAAGCGTAGGGCTAAAACTTCTCGCTGTTGGGGGGTTAGTTCTGCTAGCAGGGTGTTCAAGTCTTGGCGCAAGAATTCCTGAGTCATGTAATGCTCTGGTGATGGTCCTTCATCTTCGAGCATTTCTTGCAGCTCGGTATCTTGGTTATCGCCAACTCGCACATCTAAAGATACTGGCTGACGAGCCATATTAAGATACTCGCGGATCTGAGCGGGTTCTAGTTCGAGCTCAGTAGCAATTTCGCTAGGAGAGGGCGATCGCCCTAATTTTTGCGCAAGTTCCCGCTGCACTTTTTTAATTTTGTTCAGCTTCTCGGTAATGTGGATAGGTAACCGGATGGTACGACCTTGCTGAGCAATAGCACGGGTAATCGCTTGGCGAATCCACCAATAGGCATAGGTTGAGAACTTATAACCCCGTGTGGGATCAAATTTCTCCACGCCCCGTTCTAATCCGAGAGTTCCTTCTTGGATCAGATCCAGAAACTCCATGTTCCGCTTCTGGTACTTCTTGGCAATGGCTACCACTAAGCGCAAATTCGCCTCAATCATCTTCTGCTTAGCACGCTTACCCTGGTGCACTGTCTGTTTCACTTCACTCTCAGGTTGGTGAACATGAGCAGCCCACTCTTGTAAGGTCGGTTCTTGCTGTAATTTTTTCGCCAAAGCTTCCTTGGCTTCTAGCAGGGTCATCATTTGTTGTACCTGCTTCCCATAGACAATCTCTTGTTCGCGGGTTAGCAGTGGTACACGACCAATCTCGCGCAGATAGGTTCGCACCATATCAGCCGTGAATTTGGTGTTGGCGGGTTCGGTTTGGGTATTAACAGTGGGCATTGGTGCGTTGTCCTCTACTCCGGAAACACAATAAAAATTTAATAACTAGGGACGATGGGAAAAGGTAGCATAAACATCACGGAATACAGGAACTACCAAAGACAATGAATGTTATACAGAATTTTTCAAGACGCTGAGGTCATTGGCTAGGTTCCCTTTCCCTGCCTAACTTTTTTGAGGAAGAAGCTTGCGTACGGGGTTTTTCCCAACGCAAGCAAAGTGTCTGTTTTGTTACAAGTTTCTGAGTGTTTTGCAATAGTTTTTCTTTATCCTTAGTCCCTGGCGGCGAAAGTTACAATACGAAGTCAGTATGAGTTCTACTTATTTAATATTACGACAAATCGGGCAGATAGTAAAGTAGTTTAGGGAAATCTCTCTATTATAGTGCAAAATAGCTAATTTGCGAAAATGATGGCTGAAATTATTCTCATATAACTATAGTGACTCCAAAACCCCCCAATTAGTCCTCTGCCAATAGCCAGAAAACCGTACTAATTGGGTTATGATTATGGGGGGATGTCACTAATTTCAGAAATAAGGAATTGGCAACAGCTAAAAACCGAGATCCGCTTTCGCTAACTCAGCAGCAGCAAACACTTCTGCATCAGGCTTTTCTTCCCAAGCAGCATCGCCAATTTCTTCATAGAAAGTTGTATCATAAGGGCGGGTACGTACTACCACTGGCATAGGAACAGCGTGACCTAATATTAAGGCTTGTTGCTTTGAGTCTAACTTTGCCAATACAGACCGCAAAGCGCCGCCACCAGACACACCAGTGAAAATAGCCTCAATGTCTTTTTCATCGTTGAGCAAAGCGGTGATGCGGGTACCAATTTGGGACATGACTTCATTATCTATGCCCGATGGACGTTGATCTACCACTAGGAGGGTGACAAAATATTTGCGCATCTCCCGAGCAATGGTTCCAAAGATAGTACTTTGAACCACTGCTGAGTCAAGAAAGCGGTGCGCTTCTTCAATGGTAATCATCAGTTGTGTGGGGCGATCGCTCGGATTTTTTGTCTGTAAAAACTTTTCTGCCTTACTGACATAATGTTGGTGAATCCGTCGGGTAATCATATTCGTCACCAACATATAAGAGAGTAGATTCGACTGAGAACCAAACTCGACGACAATGTTCTTACCAGCTTCTAAAGAACGCAACATTTGATTTACGTAATTTTGCGGGCAAGCTGCTCGCATATACTTTAAACTATCCAAGCGCAGTAGTTTGCGCTGTAATGCCGTAATTGAACCTTGGTGTCCCCGTTTCTCCTCGCAGAACATCTTGATTTCTTCGTTGGTCATATTCAACAACTGGAGAATCCAAGACTTACCAAATTCGGCGTATAGGATATTGGCGTTATCTAGGCTTGCTTCCGAGAGTCCTAAATCTCGACTGCATAACTTAATATCTTCAACTTCAATTTGGTCGTAGCTGAGGTAAAGTTCTTGTGCATTACGCACACCCCGACGCTTTGTGGATTCCGGGTCGAGAGTGTACACCTCAACTTGGCTTGGAAAGAGTTGCTTTAAGCCTTTGACAGTGCTAAATTGTTTACCTTCAGAGACGGCTTCCCAACCATACTCGGAGTGCATATCAAAAATTAAATTCACCGCTGCGTTTTTGCGGATTGTCCCAGCTAAAAGTAACCGTGTCAGAAAGGATTTCCCAGTCCCAGATTTACCGAAAACACCGTTGCTTCGTTCTACGAAGCGATTTAAATCGATACAGACTGGTACATTCATATCTAGTGGTTGACCAATGGAAAAATTTTTCCTTTGGGGATCGTCTTCCCAGCCAAATACTCGGCGAAAGTCTTCAACATTTGCTTCGTAAACTTGGCTAAAGTGGCTAGGAATAGTTTTAACTGGTAGCAGTTCTAGGGTCGTGCTAGTTTGTGGCTGAAATGATGCTAAACCTGTTGATGATGGTACGAAAGCATTGGGAGATTTTCCGTTATTGGGAGAAAAAGATTCATGGTGTTCGGGGGTAAACATTAACATTGGCGCGAGGTTGATGATCCCGTATGTACCACTTCCACCTAAAACTTCTCGCAAAAAAGTGTCTTCCCAACTGGGAGGATTAACCATAATTCTTTGGTTAGCAGTTCCTAGGGTCACGTCTGTTAGCATACAGAAAAAACGTGAGCGCACCCCTTGCACCACTAGAAACTTCCCCACCCGCATATCTTCAACAGAAATATCAGGGTGTAATCTTACTTCTAATCCCCCAGTGAGAGAGCCTTGTATTACCGAACCTAATGGCTTTCCCAAATTCATTTCTTTTAATTAAGTAATCCGTCATTTCTCTTATCTTATGTTGCATTGTAGTTACAGAGCACAGAATTTGCGAATATCTTGATTCTTAGTTAAGGGAATGGGGAGTGGGGAGTGGGGAGTGGGGAGTTATACTGCAAACGGTTAATATGTAGACTTTTTTTGCCCTCATCCCCTAACCCCTTCTCCCAATAGGGATTCGGGGAACTAATACTACGTGGGTTTTGGAGAATAGAGGTGTTAGAAACCGGGTTTGTGAAAATTGGAAGAGGAACTAGAGTTGTACTGGTCAGTTTATTACCCCTCTCCCAATTTTTGGGAGAGGGGAAAGGGGTGAGGGAAAATTGCTGTTAGCAGTTATAGAAAAGTAAAGTTCTAAACCGTTTTTGGTATAAGAGGTGTTTGTTCAATTCATAAAGGATGACGCGCTGCTGAAACACAAGGGTGTGGGGGTGACAGGGTGTAAGGGTGTAGGGGAAAGAGTGTTTATTTCATTCATGGCGGGTGGTGTAATCCGCCGGTGGGTTGCTACTAACTAATCTATTTGAATTGAAGTAGGGGCAGTTCCACTTATGGTAGAAGTTATTAATGGTTGGCGAAATTGAGCGTAGAGGCGATCGCGCCAGATAAAGAATGGTTCGTAAGCAGGGTTGTCTGCCAATCCGGGTACTCCTTTGCCTCTGAGGGTTACTGGCAGATCTAGATAGGGACCATCAGGGAACTTCAGGAGGATCGATAAACCCGCCACAGCAAAGTCAGCCAAGGTAGGCGAATCTCCTACTAAATAAGGACTATCCGCCAATAGTAGAGTCAGGGCTTCCAAGTCTTGCTTCAAATCCGCGATCGCACTACGTACTACATCTGGGGTATAACCTACGCCAAAACCCAAAAATTTCAGTACGTCGTTGGGTACTTCTTGCACCAATATTTTGAGTATATCTGGTGTAGCGGTGGGTAATAAGGATTTACGGAAATTCTGGTCTTGACTAATGGCAGAAAACAGTGCTTTTCTACCTTTGATACCGATGGACTCATCTGCCCATTCTTCAATCATTAAGCATAAACCCCGTTGTTTTGAATCGAGTGGTATCAATGGACGCTCAGGATACTGGAAATCTAAATACTTGGCTATTTCCGTTGAATCCACGATATACTTGTTACCATCTTTCAATACTGGTACTTGCTTCTGACCAGTCAGGCGGAACAGTTCCACTTGTCCGACACCGGGAGTAACTTCGATTTTGCGGTACGCCAACCCTTTATAATCGAGGAGCAAGCGCACTTTTTCTGAGTATTGGGATAGTTCAAATTGAT
Source organism: Stigonema ocellatum SAG 48.90 = DSM 106950 (assembly GCA_016903675.1). Taxonomy (GTDB): domain Bacteria; phylum Cyanobacteriota; class Cyanobacteriia; order Cyanobacteriales; family Nostocaceae; genus Stigonema; species Stigonema ocellatum. Next base: position 4,087 of record JADQBA010000129.1, on the reverse strand, counting down.
ACAATTCCAACATTCTTCAGACCCTTCCATGGATTCATTTGTTGCTTTTACAATTGTATCTTCAGTAAAAGTAATTTAAACTAATAATTGGCTTTCGCAGCCAAGCGACGTGGTTCCTTTTTTCACGTTTGAATGAGAAAAAACGTAGAGACGCGATTAATCGCGTCTCTACCAAGGGTTTGGTGGTAACGCATAATTAATTTTCACGACTATGTCTAAGAGGATGTTTTCAAAGTCCTTAGTGATGTATCAAATATTTTTAGATCCAATACCCGTGAATGAATAGAATCAGAGGGCAGTTAGATAAGGCTATTTCATCCTCATGACCGCCCTCACCCCGCCCTAGACGGGCACCCCTCTCGCAAATTGGGAGAGGGGTAGGGGTGAGGGTTTTCATTCACGGGTATTGCTTTTAGATAGAACTAAATCCCCCTTAAAAAGGGGGACTTTGATTCCAGTTCCCCCCTTAAAAAGGGGGGTTAGTTCCGATCAATAAGTGCGAATATACCGCCAACAACTTTGAAAACAACCTCTAATAAGTACGCGCATTACCTGAGGTACTTTTATCCCGCAAAGTTGGTTTGGTGAACGACTAGGTTGTTTTTTAGATAATTTTGAGTAAATTAACTCATTTACAAAAAATATTATTTACGCATTATTTAGTGGCATCCAATAATTAAATTGTCTAAGTAAGTGGGCATAAATAAATTGAACCTTTCAGTCTTTGCACGAGTACACCGGTTGTCGAAATCAAGTAACCATTTGACTCATCAGGAAAAAGCTTAAGTAGGTCGGCACAAATAAATAAATAAAGGCTCGTAGCAATACTGCGTAGGTTTTGAATATTCGTAGGTTGGGTTGAGGAACGAAACCCAACAAACCCCGCGCTTAGGTTGGGTTTCGTTCCTCAACCCAACCTACAAATTTTTATTTTTTAGGCAAAACCTACGCAGTATTGAGGCTCGTAGTTGCGCAGAGGGCGCAACTACGAGCCTTTACATAAATTCATATAGTTCGGTTTTTCTGTGGCGATCTACTTATGATGTAAGATTTTTTAATTTTTTATTTTTAATTCCAAAACAGAGGTATTAGCGCCCTGAGATTTGAATGACAGGGAACATCACAGGTAAGTGAACTGTGAATTTTTTTTACTTAATGTATATCATTGATGCTGAGGATACATGATAATCATGAGTGTGGGAATTTTTGGAAAATTCAATATTGGTATCCAAATGTATTTATACATATTTGTAGCAAAAAAATTACTTACTTCTATGGTTAGTTTTTGTGCCAAGCAAAATGTTATAAGTCTTTATGTAATCCGTGGACAGTAAAGCAAAACAAAATTTATGAAGCTAAATAATAGCAATTTGCTGACAAAGTTAGTTAGGATAGTAGGAGTAACAGGCGTTGGTCTGTTGATCGCTTTCCCATCTGGAGCGAACGAGTACAAAAAACCGCTGCTGGTGGTGCAGCAGAACAGTGGGGGTAAGGTGCTAAATCCTAGACCCAGTATTTTCAATGAACCTCCCTATAATCGTAGTCGAACTTCACCTGGTGAGGCTACACCTCCCACAGGTACACCTACTACCCCTGAAACTACACCCCCCACAGGTACACCTAATACGCCTCCGCTACCATCCCAGAAGCCTTCTTCAAGTACTGGAAGCAAGGACTTGATAGCGCTGGCGCAGTCCAACAGTCAATTTACAACGCTAAGCCGGGCTTTGAAAGCAGCTGGGTTAACAGAAACTTTGAAAGGTAAAGGTCCTTTCACTGTATTCGCACCCACTAATGCAGCATTTGCCGAATTACCCCAAGACGCTGTGGCAGAATTGTTTAAGCCAGAGAACAAAGAAGTATTGGTGAAGATTTTAACCTACCATGTGGTATCTGGTCAGGTATTATCCACTGATTTGAAGTCTGGCGAAGTAAAAAGTATCGAAGGTAGTCCCATCAGCGTCAAAGTTGATGGGAAAAATGGCGTGATGGTCAATGATGCCAAGGTGACTCAGGCCGACCTCAAAGCCAGCAACGGCGTTATTCATGTCATTAATAAAGTGATTTTGCCTCCTAACTTGTAAATTGTCAGATGGGAAAGAGGGGCTTTTTGAGATAAAATACCCGTTCAAATGTTAATTTGGACGGGGTTTTTATATTACAATAAGTAGATGGGCGCAGAAAAACCGAACTATATGAATGCAAGTAAGAGCTCGTAGTTGCGCTTCAGCGCTCTAGATATGAGCGCTGAAGCGCAACTACAAACCTTTAATTATTCACGCCGACCTACTTACGGTTCAGTTAAGGTTAGCTGCGGTTATAGAAACCCGGTAACTTCTGCGAAACCGGGTTTCTTGGCTGGTGCTTGTTTCTGGGCTGGTGCTTAACTGAACTGTATTGCTTTTTATTATATAGTTTTGATTGCAGACATAGATTTACAGGACAACCCATTACTGAGAAGCCTGATTACCGACAATTCCCGTAGAACTTCTGTTTAGCCACCGAAATACATCAATTGAATTTCAATGTTTGTGTTTGAACCTGCTACCACAAACGCTGAATCTTCAAACTTGGGTGGACCTGTGAGGATTTTTGGATTTCTAGAGAACCCAAAGCCATCAGTGGGAATCCCGAAGATATTGCGATGAAGTTTGCCATCGCCTTTAGCATCATGCAGTACTGCTACACCATAGCTTCCTGACTGCAAATTCTTAAAAGTCACTTGCAACGGTGTCTGAGTAATTGGCACGCACTGTTTTTGCACTGCATTTGTAGTTCTACTAGGAAAGCCTTTACTACTTGCAAAAATACTGATGCAAATTTGCCCGCTGCGGTTCCTCAGCCCATTGATTTCTACAGTTAAGTCACTGGTTAGACTTGCTCTGGCACTCAATGGACTTGCCAAACTTCCGAAGACTGTCAATAGCATAACTCCAAATCGAAATCTTTGTGTCATAAACCATCCACCAAAAGAGGCAATCCTAGGAGTGAACAATATTTATTTTACCAACCATTTGGTAAAAAGTCTACAATTATTTCATCTTATTTTGATCTGATTTAGTTCAAGTCCTCCCAGTTCTTGTGCCAAAAGTGGCAAGCGGTTTATATTTCTAGGTCCCAGAGATACAAAAACAATCAAAATAGAGCTACCGACGATTGGATAGAATAAGTTATGAGTTATTGGTCAACTCGATTGCGAGTAGTATACACGTGAAAAGTGCTGCGTATGAACGCCTGCTTGAGACAGCGGAGCGCCTATTCACCGAACGGGGTTATACAGGGGTAACCCTCCGTGACATTGGGACTGAACTGGGAATCACTCATGCATCCCTGTATTACCATGTGCCTGGTGGAAAGGAGGAACTTTTCGTAGAAGTTACTGAACGATCGCTTCTTCGGCATCGTTCAGGATTGTCTAAGGCAATCTCCCAAGCAAGACCAGTGTTGCAGGAACAACTGCGTGCTACTGCACAGTGGTTTCTTTCCCAACCGCCAGTGGATTTGTCTCGGCTAAGCCGTTCAGATTTACCTGCGCTTAATGAAGTCCAAGCACAACGTTTAACAAAGGTTGCCTACGAGTCAATTATCCTGCCTATCGAAGAAATATTTGTCAATGCATGCGATCGCGAACACTATCGAATACTTTACCCGAGTCTACTTGCGGTCTCATTCATTCAAATTGTTACAAGCATTCACGATGCACAAAGCTACACAACCACCTCAGCAGAAGATATGGTCGAAGAGATGATTGAGATTCTGTTGCGTGGTATCCAAGGAAGGAAGAGGGAGTAGGGAGTGGGGAGTTGTAGAGACGCGATTAATCGCGTCTCTACGATCAGCGTGATTTTCACCATTAGACATCTCCGACAATTAATTATGCGTTACCACCAAACCCTTGGTAGAGACAAGGGTTATCGCGTCTCTACGTTTTTTCCACGACTATGTCTATTTGTTAATTTTAGTTACGTGATGAGCTTTGAGGGCAACTTGCAGGAGTAGAACCAAAATTAGTGGGGTTAGACACTTTGGAAATCAGCGTTACTTCGCCTTTTTCCTTGTTGAATACCCAACCTGTAGCAGGATTAAT
>JADQBA010000255.1 GCA_016903675.1 Stigonema ocellatum SAG 48.90 = DSM 106950 | reverse complement strand
TATCTTAAATAAGTTTCTTTTTAATTCGTTATGAATATAAACATCAATAAATCAGATAGTTTACAAATGAGCCAATCCGTTTCAATTCGCCAGCATAATGCTATTACTACTGCCCGTTATGAGTATTCAGAACTACAATTAGACCTGTTTTTTTATCTCCTCTCGATACTTAGGAAGGATAAGACGGATGGAGTTTATGAGATTGTGGTAAAAGATTTATCAACCCTGACGGGAAAGGAGTATAAGTACGGCTACCTCAAAAAGGCTACTGAGGAGATGGGTAGCCGTATGTTTGAAGTCTCAACACCAAAGAGTTATGAACAACTCTGGATGTTTCAGCGGGTTAAGTATGTAATTGGTGAGGGGCGCATTGAAGTAAGGCTTTCCGATGATATAAAACCTTATCTATTCGATTTGAAGGACAATTTCACCTCCTTCGAGTTGTATGCAGCTCTACGGCTGGGTAGTAAGTATGCCAAACGGTTATACACCCTGTGCAGTCAGTGGAATGACAAAGGAGAGACTCCCGTTTACAAAATTCCTGAACTTAAGAAGATGCTCTCTCTACTTGATGATAAGGGTAATGAACAGTACAAGCAGATAGGTGAATTTAAACGCTTCGTTCTTGATGAAGCAAAGAAGCAGATCAATGAACACACTGATTTACAAATAGATTATACCCTATACAAACGAGGACGTAGTTTCCAAAGTGTTTCATTTACAATCAAACGGCAACCACTGGCTATAGTCCTTCCGGTAGAGGATAAATCCATCAAAGGGGGGGCAACTCTGGCAGGTGTATCTGATGCCCAATATCAAAATGCTCGTCTACTATTGGAGAAATGGAATATCAAACGGGCCGACGTAGTGAATCAAATTATGAACTCAGCGGATCTGGTTCAGGAGGTCAATAAGTTTGCCTACGAGTTACAGACAGGCAAGGTCAAAGTAGAAAAGAACGTGGCGGGCTACCTGCTTACCCGACTCGGTTTAAAAGAGTCAAAGAAAAAAAATGACCCCGTTTGAATTTATATAGGGGTTCTTTACTTTCAGCGTGAAAATACTCGTAACTGTACGTAGACTCCATTAGCTGAGCCATTGCTCCAAGGTCGGACATCCAACCGACGGCTTAAGTTATCATGGTTTTTAACCATGTGTAGATACGGAATGCCCCAACCGACTAATGAGCCAAATGCCGTACCAACCAGTAAGTCGCTGGGGTAATGTTTTCCTCCTTCATACCTTAATACCGAAGTAACCGTAGCCAAGCCCAGTGACCCGACCCAGACAACAGATTTCAAGCGTGAATACGGAAAATACTGTTGAAACACCTCACCAGTAAATACGGCGGTAGCGAAAGCGTTGGCGGCATGGCCCGAAAAAAAAGACTGCTTTGTGTTACGGTCCAGTTTTTCAGCAACTGCTACTGCCGGATTGTAACCATAAGGTCTCGTGCGCTGCGTTATATTTTTGACCGAGTATTGCACACCATTTACTACTAGTAACGTTTCTAGGTACATGATTCCTAGTGTTTTGATGTCTTGCCGCATTGGTTTAGTCGCTATGACTAGCAACCCTGTAACAGCAGCCGTACCCAACAGCGTCATATCGCTAATTTGATTGGCAGTCGAATTGAACTTATATGTGGCTGATCGGTCAAACGGGTTAATTGTATTCCGATTCAGCAAAGCAATTTCGCTTGGCGTCCAAGGTTTTACCTGTTGTTCGAGCACCAGGGAGGTAATTCCCGTTAATGCACCAACCCCAAGCAGCGTTAATTCCCGGTCAGTCTTAAGTTCATACGGGGACTGTCCAAAGGAAAGAATCAGTGACGCCTGATAGCTGATCAAAGCCAATAAAACAGTGCGTTGCTTTTTGAATGTTAACCAGGTTCTGTGAAAGATAAGATTCACGAATTATAACGTTTAAAAGTTGATGTACGTAATTCAAAGTGTTTCTTGGTAACTATTAATTACTCCGTGAGTAGGATACAGTGCCAACGACAAAATAGGGAAGACTGAGTAATAACAGTTGTTTTTTCAAAGGTTAAATCAGGAAGTTCCTTTTCCCACTGACGACGGGGATCTTGTGTCAAATGGGCGGGTTTGCATGAGAATAAACGATACTTATAGCCTATCGTTACTGAATAGAAATTATCAACCATAACCGTTCCTGATTAAAGTAGTTGGTACGAGTATGGCCCGGCATCCCGTTTTCACAACTCAACTACTACCTTACTATTTTTGACGCAATGGAACCAGAACAAAATAGCCTGCTGAAAAACTACCCCTTGCCCGAACGAGGAGCTTATCTGGGGGCGCTTGCAACGATGGCTTTAGCGGATGGCAATGTTTCCGCTCAGGAATTAGAATTTCTAAATCTGGTAAGTCAGGCGGCTGAACTACCCCCCAATATGCAGCAGGAGGTCCGCCAGATCGCCAATGATCCCTCTCAGGTGAGCATGCAGAAATGTCTCGATGTGCTCAAGGGAAGTCAACTCCGCTTTTCGTTCATCACCGATGTGATTAGTTTGGCGAAGGCTGATGGCCAATACACAGCTCAGGAACAGCAACGAATGGAGGAAATGGCTGCCTATTTACAGGTTAGTCAGGAACAGTTCAGCATTCTTAACCAGTTCGTCAATAAAGCGGGAGAGGCCCGGCAGCAGGGAGAGGACCCTACTTCCCCCGCATTTTTGACCAACAGTGGCTTTGGTAATGCATTTAGGAATGTTAATATATCCCCCCAGATGGTCCAGGGCGTGCTGGGCGTTGTAGCCCCACTGGTGCTTGGAAAAATGCTGGGCAGCGGCCATAAACGGGGCCAACAAAAGGGATTAGGCGGCCTGTTGGGCGGGTTAGCGGGAGGAACTGTAAGCCAGGGAGGTGGTGGCTTAGGCTCATTCATCGCTATGCTGGCTGGTGTAAGTGGCCGACGAAAACACGGTGGCCTGAGTTCAGGAGGATTGGGGGGATTACTCAAAAATATTATCGGAGGCAGTCGATTCCGCTAATGGTTAACTTTTCCATTGGCTTTGGGTTACCTTATAAGCACCCATACAACGGGCGAACAAAAGATTAATTTATTTTACCTCAAAACCCTAGTATCATGACCGATCACCCTCAAGAGCATCAAAAAGTAGCTGAACATCACCAAAAGGCAGCCGAGTATTTCCAGCAGGCCGCCGACAATCATCGGGCTGCAGCCAAGCACGTAACCGCTGGCGATCACCAAAAGGCGGCTCATCATGGCTATACCGCTTTCGGCCTGAGTACTCATGCCCATCATCATGCGGAAGAAGCGGCCTTACATCACTCGCATGAACACGGAGCAAAAGAGCCCCTACATGCTCATGAATAAGCGTTAGCGACAAACTTGGCCGGTTAGCGCCGGTCAGACACGGATTGACTTAACGGACAAAAACGCTCTATTGCCAACTGCTTCTCTGTGGGAGTAGTTGGCTTTTTAAATTTTACGTTCCCGATTCTCCTCTTCGATTCGCTTAATCTGCTGTTTAAAGTCAATTCGTCCAACAAACGTGAGAATGACCCAGGTTAAGACGGTGCCCAGTAGAGCCAGCCCCAGACTGCCCAGCCCGACAGTGACGCCAATTGCCGCTGTTATCCAGATACCAGCCGCCGTTGTTAAGCCCTGAATCTCCCGACTCTTGCTTACCTTGAGGATGGCCCCCGCGCCAATGAATCCAATCCCCGCAGTAAGCCCCTGAATGACTCTTGATATGCCATCCAATGACATGCCGCTCCCTGCTGCAGCCAGTACAAACAACGTCGTGCCGACCGTCACCAAAATGTGCGTTCGTAAGCCGGCCGACTTCCCCCATCGTTGGCGCTGTAGCCCGATCACGCCACCGAGCAGGGTGGCGGCTACCAGCCGGATAACTGCGTGTATCAACTGCGTTGTATTGGGCAGTCCAGCGGTTAGTTCATCCAAAATAATGTCCATTGTTCTAAATAAATTTATTTGCGGTAAAGGCCAAACATGCTCCAACTGTGTCAGCGACCCTATTATTCTGCTTTAAATGTGATTAGTTTATCCAAACAGCTCTGTTTTGAAGACTAACTACAGGGAAATAAATTTTCATCGACGCAACCAAATAAGTTATTAGCTCGTATTAGGTCTGTAGTAAGGTAGTTATACGGAAAAGGTGCGACTCGTTTGCCTGTCCCTCACCGAAGTGATTTTAGGCAAATGAGTCGCACCTTTTCCGTATAACTACCCTAAGAAGGTTATTTGACAAAAGTGACTCCGGACAGACTCGAACTGTCATTTATTGACTCTTGACTATCAATTGCTCTACCTATTGAGCTACAGAGTCATATAGGGGTGAGATTTAACCATTCCTAACAAAACAACTACGCCCAATCATCAGGGCGTAGTTGAAGACGAAGGTGAATCATAACATTGAGTAAATTAGTTTCTTACTAACTGCCTGAAATTGCTATTGTTCATGACCTTTGTTTCTGAGTCAGCACAGCAACGTTCAACCTTTCACCAAGTGTAAAGCTACTGTCCGAAAGATCGTCAAAGCTAAAAAAGCAAGTCGTTTTCTAAGAATAGTTTCTTAACATAACTGTCGTTATAAAACAACCCTCGGAATAATACCAAAAAGTAATACTCCCAAAAAGGGTGGAAAAGGGGATAAAAAGCGAGCCTGCCCAGTAGTGACATACGATGTCACTACCCCTTTTCGGTGGCCAGCCTACTGGTCAGATTTGTCATAAACCTTCCGCACCTCTGGGTACTTCTCGCTGACCCATAAGCCGAATGACTTCCATCCGGCTATCTCCGTCTGCTGGCGGTTATTCTCTTGATGCAAATAGACTAGCCCTATCCCCGACAGCAGCGGAATCAACCCAATCAGCAAAGCGGCTTTCCAACTCGTGAAGCCGATCAAGTTGGCAAAGGTGTCGGCTTTGCTCTGACCGGCCCACCGGATGCGCTCGGCTGCGGCTGATCCCGACCGCTCGATCTGATCGGCGGTGGCGTTCCCGGCGGCTGCGATCTGGGTGGCCCCCGCGTTGGCTGCGGTCTTAATTTCCTCGGCGCTGGGCATTCCCTTAGTCAATTTGGGTAGCAAAAACCCGGCTATCTCTTCGCTGTCGATGGTGTAGCTAACGCCCTCCTGGGCCTCGTGCAGCAACGCCCGTACCTCGGTTTGGGTGGCTGCTTGGGGCCGCCCCTCCAAACGGTCGATCCGGGTGTTGAGTCCCTCGATGGCCCGACTGTGGCGGCTTAATTCATCCGTCAGGCGTTTGATGGGGTCATACTCCGTAGGGGTGGTATCGTTCCGTCGAACCGGCTGGGGTGGTGTTGGCTCCACGGCCTTACTATGGCTACTCTGCTGGCTCAGATTCCTTAAAAACTTGTTTTCGTTCATCGGCTTAAGCCCCGACTGATTTTAGGGGCGTTTTGGAGTTCCTGTTCGATTTTCAGTTGCCGGTCGATCTTTTCCTGCTCGGCTAATTTGGTTTCTTCTAAGGCCACTTTACGGGCTTCCTCGGCCTTCTGCTCCTCAGCGACTCGCTGCCGCTCTCGTTCGGCCTGCGCGGTGGCCAGTGCTGCGGCTAAATCGTTTACGTCCTTCTGCTGGTAGGCTTTACTCAGGACAGCCCGCAAATCGTCGGTAAACTCGTTTTCCAGCGTTTGGCCGGGTTGCTCGGCCATTCCTATCCGTTGACCGGGTTCGTGGCTCTGAGCGCGTTTTAGGGTCTGCTCTGCGGCTTGCCGCTGCATCTCCTCTTTGGCCGGCTCGTCGCCGTACTTCATGCAGTGCAAAAACCGGAATGATTCGGTTAACGAACGCTCGTAGTTGAACGCCTGGTCAAAGGTCTGCTCGGTGCGCTGGCTGAAGCTGTTACGCTCAAAACCACCCACCACCACCCCTTTCGTAGTGGCTTTGTGGTTAGTCATTGGACTCAGGTGGTAGGGGTTCTTGCGCTCATGCAGCTCGTTTTTTTTCCCTGCTGCATACTCGCGCAGATTCTCCGTTCGGCTCACAATCACATGAATATGGGTCTGGTCGCCGGTCTTGGCTACGCCCTTCGGCTGCTCGCCCAGTTGCACGGCTCGGTCGGTGTGGTCGAAGTGGCGGCTGTGTTCGATCTTGGCAAACCACACTAAATCTTTGCTTTCTATTCCCTTTCCAAAATTGGCCGCGTACTGCTCCATCGCGGCTCGGGTGAAGGCCTGTAACTTTTGAGAATCCGAGCCAATATGGGCTAATTCAGCCTGTGAAGGGGCTAAGATCACCTGATAGTACTTGGCATCCTCCCGGCCTAAATTGCGCTTGTTGTGGTCAATCTGGGCCACTACCTCCTGGCCAGCCAACTGCTCCCGCTGCTGGCTAAACCATAACTCAGCTTGCTGTTCCGGCTTGAGCTTGTTTTCTTTCTCTAAGTATTCCACCAGTCCCCCGGAACTGCCTGCACCGCCTGCCCCTATTTTAGTCATCATGGCTGGGTGGGGTTATCCTGTTGGCGAATCAGTTCGTCAGTCTGCTGTCGGTACTCCGGGCGTAAAGCATTATCGACCAGGGCCGTGCGGAACGAAAGGCGCATTAGGGTTTGAATCGCTCCGACCACACCGGTTAGCTGCTCCTCTAAGTGCTCCGGTGTAATGGTGTCACTACCACCTGAGTCTTGCCCGATCTGGGTCCGCATGGCGCGCACTTCGGACAGGATAGGCTTTAGTAGCTCCTTCTCCTGCTCTCGGATAAATCCAATCATACGTTTATCCAGCGTATCTACTTTCTGGGCTATTTTCTTTAAGGCTACGTCGGGTATATCGGCCTTAGTTTCGCGTGGATCGGTCTTGGTAACGGTGAAATATTGAGCCATTACCGCAATCAAATCCTTATGAGAAAGGCCAAATTTGTCGCCTAACCGCTCTAATTGTTGGTGAGTACCTGCGCTGACAGATAGACTTTTTCGGTCGCTCATGTAGGAATAAATTATACAATTACTAACTGATAATCAGTAAGTTACTAAAAATGTATACAAAATTAGTTAGTAATCAGTGAGGTTAATAATTGTAAATATCTGATTACTAACCCCGTAGGGCGAGAAGAACGGTATGCAGCGTAGCGAAATAGCGTTCCGTCTCGCTCTTTATAAGACCGCTTCGCGCCTCGCTACCGGATGGCTCAACGTGGGAAAGGGGAAGGTAAGAGGAATCTACCGGGTTCGCAAATTGACCATTGGCCAGGCGGATAATACAGTCAACTACGACACTAATCGAGTAGGGAAGAGCAACAGGTATTCTTTTCTTTTCCCCGTTGTGATTAGGCTAACTTTATAGAGACTGGCTATTCTTAGAAAAATACAAATCGTGAAACAGCTATAACTATATTTATAGTTGACCCCCTCTTTGGAATCTTCCTTTTTTGGTGTTTTTGTTTTTTCTTTCCCCTTTGGTTATTCTTCCTGTGTCAGTCCTATTGATTTGCGTCAGCTCCCTAAATGCCGTTTTTTTTCTGCAACACAATCTTTGTGTTATTTGAAGTATTTGTTCTATTTGTTATCATATATATATAGCGAAAAAAGAGGTTTAGTCCGTCAAAAAAGAGGTTTAGTACGTCAAAAAAGAGGTTTAGTCCGTCAAAAAAGAGGTTTAGTCCGTCAAAAAAAGAGGTTTAGTCCGTCAAAAAAGATAACTTAAAAAGAGTATCTTAAATAAGTTTCTTTTTAATTCGTTATGAATATAAACATCAATAAATCAGATAGTTTACAAATGAGCCAATCCGTTTCAATTCGCCAGCATAATGCTATTACTACTGCCCGTTATGAGTATTCAGAACTACAATTA
>JADQBA010000092.1 GCA_016903675.1 Stigonema ocellatum SAG 48.90 = DSM 106950 | reverse complement strand
GCGTGACCCGGTCTGGCGTGACCCGGTCTGGCGTGACCCGGTCTGGCGTGACCCGGTCTGGCGTGACCCGGTCTGGCGTGACCCGGTCTGGCGTGACCCGGTCTGGCGTGACCCGGTCAAAATGCTACGGAATCCACCGCACGGCCTGTACGCCGGAGCGGGACCATTGCTCTATGCCTCTGAAATCTCCAACTTGAGTTGAACCCAGGTATTTTCGACGCAGGAAGTCGCCGATAAACTCCACCCGCAGGCAATACCTGTGCGGGTTATTGAGGAAGGAACCCTTCAACTCGGTCCGTTTACCCTACAAGCGATATCGGTTCCTCATGAGCCCGTTTTGGACGATCACTTACCTAAGATGTTTGCTTTTGTCATTGACAATCAGGTGCTCAATCCCGCAGATTCGTTCTCTCCTATCCTACTGAATTATAAGGGGATCGAGTTGCTGGTACTGCCCGTCATGGCTCCGTTTCTGACCGAGCTTGTGGTAGCCAATTTTGTCAAACAGATGCAACCCAAACAGATCCTGCCCGTCCATGATGGGTATGCCAAATCGTTCTTTCTCCAGCAACGGTATGAAACATACGGGCCTTACGTTGAGAAATTAGGCATTCAGTTTCATTACCTGACCGAACCAGGACAGGCCGTTATACTATAAATCGTGAAAACCGCCGTGTGGAAACGTAAGCGACCCTATTACTGCGGCAGTTTCTCCCGAAAGTAGCCATACAGCCACGTACCTCCTATAGCACTCAGCAGTGTAACCGCCACAAGGCCATACCCACTGCCAATCTGAGCGAATAAGGGGCCTGGACAAGCGCCGGTAATAGCCCAGCCCAAGCCAAAAATAAGCCCGCCATAGATCTGGCCTTGGTGAAATTTCTTTGGCGCAATATGAACCGGCTCGCCAGTCATCGTTTTGATACCGAAGCGCTTAATGAATTGTACGGATAGGAGCCCTACCACAACGGCACTGCCGATAACCCCGTACATGTGAAACGAATCCAGCCGGAACATTTCCTGAATCCGGAACCAGGAAATGATTTCAGCTTTGACGAAGACAACGCCAAACAACAGACCGACAATCAGGTACTTTAGATTGGCAAGCCCCGTTTCGGGTTTAGTTTTTGCCCCGGGCGCTTCGTGGAGAGATCCCAGGACAGTCGATGAACGCGGCTTTAGGGGAAGGGATTGATTCATGGGGAAAGATGGCTTAGTTGATCCAGGCGAAAATAAACGGCAGTAAAAGGTGCGTCATCACAAAGCCTCCTACCATAAAACAAATCGTTGCCACCAACGATGGCCATTGCAGGTTGGAGAGGCCCATGATGGCATGCCCCGATGTACAACCGCCGGCCCACCGGGTTCCAAAGCCCACCATCAACCCGCCAATAACGCTGAAGAACAACCCTTTGAGCGTAAACAGATTCGACAGGGCGAATAGGTCGGCGGGCATCAGTCCCGAAAAATCCTGAATCCCCAGAGCCTGTAAAGCCACTACGGTCCGCGGGGCTATACTGATCGAGTCAGGGTTGGCCAAAAAGCGGGTGGCGACAAAACCACCCAGTAGCACACCCGCCACAAAAAATAAATTCCAGGCTTCTTTCTTCCAGTCATAGTGAAAAAAGGAAATGTTAGCCGGCAGGCAGGCCGCGCAGATATGTCGAAGCGACGACGAGATACCAAATGACTTATTGCCGATCAGTAGCAGCGTGGGAACGGTAAGGCCGATGAGCGGCCCAGCTACGTACCAGGGCCAGGGTTGCCGGATTGTATGCAGAAATTCCATAAGGTACTAAATTGGCTATAAGCTATTTGACAAATTCCGTTTAAAGTGACAAAACAGAAAATTCTGGGTGGTACCAAACGGGGTTTGGTGATCTTCCGTCACGCAATGAAGCTTCGTAAAGCCCGCCTTTAGTTGCTCTTCCAGCTCCGGTTCAGAGTACTGTTTAACGGCCAGTCCACTGCATCGGTCCGGCCCATTCTCCGAAAAGGTACCCATAGTCATGAATCCAGTAACGGCCTGTCGGGCCGTCTGGAGGTAGGTCGCAATCTGATCCGTCGAAGTCAGAAAATGAAACGTGGCCCGGTCGTGCCAAATGGTATAGGTCGCCGTTGGCCGGAAGGTCAGCACATCACTCACGATCCAGTTGACCCGGTTTGCCTGCTTGCCGATTCGTTGCTGCGCTTTGGTCAGGGCGTGGGCCGAAATGTCAAGTACGGTAATATGCTCGTAACCATCCGCTAAGAGAAAGTCAACCAGGGTACTATCGCCACCGCCAATGTCGATAATGGGGGCTGTTTTGGGTACCTGGCAACGGCGAATGAACGCCAGCGATGTTTGGGGAATAGCCTGCGTCCAGCTTACCTGATCGGGTTGTTTGGTCCGGTAAACGGTTTCCCAGTGTTGATGATTTTCAGTCATGATCTTGATAAATTACTGCTGGGTAGCGGGACAGACGAAATTAGTCGTGTTGAAACGCCCGGTTTGCTGCATAGCGGCAAACCCACCGGCAATGTCGATCAGGTTATCGAAGCCACGGGCCTTCAGAATCGACAGGGCCATCATGGAGCGGTATCCGCCTGCGCAGTGCACATAGACCGACCCTTCTTTTTTTATTTCAGCCATCCTGTCATTCAACGTATCAAGGGGTAGGTTAATCGCCCCATCAATGTGCTCAGCGGCAAACTCGCCCGGCTTACGTACATCCACGAGGGTAAGCTCATCCAGCGCTAACTGAGTGGCCACTTCATCGGCTGAAAGAGACGGCATGTGGTCAACCTCAAGACCGGCATTGATCCAGGCGTTTAGTCCGCCATCCAGGTAGCCAATAACCTGATCGTAACCCACACGAGCCAATCGAACCAGCGATTCAGCCGCTTTGCCCGCTTCTGTAATGAGCAAAATTGGCTGCCTCACGTCTGGGATGAGTGCGCCCACCCAGGGAGCAAACTGCCCATTCAAGCCAATATTAATGGCGTTGGGCACAAACCCGGTAGCGAAGAGCTGTGCGTCGCGGGTATCCAGCAGGAGTGCACCGGTCTGGTTGGCGGCCGCTTCAAAAGCCTGTGGACTAAGTGGCTGCGCTCCCCGTTTCAACACGCGGTCAATCTGTTCGTAGCCTTCCCGGTTCATGCGGACGTTTTCAGGAAAATAAGCGGGCGGTTTGGCTAGTCCGTCGGTTACTTCCTGAATAAATTCCAGCCGGCTCATGTCGGCTCGGAGCGCATAATTGACCCGTTTCTGATTGCCCAGCGTATCGCTGGTTTCTTTACTCATGCTCTTGCCACAAGCGGAGCCCGCTCCGTGAGCCGGATAAATCACTACGTTGTCCGGTAAAAGCATAATCTGGGTTCTAAGCGAATCGAAGAGCATACCCGCTAAATCCGGCGTGGTCAATGCGGATCCCTGTGCCAGGTCGGGTCGCCCAACATCGCCAATAAACAAGGTATCGCCACTAAAAAGCGCGATGGGCAGCCGGGCCGCATCCAGGAGCAGATAACAGCTCGATTCAATCGTATGACCCGGTGTATGCAGTACTTGAATCGTTAGCGCACCCAGTGGAAACTCTTCTCCGGCGCGGGCACTATACGATTCAAAGCCAGTCTGTGCGTTGGGGCCATAGATGATTGGTGCGCCTGCCTGGCG
This sequence comes from Stigonema ocellatum SAG 48.90 = DSM 106950, assembly GCA_016903675.1. GTDB lineage: Bacteria > Cyanobacteriota > Cyanobacteriia > Cyanobacteriales > Nostocaceae > Stigonema > Stigonema ocellatum. The sequence continues at coordinate 33,661 of JADQBA010000092.1, read as the reverse complement.
GGCTAAGTCAAGATGACCCGACACAAAATCAGCGTGCAGGTGCGTCTCGAATACATACTTTATCGTCGCCCCATCGCTACGAGCTTTCTCCATATACGAAGCCACTTCCCGTAAGGGATCAATGACAGCGGCTTCCCCGTTGCTTTCGATATAGTAGGTTCCCTGCGATAAGCAACCGGTATAAATCTGCTCAATTTTCATAAAACGATTGGATTGACATACGGACTAAATATTGAATCAAAACTAGGAAGTGGATCTCCGGGGTTCTGTGATACTTGTCACACAGCCCTCAAAATCATCTAAAAAGCAGCTCTTTTGTCAGGATGAATACACCCATGCCCAGCACAAACCAGCCAAAGGCTTTCCGCAAGTGCTGCCCGGCGATATAGCGGGCCAACTGACTGCCCAGAAAAATACCGCCCACGGAAAGTGCGGTAAATACGCTCAGAAATCCCCAATCGATTACCTGGTCGGCTGGACTGCTGGTAAACCCAACGAGTGAATTGAAGGCTATAATCAGCAGCGAACTACCAATGGCTGTTTTCATGGGCAACCGGGCAAAGAGCACCAGCGTCGGGATAATCAGGAATCCCCCACCCGCCCCAACGATACCGGTCACCAGGCCAACCAGCCCGCCCTCCAGGGCAATGACGGGAAAATTAGTCTCCTTATCCTCCCGCTCAGTTACGGAGACGGCTTTGTTCTCCCGAATCATTGAATAGGCTGCGGCCAGCATAATCAGCGCAAACAGAACCATCAGCGCGACTGGTTTCGTCAGCACAAATCCGGCCCAAAGCGGAAGTTGAGCGGGAATATAAGGCAGCATAAACTGACGGGCCAGGATGACCGTAACCAGGGAAGGGAGTGCAAAGGCAACAGCCGCCGAGTAATTAATTAGCCCCTGTTTCATGTAATTGATTGACCCTACCAGGGAGGTAGTGCCGACAATGAACAGGGAATAGGCCGTTGACAGGATTGGATTAATGTGGAGCAGGTATACCAGAACGGGCAAAGTCAGTATACTGCCACCCCCCCCTAGTAAGCCCAGGCTAATACCAATCAGAATGGATGAAGAGAAACCAGCGACTTGCAGAGTGGTCATAAACGCTATTTTTTTAACGAAAGTAGCGGGCCTTCTCTTAGGCTTCCGTGACAAATGTTACAGGAACCCCGAATTCTCCTAGAGTATGGCAATTTTATGGCGCATCAATTTTATATGGGCTGCTTTCTCCAGCTGTTTCAGCAAGCGGGAAATCACTTCCCTTGACGTAGCCAGTTCCTGGGCGATTTCCTGATGGGTGATTGAAATGACGGTACACTGGCAGCTTTGGGTCTTTTTACGCAGATAAGCCAGTAGCCGTTCGTCGAGTTTATGAAACGCTACCTGATCGATTGTCCCTAGCAGATCGTTAAATCGCTTCTGGTACGTATGAAATATAAACTGTTTCCAGGTTGAATAGCGGCACATCCACTCATCGACTTTTTCCATGGGGATGGCAATCAGCTCGGTTTCTTCTTCGACCAGGGCCGTGATCTCACTTTTCTTTTGGCCCAGACAGCCGGTAAGCGACATGGCGCAGGAATCTAAACCGCCCAGATAATACAGAAGGGCTTCCCGACCCAGCTCATCCGGTCGCATGATCTTGACCGAACCGCGAATAATAATGGGTACGGACCGAATGTATTCGCCGGGTCGAATTAAATAAGCACCCGTGGGCACCCGCTTATAGAGTCCTGCCTGCGCCATGTCAGTCAGTAACGCGAGTTCGAACGTACCAGCAAACGTTTCCTGCAAATAAGTGGTCGTCAATGTCATCGAATAGTCCTTATATTAATAGGCTGATAGTGTAACAGTCAACATAACCGGCAAGTTGCTTACTCAGAAAACTTGAGTCAATAGCCTTGGCAGGTATTTAGAATTAAGCATGTTGAATCATCTGTCGATCAACGTATCAAACGAAGTACGTTCTAACCAGTTTTTGACCAGTGTGGCACGAGCATGGGAACTCGTCGGCGATAGTGCCTGTAGAGTTCACCGAATTCCTCGATGAGTTTCCGCTCCTCGAAATAAATTCCAATGCGTATGTAAAGGCTGGCGGCCAAAAGGAAAATAAGGTTGGCCCAGGTGGGTTGATATACAAGAACGCCAAACAGCGCCAGAATCATCCCCAGATACAAAGGATGTCGTACATAGCGTAGAATACCATGTTCGCGAAATCCACCTTTAATATCCATTTATTTTGATGTCACTCAGTCGTAGTACGCAGTTGCAGATAGAATGATTCCTATTGGCTACTCAGTGGGTCTATGCGTTGCTCAGTTATTCCTAATCATTTATTTTCCCCATGAGCAGTGCTTACTTTCAATCGTCTGTTGAATGCCACGTCGAGCCTTTATCTCTGCTGAAGAGCGAATTCGATTTGATTCCCCGCCTGTATTAACTCAACAGCACCGAACCATCTTGCTGGATTTGCCAACCTGGGCTACGACCTATATGGGGCAAATCCAATCCTCAACCAATAAAATCGGCTTTTTGCTACAACTTGGCTACTTCCGAATCACTAACCGCTTCTTCGTGGCCGATCGATTTGAGCCTGACATCATCAATTGGCTCTGTGCAAGAACGCAGCTTGATCCCAACCAAATCGATTTAACTAAATATACCCGCAGCCGGACAGCCTTCCGCCACCGAGAAACCATTTTAGCTCATTTAGGCTATCAGGCTTTTGATCGGACCCACGAGCAGGAATTACTGGTAGAAGCCCAGCGATTGGCCCACCTCCAAACCCGCCCTGCTCTAGTGTTGGATGCCCTGACGGGTTATTTGCAGGAACGCCGGATTGAAATACCCCCCTATAATACGCTGCGGCTTATCCTAATTGAAGCGCTGCAATCCTTTCAAGCGAATCTGGAGCAAATTATTGACCGCTACCTCCAGGAAAACGACAGCCAATTATTGGATACGCTATTGGGGCGGCAGAGCAGCCCACCCGGTTCAGCTACTCAGTTATTTCCGTATCGGCTCACTCACTTCAAACGAATTAGTCAGTCGATGCAGCCAGGTCAAATTAAGCAGCGGGTCGAGTTATTCCGGGAATTAAAACTACTCTTTTCTCAGTTGGCTCCCTTGATTGTCCGATTAAATTTATCGGATGATGCCATCCGCTACTATGCGCAATACGTATTAGACACCCAGTCCAAACAAACCGTTCAACGCACCAGCGAACGGTACTTACGACTGATTGCATTTATTATTCATCAGTACTTAAGTGTGGGTGACGCACTAGTACTCACCCTGCGACAGTCGGTAACCAGCATTCTCAATGAATGTGAACAAACCCTCAAGGATGAGCAGTTCGAAAGCCGATACGCCAACGCCCAGTTGGTCCACCGGGTCACCCGGCGGAGCGACATCCATATTCAGGCGCTGGTTCAGATCGAAGAAATCGTTGATTTGCCGGGCCTGGAGGCTGCCCAGAAGATTGACCAGATTCGGGACTTATTTCAACGTCATCGCCTGTCGGGTATCGATTTGCAAACCGATAAAGAGCGATTGATCGATCTGAAAACGGTCAATCAGTCCATTCATGACCGGGATGACTTCTATGACACTTTGGAAAGAGCGTCGCTGAAGCTTCAGACTCGTGTGGCAGGAGTGGTCCAAGCCTTAGTTTTCGATGAGCAAAGCTCACCCCCCTCCCTGGTAGCCGCCCTTCGCTTGTTTCAAGCCACTAAGGGCGAAATCACTCAAAGTAATAACCTTCCTCTCGACTTTCTGGATTTGGCGGACCGGCAACGCATTTTCACCCTAACCGGTAAATTGCGGGTATCACTCTACAAAGCGCTGTTGTTTTGGAAGATCCGTGATCATTTACGGGATGGCAGTCTAAATGTGTTGTCCTCCTATGAACATCGTGCTTTTGATGAATACCTGATACCCCGTCGCCAGTGGCAGATCCATCGTCAGGCGTATTTACAAAAAGCTAATCTACTTCGCTATGAAAAAGCAGAACCAACGTTAGCCAAGATCAATGAGCGACTCAATGCCCAGTTTAGGCTGACCAACCAGCACCTCAACACCAACGCCCAGGTTTATTTCGACAAGGCCGGGGATTGGCATTTACATCGTTACCGGGGGCGAGAATCAGAACAACCATCTCCTCAAACCAATCTCTATCCAACCAGCCGGGTCATCTCGTTGCGGGATGTGCTATTGGACGTGGATGAGTTAACGGACTTTCTGTCCGCCTTTGAACACCAGGGTTTCGCTCACAAACCGTCTCGACCCGACAATAGCCTGCTGTTAGCCGCCCTGATTGGTTATGGGGAGAATATTGGCATTCGCAAAATGGCCATGATTTCCAAAAACATTCCGATCAACAGTCTGGAAACCGTGGCAACTCACTACTTTTCGCCCGAAAGCGTCTTAAAGGCCAACGATCTGATTCTAACCAAAAGCAACGAATTACCCCTGACCGAACAGTTTCGGCGCCGGGCAAACTTTATTCAAACCGGCTCGGATGGTCAGAAATATGACGTATCAATTCCCCTCTTACGGGCTTCAGCCTCTTACAAGTATTTTGGCAATGGTCAGGGCATTACGATTTACTCCCATCTGGATGAAGCCGGTCAGTTAATTTATTCGACGGCGTTTAGTGCCGCTGATCGGGAAGCCCCGTACATGCTGGACGCCATTACGTATAATGAAGTGATTACACCTGACGCCCACGCCACCGACCAGCACGGCTTTTCGGAACCTATCTTCGGGGTTACCGGCCTGATTGGCGTGGAGTTTCGTCCTCGCTTTGCCTCGATCCATCGACAGCGGCTTTACAGCCTTGATGCCGTATCAATTTATAAAGAGCAGGGGTGTCGGATTGGGCCAGATGCGCGTATCGATTATGAGCATGTTGTCAGTCAATGGGATGAGATTCTGCGTTTGGTGGCCACGATCAAACTAGGCTACGCTAAAGCATCACTGCTTTTTAAGCGGCTTAATTCGTATGACCGACAGCATCCACTTTACCGGGCATTACGGGATTTAGGGCGTTTGTTCAAGACGGAATACATTCTGCGTTATATCAGCGAACCCCAGTTGAGGGAAACCGTTGAGGGAATTCTAACCCGCGTGGAACATGCGAATCGGTTTGCCAAAGCCGTCAATCTGGGCAATAATGGCGAGCTTGGCTGGGCTACGTATCAGGAACAATTAATTGCTGAGGGCTGTAAGCGTTTAATCATGAACGCCATCAATTACTGGAATCTCTTGTACTTAAGTGAACAGCTCAAACGTTGTGCGAATTCGGCGGAACGTAAGGTTTTATTGGAAGCCATTCTGCAAACTAACACCCACACCTGGCATCATGTCAATCTGCAAGGCGAGTATGATTTTAGCGACGATAGCCCCCTATCGACTATCTTTAAATTGCATGAGATACTCAGTGCCAGAACAGTAAAATAGATTCGTAAAATGAACGTGACGAATTTGCTCCCTTTTTTTAGATTTACCCATATGTACAAAATTTTGGACATGCGAATTAGGATGCATCATAGTTTATCAATCGACAAGTAATAGGAAAAGCGCTACAGTACAAACAAAGTCAATTTACTGCACACCAAACACTTTTGCTGTATAGGCACCAATGTTTTTAATTTGTCCATCACTAATCATTTTTTCAATCTCGTAAATCTTTTTATTGATAAGCTTTTGATCATATTTTTCGATAACTGCATCCCGTTGATCAGTCCGCAAACCAAACCGGCTAACAAGTTTTTCCGATAGTATGCCCATAGAATCGGTTGGTGTTGGCAGAAACAATTCCTGCTCTATGGTGTTTTTGCTGATCTTAAACCGAAGTCCAGTATATTTTCGACCCTGCTTGATAAGTTCATACCGAACCAATAATTCCGTATGCTGATTAATCTCGTTAATGGAGGGATCAATAACACGCTCCATAAACATACCAATCATTGAGTACAGTTCTTTTCCAGTTTCAGTATCAACTAAAGCTAGACGTGATCGCAACTCGGATATAGTGATACTAAATATCCCTATATCCTTCCACTGAGAAATCATTTCATAAAGCCGCTTCGAGTATTTACCGGTCACCTTCATTGCGGATTCTTTCCCTAGCGTAGTATAGTTACCCCCTTTTAGGTTAGTTAACATACCTCGCATGATAGGATCTATAGTAACCCGCATCGTCCCTTCACCTTCGTTATATATAAAGCGGGAAAAGGGGACTACTTGCACATACTCTCCGTTAATGAACATCTCCATTTTGATGTCCATCATACCCCAAGAAGCCTTCTTTAAATTGGTATATCCGTTACTAGGATCTCGATCCAGATCAATAATAATATCGCGTACACGCAGGATATACTCCTGATCAGCCGCATCATTCGACTTGATCGCTGATTGGAGCACATATAATATGTCCTTTTGTAGGGCAGACATTTCATACCGCGCCGTCGTCAGTGTATTGCCCTGATAAATAAGTGTCTGTGTTTTATGCCCGCGTGCCATGTTCACAAAAATAAACCAACTACACACATAACGCAATCGAAACTTATCCACTTCTCCACCGTACTTTTTGTTATCGGGCATCGTACTTTTTGTTATACTTGTTCTTCCACCACGTACATTTTGTTATATCAGAGGCTAGACAAAACGTATAAACTGTTATAGAAACCGTATAAACTGTTATAGAAACCGTACTTTTTGTTATAGTTAGACTGCATAACATACTGATAATCATAAAGTTATAGAGCTATCAAAGATCAAAATAAATCTACAAATAAAAGAATTGATTTTTCACAAATCTTTGATAACAGGGTTTAGAAAGGAAAAAAATAAGGGTATTTCACAAAAGTATCCACCGAAAAAAACAAAAAATCAAATACTGTTTATGAAAAAAGTCTCGCGAACGTACTTTTTGTTATAGTTATCTTAAACATCTGATAATCAATTTGTTATCTATTAAAAATAGCCTTGCTAGGCAAAAGAATTTCACCATATACGTATTTTTTGTTATAGTTAAGCTATTAACTGCCTGATTATGAAGGTAAATGGGTTAAATTCGAACAAGCACTTAAGCAATAGACAAAAAAATCAAACGTATTTTTTGTTATACTTTAAGTCTAATTGATTAGTAATCAACACATAAGCTTTATCGGAGTTTAACTATAACCACTCAAATCAGTAATACATACCGTACTTTTTGTTATAGTTGGCGTTTTATTGTGCTAATTTACAGTGCATTACTTAAAATCAATGCTACAATAAAATCGATCATTTTAGATCAGGAAACGTATTTTTTGTTATAGTTAGCGAGTTATCTGTCTGATTACCAGATATATAACAAACAAAAAAGTAAACTAGCAGATAAATAGCGTCGTACTTTTTGTTATAGTTAAGCGATCAGAAGAATCTTAAAAATGAAGCCTTAACCAAGCTGACTGAAGCCAGGACACATTAAATAAGCATTTCGATAGGCTTTAGAATAAGAGGGCAAGCGCCCTTATTAAACCGATAGAGTTGGCAATTACTGCAGGAGCATTCCCGCTCCTTATTGTGAATGGGATATGAGTGTTCCACTATCAGGGAAACCTATAGTAAAACAGGATCTGACGATAAGTAAGATACAACTACAGGGCTGATAGCCATCTAAGCGTTTCTACAGCCTTATGGAAGGAGATCTTGATACTTCCTATGGTATTAAGGATACAGGTAAAATCAACGCACAGACGCGAGTTATTACAATCTGAATACCAACCAGGATGCATTAGCCGTTTGGTACCTCTGCGGCGGACCGTAAAATCCGTCACTTGGCAGTCTACAGTGTATTATTAACTCACACTCATCGTTGAAAATGATACGTTGATTTGCGAGACGGCAATTTGAGATTGGGCAGCGGTAAAACTGGGAAAGCTTATTTACATTCGGATATCGTCGCTTTAAATGGGCGTTTGAAGAGATGCTTTCTTAACAGTTATTCTGGGCCTAATATTGGCGTAACCAAACAAAGAGGTGGCTGGCCTCTGTCGGCAAATTTCCGACCGCTTCGGCGACCGGCTGCGGCCCGGCCGGGGACGGTCACTAGGGGCGATACGATGCAGCGCGACCGTTTGTGTCCGAAAAATTAATTGGGTATCTCAAGAGAAGTAAGGTGTATCGTAATAATCATCGCACAGAAAAGCCTTGTCCGTTGAATATGGATGTGACTTTAACTCGCTGAGAAGCGAACTGGTGTAATAGCCTGATTCCAAAATACCGAGGTATAACTGAACAATTTTAATTTAAGGTTTATAACGCTAAAAGCTACTATTTGACAGCCAGTACATATAAAATGAAAAGAAATCTTTGCCCTTTTATTGAACGAATTGACGTCTGACCCGTCATAATAAGGACTTGACTCTGAACCCTCTCCATTAGCAGTAAACTTGAGTTAGTAAAATCGGATTTTCTATATAGTCTCTCATGGGCTGGAAATAATACGTTTTAAAAACGCGAACCTTTCTTACCTTTGACCCGTGAAATCACTGGTTTGTCTGTTGTTAAGCCTGCACTTACTTGTGCTATCGGTACTTCCCTGCACCGAGGCTATCCCGTATGACCAGTCCTCCCATCAGTACACGATAACCCTTTCCACTCACCACCAACCTGTAGGCTCGTTCTCCGACGGCGATCTCTGCACGCCGTTTTGTTCGTGTTCAGCCTGTCCGGCCTCGGTAACGGCCCCTCCGGCCCCGCTGATGCCGCTTGAACCAACCGTAGCTTATTTGCCCCTTTTTTCAACGCGCTTCGCGTACTTGCCTTCCCGGCCGACCAGTTTTCCCCTTCATATCTGGCAGCCTCCCCAGCTAGCCTAAGCCCCAATTCGCTGCTCCGATTGGCTTGACCAAACCGGCTTAAGTACCTTTCATTCACCCTGAATGAAGGCATTGGCTATTTATCTTTTTTCTTCTCATGCTGGATTCCATTATCCGATTTTCTATTCGGAATAAACTCATCATTGGCCTGCTGACGCTGGTGCTGATTGGGTGGGGTAGCTACGCGCTCCGTCGCTTACCGATTGACGCGCTGCCCGACATCACCAGCAATCAGGTGCAGGTTATTACCCGTTCACCGGCGCTGGCTGCTCAGGAGGTAGAGCGGCTGATTACCTTTCCCGTCGAACAGACGATGGCTACCATACCCGACATTACCCAAATCCGCTCCATCTCGCGCTTTGGCTTGTCGGTCGTTACCTTAGTCTTCAAAGATGCCACCGACCTGTACTGGGCCCGCCAGCAGGTGGATGAGCGACTATCCGAAGCCCGGGCTCAGATTCCACCCGGTACGGGCGAACCCGCATTGGGGCCGATCAGCACGGGATTGGGCGAAATCTATCAGTATGTCATCTATGCAAAACCCGGTTTTGAGAAACGCTATTCACCCATGGAACTGCGCTCAATTCAGGACTGGGTCGTCCGAAGGCAGCTCCTGGGTACGCCCGGCGTGGCCGACGTGAGCAGCTTTGGGGGGCTGTTGAAACAGTATGAAATTGCCGTTGACCCGGATCGGCTTCGCTCCTATGGTCTTAGCATCGGTGATTTGTTTACGGCACTGGAAAAAAACAACCAGAACACGGGTGGGGCTTACATCGACAAAAAGCCCAGCGCCTATTTCATCCGTTCAGAGGGCCTGGTAGGGAGTCTGGCCGATATGGGCCGCATCGTCGTCCGGCGCACGGCCGGGGGCGTGCCCATATTGGTTCGGGATGTGGCCCAGGTACGCTTCGGCTCCGCCGTGCGCTATGGGGCGCTGACGCGCAACGCAGAAGGGGAAGCCGTGGGTGCCGTCGTCCTGATGCTGAAAGGCCAAAACGCCAATGAGGTCATTGCCCGGATAAAGACCAAGATTGACCAGATCCGACGGACGCTGCCCGAAGGCGTCGAAATCCGTGTGTTTCTAGATCGCTCGGAGTTGGTGAACCGGGCCATCCATACCGTGACCCGGAACCTCATCGAGGGAGCCCTTATTGTGATTTTCGTCCTGATCCTGTTTCTGGGCAACTGGCGGGCGGGGCTGGTGGTGGCCTCGGTAATCCCTCTGGCCATGCTCTTTGCCATCGGCATGATGAGTCTGTTTGGCGTTTCAGGAAACCTGATGAGTTTGGGAGCCATCGATTTTGGCCTGATTGTGGACGGAGCCGTTATCATCGTCGAGGCCACCCTGCATCATCTGGTAGGTCGCCGGGTAAACCGTTTGACTCAATCCCAAATGGATGAGGAGGTCTACCAAGCCGCCAGCCAAATCCGATCCTCGGCCGCCTTTGGCGAAATCATTATCCTCATTGTTTATCTGCCCATCCTGGCCTTAGTCGGTATTGAAGGCAAAATGTTTCGACCGATGGCACAGGTGGTCAGCTTCGCTATTTTAGGGGCATTCATTCTTTCCCTGACCTACGTACCCATGGTATCGGCACTGCTGCTGAGTAAAAACATCCGTCAGCAGCCGACCCTCTCCGACCGGATGATGGGCTTCTTCCACCGGTTGTATGATCCCGCTATCCGGTGGGCACTGCGCGCTAAATGGCTCGTACTGGGCATAGCCACCGGGCTACTGGTGGGGGCCGGTTGGCTCTTCAGCCGCTTAGGGGGCGAATTTATTCCCGAACTGAGCGAGGGCGATTTCGCCGTGGAACTGCGCACCCTGACGGGTTCGTCGCTTAGCCAAACCGAGGATAAGTTTCTGCAATCGGCGCGGTTGCTACTCAAACAGTTTCCCGAAGTGCGGGAAGTGATTGGTAAAATCGGGGCGGGTGAGATTCCCACCGATCCCATGCCCATCGAAGCCGGGGATTTGATGGTCCTGCTCAAGCCCCAGTCCGAATGGACGTCGGCCGATAATCAGGAGGATTTGGCGGGCCAAATGGCGGAAGCCCTCGAAGCGATTCCCGGTGTCACCTACGGGTTTCAGCAACCCATCCAGATGCGGTTCAACGAGTTGATTTCGGGGGCCAAGCAGGACGTGGCCGTCAAATTATTCGGCGAGGATCTCACCGAGTTGCAGCGACTGGCGGGCCAGCTTGGGCGCATCGTCCGGACGGTGCCGGGTGCCACGGATTTGTACGTGGAGCAGGTGCAGGGACTACCCCAGATTGTGGTGGCCGTGGACCGCGAGGCCCTAGCCCGCTACGGTCTTTCGGTCGATGAGGTAAACCGAACCCTCAGCGCGGCCTTTGCCGGGGAGAGTGCGGGCATCGTCTACGAGGGAGAACGCCGGTATGATCTGGTCGTCCGGCTGGCCAACCAGAGCCGCCGAAACATTGAGGACGTGCGGGCCCTGACCGTTTCGGTACCTGAAGGAACGCCTGTGCCGCTGGGTCAGTTAGCCAGCGTCAGCCTCAAGCCGGGGCCGAATCAGATTCAGCGGGAAGATGCCAAACGGCGGCTGACCATTGCCTTTAACGTCCGGGGTCGGGACGTGGAGAGTGTGGTCCGTGACTTACAGGGTAAAATCGACGCCCAGGTTAAATTGCCCACTGGTTACTCGATCACCTACGGCGGGCAGTTTGAGAATCTGATCGAAGCCCGAGAGCGCCTAACTATTGCGGTGCCGGTGGCCCTTGGCCTGATCTTTTTGCTCCTATTTGTCACGTTTGGGTCGGTAAGGCAGGCTGCCCTGATTTTCACGGCCATTCCGCTATCAGCCATTGGGGGCGTGCTGGCTCTCTGGCTGCGCGACATGCCCTTTAGTATTTCGGCGGGCGTGGGCTTTATTGCCTTGTTTGGGGTGGCCGTGCTCAACGGCATTGTGCTCATGGCTGAATTCAACCGGATTCGACGCGAGCAGGGTGTCAGCGACCTCCACGAGGTCATTTATCAAGGTACGGCCGTGCGGCTGCGCCCCGTTTTGATGACGGCCACGGTAGCTTCCCTAGGCTTTCTGCCGATGGCCCTGTCCACGACAGCGGGTGCGGAAGTGCAGAAACCGCTGGCCACGGTCGTCATCGGCGGGTTGATAACAGCGACGCTGCTGACCTTACTGGTCCTGCCCATTCTGTACTACTTAGAGGAAAGCTGGTTTGGTCAACGAAGGAAAGAAACCGACGGGGTTACCTCGCCGAAGCCAACGTCGGGCATCGCTCCCAGTTGGTTACTCATTGGCTTGTTGGCTGGTTCGCTGGTGGCCGGGGCTACGAGTGCATCGGCACAAGTGAACACCCAGGCCCCGGTGACCCGGCCCCTCTCCCTGGAAGGAGCGCTTCAGCAAACGTTTCAGAATAACCCGCAGGTCCGGGTCTCCGCCCTGACGATTGGCGTACAGCAGGCGTTACGGGGCACGGCCACCGACCTGGGCAAAACCGATCTGTCGGTCTCGCTGGGCCAGTATAACAGCCCTTATTTTGATCAGTCGATCTCGGTGGGTCAGCGATTTCCTGCCCCGGCCCTCATCCGAAGCCAGCGCCGACTCCTGGATGCCCGCGTTGTCGGGGCCGAAGCCGAAGGACGCGTGACCCGTCAGGAACTGGCCCTCCAAACCAAATCAGCGTACTACGAGCTGGTGTACCTCCGCTCCCTGCGGGGCGAACTGCTCCGGCAAGATAGTCTGCTGCGGGCGGTGGTGCAGGCTTCTGAGGTAAGAAAGCGCACCGGCGAGGGTACACTGCTGGAACAAACAGCGGCCGAAGTAGAAGCCCGGCAGCTCCAGATGGCCTTGCGGCAAAACCAGTCGGATGAACTAATCCGGCTTCGACGCCTGCAAACGTTGCTGGGGACCGAGACACTGCCCCGCGTGGGCGATTCGGTACTGACCGTCCGGTCTCTCCGCTTGCCGCTCATCGATTCAACCGCTCTGGTGCAAAATCCAGAACTGGCCCTGTTAATCCAGCAAATTAACCTGGCCCGGCGGGAAACGGACGTAGAGCGGGCGCGACTCAAACCCGACTTCGCCCTGACGCTGACGAATCAGTCGCTGCGGGGATTTTATCCAATGGCAGACGGAACGGAACAATACTATAACGCGGCCCACCGGTTTATGTACGGACAGGTAGGTATCTCCTTTCCGCTGATTGCCAAGCCCCTGCGGGCCCGGGTCCAAGCCGCCGAATTAGGCCAGCAGCGAGCCGAAGCGAGCCTGACTGCCCGGCAGCGAAGCCTGCGGGGGGCTTACGACGAACTGGTGCAGACCTACCGTAAGAATGAGCAGACGCTCACCTATTTTCAGCAATCGGCACTGCCCCAGGCTGCGCTGATTCGACAGACGGCCGAGCGGTCCTACCGGGCGGGCGAAATCGGCTATGTGGAACTGCTCCAAAACCTGCGCACCGTCATTGGTATTCAAACGGGTTATTTGGCCGCACTCAATGAGTACAATCAAACGGTTATCAACCTTGAATTTATCCTGGGAAGTACGCAACCATGAACCATCCATTCGTTAGTCGGCGGCTATGGCTCGCCCTATTTATCGTACTGAGTAGCCAAACGGCCTGTCAGCAGGAAGACAAATCCTCTAAATCGAGTGAAACGGCAGCTCCGGCCAAAACCGGGGAACCCGCCGAATCAAAAGAAGAAGCCGGTACGGTCGAGTTATCCGAAACCCAGTTTCAGACGGCAGGTATTCGCTTGGGATCACTGGAAACCCGAACCCTGAGTAACCTGATCCGGGTGAACGGGTCGCTTAATGCGCCCCCTCAGCAACAGGTATCCGTTTCAACGCCCTATGGGGGCATCCTGGTTTCATCCAGTCTGTTGCCCGGCACGGCCGTCCGCAAAGGCCAGGTACTGGCCGTTCTGGAAAATCCTGAATTTATCCGCCTACAGCAGGATTACTTAGAGACGAGTAGTCGATTGACCTTTCAGGAGCAGGAGTACGAGCGGCAACGGGAACTGAGTCAGCAGAACGTTGGGGCGCTAAAAACGTTGCAGCAGGCAACGGCTGAACTGGGTACGCTCCGGGCCAGGGCGGAGGGGCTTCGTCAGCAATTGGCCCTGCTGGGCATTCCCTCATCCGTACTGAAAGGCGGTAAAATTAGCCGTACCGTTGCCATACGGGCTCCCATCGGCGGAACGGTGACCGTGGCCGGTGTCAACCGGGGCCGGTATGTGGCGGCTAACGATGTTCTTTTTGAAATCGTCGATGCCAGCCGACTCCTAGCCCAGCTCACCGTTTTCGAGGGGGATGTGGCCCAGGTGCAGGTGGGGAAACGGGTGAGGATAAGTTTCATTGGACCGGGGGGCGCTGCAATGCCGCGTGAATACACCGGTCGCATCCGGCTTATCAACCGGGAAACCAATGCGGACCGAACCGTGTCGGTGTATGCTTCCTTGGATAACGCACCGTCGGGCCTGCGTCCGGGTACCTTTCTCAAAGCCGTGATCGAAACGACTTCCCAGCCGGTTCCGGCCCTGCCCGAAGCGGCCATCGTCCAGTCCGGCAATCAATCCCAGATTTTTGTGCTGGAAGAAAAAGAAGGCCAGGGGGAAGGGGTACGGTATCGGTTTCGGCCGATCCCGGTGCGGATAGGCGTGGCTGAAAACGGGTATCAGGCCGTTACCCTGCCCGCTGGCCTTAAGCCGGGTAACCGAATTGTTATTGCCGGGGCGTATGACCTGCTCTCGGCCATGAACAACACCGAAGAGGAGGGTGAATAAAGAAGCCAGCAGGAAAATACCGGCGATATAAGCCGGTTGTCCATGCGTTAGGCACCCTTGCGTGTTTGGTATAAAGTTAACCTGTAAACCTTAACTCCATTGTCCGTATGCGTTCGTTTATTGTGTACGTCTTACTCGCCGTTATGGCCACCCTACCGGCTCTAGTGCTACGTTTTGGTAGCTGGCATCCCAGTGCCCTGGTCGCCGTTGGCTGCTATGGCAGTGCCATCTTAGCCGCCGGTTTCCTTTTGTCCTGGGGAGCCGAAAGTGCCGAACGATTTGTTTCCCAAGGGTTGATCCTGGCCTTAGTCGCCTTGGTGACGGTGCTGCCCGAATACGCGGTCGATATTTATTACGCGTTTCAGGCAGGTCAGAATCCCCAGTCGATGTATGTTCATTATGCTGCGGCTAACATGACGGGAGCCAACCGGCTGCTGGTGGGGCTTGCCTGGCCGCTGATGGCCGTGTTGCATTGGTACAAGACCCGACAGCGGGCTATTGACCTGCAACCCGCTAACGGACTGGAGATCGGCTTTCTGCTGGGTGCCAGTATGTACGCCTTTATCATCCTGCTCAAGGATCAGATCGGCTTATGGGATACGCTCATCCTGACGGGGTTGTTTGGTGGCTATTTATGGCGGGTTAGCCATACCCCAAAGGCCCAGGAAACGGAGGAAGCTGAGGAACCTGGCCCGGCAGCCGCCTTGTCGAGGCTGCCCAAAGCGCAGCAGTGGGGGGTCATCGGTCTGCTTACGGCGGTGGCCAGTGGTGTGATTTTGGTATGCGCCGAGCCGTTCGCTGAATCAATCGTGCAGGCGGGTCGCCAGGTAGGAATCGATGAGTTTCTGCTGATCCAGTGGCTGGCACCGCTGGCCAGTGAAGCCCCAACCGTCTCCATTGCGGTCTTGTTTGTGCTGGCTGGCCGCTCCGGGGCTGGGCTCACGGCCATGATCAGTGATAAAATTAATCAGTGGACGCTGCTGATTGGTATGCTGCCGCTGGCCATGAGTGTTGGGGCATCTGCACTCACGGCCCTGCCTTTAGACGCCCGCCAGCATGAAGAATTTTTCTTAACGGCCACCCAGTCGCTCTTTGGAGTGGCCGTACTCCTTCGGTTCCGGCTTAGTCTGTGGCATGCCGCTATCCTGGTTGGTTTGTTCAGCACCCAGATCGGATTGGCCTTTCATTACCAGCACGATCCGGTCGCCAGTGTGAAAGTGCTGACCTATTTGGGATGGGTGTATCTGGCTCTGGCCCTGGCCTTCTTTACCCTGAATTTTTCCCAACTCAAAGCGGTAGCCTGGCGGGTACTCAGGGGTAGCCCGGCTACCATCCCGGATTGAGCGTAAAACCAGTCTGACTGACTAATCCTACCGTGCTGGCCAAAACAGAAGTATCCTGTCAGTGCGTCGAGGAACCTCCAACGAGACGCTCAAGCCTGCTTAGATACACGCATCGCGTTTGTTAAAACCAACCAATCCGGCCTGTTTTTATGACCCAACTACGATTTCGGACCAGCGCCCTGGCGTATACCAAGAGACGATTATTGAATAAATGTTTACTGGCTCCCCATTCTTGGAAAGGTCTGGCCGCTATGCTATTGATCCTACTGGTGGCCACCTGTGCGCCAGAAAAAGGACTGGACCCCACCTTTACCGTGGAAACCGTTCCCCAGCGGGTACCCGTTGAGCCGGGACTGATAGATGAAGCGTCAGGGATCGCCGACAGCCAGGCGATGGACGGTTACCTTTGGGTCGAGGAAGACAGCGGTAATCCGTCCCAGTTGAATTTACTTTCGCACGCGGGTAAACTGATCGGACGGTTACCCGTTCCGGGCGTCATGAATCGGGATTGGGAAGATATGGCGATTGGCCCTGGTCCCCAGTCCGGAGTTTCCTACCTGTACGTAGCCGACATAGGGGATAATGCGGGGGGTAACGCGGAAAACTACATCTACCGGCTGGCTGAACCAACCTCGTTGACGGCTATGGTCTCCTCGGTTGATCGAATTGCGTTTCGCTATGCGGACGGCCCGCACGATGCCGAAACGCTCCTGTTAGACCCCTTGACGCGCGATTTGTGGATCGTCACCAAAGCAGCCGACAAAGCTCGACTGTACCAGTTGGCGTATCCACAAAATACGGCATCGGTTTCCACCGCCACCTTTAGGGGGGAAGTACCCCTTAGTTTAGTGACCTCGGGTAGTATCTCGCCCGATGGGACGAACATCGTGTTGAAAACCTACGTGGGCATCGCCTACTGGCGACGATCTACTAAAGAGGGTCTTTATGCAATACTAACTACCCAGCAACCTCGCTCGTTACCGTATCTAATCGAGCCCCAAGGCGAGGCAATCGGGTTCGATAAAGCGGGGAACGGCTTTTTCACCCTGAGTGAGCGCGGCAATGCCGCGTCGGTTACCTTGAATTACTACAAACGACTCTAATTGGTCAACGACCATGCAACGAAAGCAAACGCTATTCGACTCATTTTATGTCGGCCTGGTACCGCTTAAAATGACGCGACCACTTCAGGTAGTTGATAACCTGAACCCGCCTTGTTGTCTTATGCAGCTTAGGGCGACCCAATCGTTTTTTTGCCCTTATAATCAGCTATATCGTCTACGCAAGGGCTTGATAACCCACTACGGGGGAAGGTCAACCCAAAAACCGGGTTGGTCATTCTGACACGGGGTAGCAAATTAGATCCTGGAAATTCAACCCAATATGACCAATGGTAACCTTAATCCGAACAGTGCAAATGTTGTTTGGGCTGGCAATGGCCCTAGGAGTAAGCGGTTGGTGCTTGTGGCGCTTAGGAATCCTGTTTGGCCTGTTCAAGCGTAAAACGGCCAAAAATGAGGGATCTAAGGAACGTCAGAAGAGTAAAGGGACCGGGCAGAGGGCTCCACAGCAAGCCCAGCTAAAGGAAAAGAAAGCAACAATATCCAAGCAGGCGCTGTATAGCGCGCAACAGATAAACCAACGAGCGAAGTAGATGAACGAACCCCGCTGGGAATAGTATACCAGGCTTGAGACGGGCTTAGCGGGTTAAATCTTGGTGTCTCATTCAGATGTAACCGGTTTAGGTAAACTCTATAAATGTTATTCGATACAAAACGTATTGTGATGATGAATAAATCAATATTTCAGGTAGCGGGGATGGATTGTCCTTCCGAAGAACAACTCATCCGCATGAAGCTGGCTGATAAGCAGGACATTGAACGGCTCCAATTTGATATTCCAAACCGTAAAGTAACGGTGCTGCACAACGGGGATGCCGAGCCGATCACGCTCGCCCTGGCAGAATTACGGTTGGATAGCCGGTTGCTCGAAACTGAAGATGCGGACTTGGCCGAACTGACGGATGAAGCTCCGCGCGACCGCCGGTTGCTACTGACGGTGCTGGCTATTAATGGCTTCTTTTTCGCTCTGGAAGTGCTGGCGGGTATCATGGCCGATTCGATGGGTTTGGTCGCTGACTCGCTGGATATGCTGGCCGATGCCCTGGTCTATGGACTGGCTCTTTTTGCGGTAGGCAAGGCTGTGCAGCAGCAAAAAAAGGTCGCCCGCATCAGTGGCTATCTACAACTGATTCTGGCGGCTGGGGGCTTGGTGGAAGTGGTGCGCCGGTTCATCACGGGTGAAGCCTTGCCCGATTTTGGCTTGATGGTGGGCGTTTCCCTGCTGGCCCTGATCGGAAATTCGATATGCCTGTATCTATTGCGACGCGAACAGAGCGACAAAGTGCATATGCAAGCCAGTGAGATTTTCACCTCGAACGATATTGTCGTGAATCTGGGGGTGATCCTGGCCGGTGGCCTGGTGTACCTGACCCATTCGCCCTATCCCGATTTACTGATCGGCCTGGCAATTTTCGTGGTCGTGGCGCGTGGCTCATTTCGGATTTTTCAATTAGCGCGCTAATACGCAGCTAAATGGTCGAACTATGAAACTGTTAAAAGTAGGCGCAGGAGCGTTGAATCAAACGCCCCTGGATTGGGAACACAACACCCGAAATATCATTAATGCTATTGAAGCCGCCCACGCACAGCAGATCAGTTTGCTGTGCCTGCCGGAACTCTGCATTACCGGCTACGGCTGCGAAGATGCCTTTTTTGCCCAAAATACGGTAGATCAGGCTTCGAACTGCCTGCTCGAAATCGTCGGACATACCCAAGGCATTCTGGTCACCGTGGGCCTGCCGATTCGGTACAATAACCGCATCGTCAACGTGGCCTGCCTGCTGGGAAATGGACAAATCATTGGCTTTATCGGCAAGCAGCATTTGCCCAACGATGGCATTCATTACGAAGAGCGTTGGTTCCAACCTTGGGCAGCGAATCAACGCGCCGACATTCAGGTGGGGCAAGCCACTTATCCGCTGGGGGATTGGGTATTCGAGGTATCGGGTATTCGCATCGGCTTTGAAATTTGTCAGGATGCCTGGATAGCGGGTCGGCCGGGCCGGGTGCTCTATAAGCGGGGCGTCGATATTATCCTTAACCCTTCGGCCAGCCATTTCGCCTTTTTCAAATCCGAGGTGCGCGAACGGTTGGTGGTCGATGCTTCCAGGGCGTTCGGGGTCAGTTACATTTACACAAATTTGTTGGGAAATGAGGCTGGCCGAGTCATCTACGATGGAGATGCGATGGTGGCCTCCAATGGCGTATTGCTGACATCGGGGCCACGTCTGAGCTACGAAGATTTTGTGCTCGTCTCGGCGGTGGTGGATGTGGAAGCCACCCGATTGCGTCAAATTCAGGATCGGGGGCCGATTGCACGGGCCGTATCCGAATGGCTTATTAAAACGAATTTCGATTTTCCGGCTGTTGAACCACTCATACAGAAAGCGGAGCTGGAAGCCTGGGAACGGGGGGGCTACCTGAAAGAAGAAGAATTTTCCCGGGCGGTGGCCTTGGGGTTATTCGATTATCTACGCAAAAGCCGTTCACAAGGCTATGTACTGTCACTGAGTGGTGGGGCTGATTCGTCGGCCATTGCGGCCCTGGTCTTTCTGATGATCCGCATGGCGGTTGAGAATATCGGACTCGATGGCGTTAAACAGAAACTCGGCTACATCCGCGCCCTTCAGGATTGCGCCACATCAGAAGCCATGGTGGGGCAGTTGCTGACGGTTATGTACCAGGGCACGGAAAATTCGTCCGACGATACGTTTCAATCCGCTAAGGTACTGGCTGGCGATATTGGTGCGCGGTTTCTCTCCATCCGTATTGATGGCCTGGTGGGCACCTACCGGGGATTGATTGAAGAACAATGGGGCCGCAGACTTACCTGGGAAACCGACGATATTGCGTTGCAGAACATTCAGGCCAGGGTGCGGGCACCCAGTATTTGGCTGCTGGCCAACCTGAGCAATGCGCTCCTGCTGACGACCTCCAACCGGTCGGAGGCCGCAGTGGGTTATGCCACGATGGACGGCGATACAGCCGGGAGCATTTCCCCCATTACCGGCATTGATAAGCACTTTCTGCGAAGTTGGCTGCGCTGGCTCGAAACCGTCGGGCTGAACGTCAAAAACGCCTGGGTATCGCCTGACCGTAGCGGCACGGTGTCGCAGCCAACTGAAGCGAATCTGATTAAGGTGAAGGGACTTCGGGCAGTCAATCAGCTACAACCCAGCGCCGAACTCCGGCCCTTGGACAGAAAGCAGGTCGATGAAGAGGATTTGATGCCCTATGACGTATTGAATGCCATTGAAGAAGCCGCCATTCGAGATAAACAATCGCCTTTGGAATCGTTGAGAATAGTCCGGGTACGCTTTGCGGACAGCTACGAGTTAGCGCAACTGGCCCTTTGGATAGAGCGGTTTTTTAGGCTTTGGAGCCGGAATCAATGGAAGCGCGAGCGGTACGCGCCTTCCTTCATGTTGGACGATCATAACCTTGACCCGCGCTCCTGGTGTCGCTTTCCGATTTTATCGGGGGGCTTCGAGAGAGAGCTTGACGAAATGCGAACTTGGCTGGATGCCAAATCAAGCGGGAGTAAACTGGGATGATCAGCCGGTTACGGAGCCATTCTCAGCTAATTTAAGTGTCTTGTCCAGATTTTATTTGGAGGGTTTTCTGAACGGTTTTCATTGTGACCCGTCCTAGAAAGTGTTGACCCTTGCTATAAATATCGGGATTTTAGACTAACACATTGGGTTTCTTCGTTCAAATGCCAAAAGAGACAGTGAACGCACCCGGTGCTTTGTGCATCAATTCATATTCCTGTTGTATCTTTACCCTATGAAGTTTCTGGCAATCCTTTTGGCCTTTGTCGTTGTGTGGCTTTCCGTTGCCCCGCAAAGTGCTGAATTGTGCCAAAAATCTATGGCAAGTGCAGAAACCTCATGCTGCGACGGGGGCCACTGTGCAACGGCTGAATCCGGGCAATCCGGCAAAGCAGACGACACGCACGAAGGAACAAACGATTGTTGCTCTGGGGGAATCTGTAGCCCGTTCCAAATGTGTGCGGGCTGCTCTATTGTTAAGGTGGAAGGGTTCCAACTCCCTGCACCATTGATTTCCCCCATTTTGAAAGAGAAAGTTCGCTCCAATTATACCGTCTCGGTTTCTCACTTTATTGGCGACTTTTTCCAGCCGCCCGAATGGATGATCTGACCTCCGCACGAGTTCAAAATTTTTATCATTCATTCAAATTTTCATCATGAAAAATTTCATTTCGGCGACTCTTTCCGCCCTGTTTCTATTTGTCTCAGTTAGCACCTTTGCCATTGATGCACCGAAGGCACCGAAAAAAGCCAAGTCAACCTGTAGCCAATCGTCTTGCGGTTCGAGCTGCAAAACTACGGCTGCGCCCAAAGCGGCCACGAAGAGTACGGTGGCTCCTGCCAACAAGGTTGCAAAAGCAGATGGTGATTGCTGCCCGACTTCGCCCGATTGCGTTTGTATCCCTACGGGTTCGTCCTGCGTCTGTGTGCCTACGCAAAAGGTGGCCAGCGTTGCTAAAGCCGCAACGGCACCAATCGTCGCGCTTGCCTCAAACGGCGGCAAAGCGGCTTGCCCCAATACGCCTGGCTGCATTTGTGAGTAAGCATCTATGCGAATAACAAAAAGTCCGTCAGTAATGACGGGCTTTTTTATTGTTCCGTATCGCCGGTAATTCAGGCGGGCTGTATAGCGTATGCGGCTCGACTGTTAGGGCTGGCCGGGTTTTCTTTCAAGGAAGGGAGAGAAAGTTTTAAGAAATCGAACGATGCTGCGGTCTGCTGTAATCACTGTTAAGCGGTCTTTTGTATTGACGGCTTCAGGTAAATCCTGACTGAATCGGGGTACGCTTCAAGCTGGATTGAAATACATCGACGCCTTCGGGGTACCAAGCTAGCCCCGCCGGTATCGGACGTTTTTTTAAACGGTTTCCAGGTAGCAGGAAGATTGTCGAAAACCGGCTTTATTGCGGCTAGAAAAACCGTTCAATTAAGTAGTGCACGAATTGTTGCTCTTAACTGATTTTTCTGGCCATTTAGATGAAAGCTATCGATATAATACATACTGTTGAATTGTAGTGATTATTTCAGCCCGCCCTTCCTGTGTTAAACAACATCATTTGCCTTTTTGATACAAGTCGGAAATTTGCCGACAGAGGCCAGCCACCTCTTTGTTTGGTTATACCCAACAGTCTCACAAAAACGCTCCCTCTTGAGACGAAGAGCGATTTTCGTATCTATAATTAGGGCGTTAATGAAACTCCAACTTTCCTGCCTCCGCAGACCGTTAACGGGCGAAGCTAGGACAATGGGATACGCAAAAGTCATTTAAGAGATGAATTCGGTGAATGATGTCAACGCTTAACTGGTACATCGTGAAAATGTCTAATTTACCTGCGTCTTAATTCATCCTGCTTTATGCTTCAAAACTACTTTACGGTCGCGGTTCGTAATTTGTGGTCACAAAGGACGTATACGCTGCTCAATGTGCTGGGCCTAACCGTTGGGCTAACGGGTGGACTTCTGATTTTTCTGTTTCTCCGCTACCACCTTAGCACCGACCGACACCAGGCTAACTTCGACCGACTGGTTCGATTCAGCACCGATCTCCATCTGGAGGACGGCACGGTAGAACCGAGCGCGGGCGCTCCCCCGCCGTTGGCAAAAGCGTTACGAGCCAGCTATCCACAGGTTGAACAAGCGGCTTTTATGCTGAATTATCCTGACATGAACGTCAGTTTTCAACGAACTGCTGGTGCACCACTAATACGCTTCATAGAACATGATGGCATCGTTTTCGTAGAACCTGAATGGCTTGATGTGCTGACCTACACCTGGCTGACCGGGAACCCCAAAATTGCGCTGAAGGCACCGAATCAGGTGGTGCTGACCGAGTCTTGGGCGAAGCGGTATTTTGGTACGGTGACTTGTTTATCGAAACAGATCACCCTTCAAAACAACGTTGTAACAACTGTAGTAGGTGTAATCGCTGACGCACCCGGCCCGACGGATACACCTGTGCAAATGTTGGTTTCGCTGCCTACCGCTTACGCAATGGGCATCGACAAGCGCATGGCCGACGACTGGTACGTACCCAACAGTACGAACCGGGTATACGCTAGGTTGAAAGATCCGTCAGCACTGGCTGAGCTACAACGGGCCATGCCTGCCTTTCGAAAAAAGTACTACGGCAAGTCCGCCCACTTTTTTCACTTTATTATTCAGCCCTTCGCTGACCTACACACCGATGTACTTCGTGATCCTGCCCATACCATCCGGTTACCGTTACTATGGTCGCTGGGAATTATCGGCCTGCTGTTAGTGGTCGTGGCCTGCATCAACTTTATCAATTTATCGACCGTACAAGCATTCCGACGGAGTAAAGAAATCGGCATACGCAAAACGCTGGTCAGTTCGCGGGGTCAACTCATTCGGCAGTTTCTAGCTGAAACCGCGCTAGTTGTGGGGCTAGCCACGAGCTTAGGCTTATTACTTACCTTGCTGCTTCTACCCTTATTCACGGATTGGGTACAACTCCCGCTCCGGCTGCGCTTCGATGGGGTAACGGTGGGATTCGTTGGGTTGTTAGCGGGCGGGATTCTGCTGCTGGCGGGTGGTTATCCAGCTATCATACTATCGAAGTTTTCACCTTGGGCTGCCCTGACGGGTTCTCTTAAAACAACATCCGGCGGTGGGCTGACCTTGCGCCGGGTGCTGGTCGTTGCGCAGTTTACGGTCTGTCAGGTCTTATTACTCTGTGCGCTCGTCGTGACTCGGCAAACTCACTACATGCAACAGGCCGATCCAGGTTTTACTAAAGATAATATAGTCATTGTGGACCTGCCTTACAACCAGAAAGCCCGGCATGACGCCTTCAAACAAAAGCTACTGGCCTATGCAGGGGTACAATCCGTTAGTTTGTCGGTGGTACCCCCAGTTACCCCAGCCATGTACGGAGGACAAGTGAAATTCAATGGCAGACCCGATTGGGAGAAATTTCCGATCCGCGACCGTCTAGCAGATGCCGATTATCTGAGAACATACGGATTGCACTTGCTAGCCGGGCGTAATATCACGCCGGGCGATACCATCCGCGACTACGTTATCAACGAGACACTAATGCGCAAACTTGGCTACCATGACCCTAAACAAATCTTGGGTAAACCGATGTTGCATTATCTCTCTCATGTGCCGTTACCCATTGTGGGTGTCGTGAAGGATTTTTATCAAAAATCAATGCGCGATGAAATCAGCCCGTGCGTCATTGCCTGCTGGCCAGAATGGTATCGCAAAGCGGGGGTTCGTATTGGGGGACACAATATGACGCAGACGCTCGATCAACTTGAGAAGAGTTGGCAGGATGTGTTCCCCGATGAGGTATTCACCTACCAGTTTTTGAACGATGAAGTAGCCAACATGTATAAGACCGAGACGCTGATCGTGCGACTAGTCAACGCCTTCACGATACTGGTCATTTTGATTGGGTGCCTGGGGTTGTATAGCTTAGTATCCTACGTGGTCGTTCAGCGCAGGAAGGAAATCAGTATTCGCAAAGTACTCGGCGCGTCAGTAAGCAGTGTTGTGGCCCTGTTAGCCGGAGATTTTCTTAAATTGGTTTTCGTAGCCATCCTACTGGCTTCACCACTGGCCTACTATGTTATGAATCGCTGGTTGGCTGACTTTGCCTATCGTATAGATCTTTCCTGGGTTATCTTCATGCTGGCGGGCTTGCTGGCTGTGGGTATTGCGCTGTTGACGGTCAGTTTTCAGAGCATTCGGGCCGCCTTGATTGACCCGGTCAAGTCGTTACGAAGCGAATAGTCTCACGAATCAGCTATTCTCAAGAAAACGCTCCCAAGCGAGACACAAGACTATTCTTAATGGGAAGCTTATAAACCAGCTGCTTCACGCTACTTTGACGCACTCGTTTAACTGACGACCCCATGGACTGATCCATTCATAGGTTTCTTTTGCAAAACCTAGAATGGAAGGAGTTGCGATTAGTAAACCAAGTCCAGTTACGGGCCTTGAACACCCGCAAGCGGAACACTAACGAAACGGGGCGCAACCCTTACAAGGTTTATTACCGATCAAACTTATCGATTTAGTAAAAAATAGCGCCGGTACTGTTTGCGGTATCTGCACGTTTATCGACTCAACTGTGGGTTCTGGCAACTTCCTCGCTTTGATTTTCACAAAGCACTCAAGTATCTTGGCTAACTACATTTTGATCCATAAACCAATCAGTTTCAACCAATGGCTATTCCTTTTGTCGCTTACCACGACCGCTCACACGCCGACCATCAACAACAATGGAACACCCTGGTGCCGAAAGGTTTCCGGCCCATCTCGCTCAGTGTATACGGCGACCGGGCAAATCCGCTTTATGCGGCCATCTGGGTGCAACGCCCCGGACCCGCCTTTGCGGGCATCCATGGGGCCACTGCCACCGATTTCCAGAAATTCTTTGATAGCTGGGCGGCCAAAGGATTTAGCCCCACCATTTTATCCGCTACCGGACCCGCCAACAATCCCGTCTTTGCGGCTATCATGGAACAGTCAAAGCAGGGCGTTTCACTGACACGGTATGGCTTGATCACCGGTTCAGTGGACGACCCTAACACCTTGGAACACTGGCTTAAGCAGGCCCATGATGACCACCGGATTCCGCGTTGGATGGCCACCTATGGAACTCCGGCTGACCGCCGGTTCACGCTTGTACTCGACCCCAATCCCGGCCGGGTGTTGTGGAGTGTGGCTGGACAGTGGGGCGAAGATGCCAACGGGTATCAGGCCCGCTTCAACGCACAGGTCCAGCAGTGGGCACGCCCGGGCTTTGTAACGGTTGCTCCGGATGCTACGTATCTGTCTCTATTCCGCGAAGATAGTATCGGCGGCTGGGTGGCCCGTCACAACATGACGAGTCAGCAATACCAGCAGGCGTTTAACGAAACTGCCGCTAAGGGGTTATTTCCTGTCTGCGTACAAGCTGGGGGAAGTGGGACTAATACCCGTTTTGCTGCGCTTTTTGCCACCCGCGACACACCAAACGACCGCTCGTTTGCGGCTACCGGTACCGCTGTGCCGTCCATGAGTTTTATCGATACAAAAGTTCGGAACTTCATGATTGAAAACGGTACCCGGGCCATCGGCGTGGCGGTGGTCAAAGACGGGCGGCTGGTTTTTGCTCGTGGTTATACCTGGGCCGAAGCCGATTACCCGCTTACGCAGCCTACCTCCGTCTTTCGGATTGCCAGTTGCACCAAACCCATCACCTCACTGGCCATTTTTCAGCTTATTCAGCAAAAAAAATTGGCCCTGACCGATACAGTTCAGTCTATTCTTAACCTGACTCCGCCACCCGGCACGAGCATTAATGCTGACTTTAAAAGCATCACGGTGCAACATCTCTTAAACCATCTGGGTGGCTGGGACCGTAATCAGGTAAGCGACCTGCCACCGCTGGAAGAGATTAGTAAGGCGTATAACCTGGCCAGTCTGCCCCTTACCAAGCAACAACTGGCCAGTTACAAAGCCTCGCTGCCCCTCCAGTTTTCGCCTGCTACGCAACAGGAATACAGCAACCTGGGCTTTTTGCTGCTGGGGATGATTATTGAGAAAAAACTGGGGATGACCTACGAAGACGCCGTAAAGCAACGCGTGTTTTCGCCCCTGGGTCTACAACGACCTCATCGTACGCCCGTTGCTCAGTCGGCCCAGCACACTGGGGCTGTTCGTCACCATGACTCGGCAGCCCCCTGGGATGATTTGCGGCTTTCTCCTAGTGCCGTAACTGGCAACCCACAGGGTAACCGGCCGCTGGTAGCGCTGCCCTACGGGGGTGAGGATTATGCTCTTTTCGATGCGTTCGGAGGTTGGTGCATGGCCCCCGTCGATTACGCCAAAGTGCTGGCCGGTCTTATGGCCTCCAATAACCTGCTGCTCGACCAACCAACGGTTGAGGCCATGCTAACTATACCGACCGCTCTCTACAGCAAGGCTACCCAAGTTGATATGCCCAATTACGCTAATGGCTGGGATTCGTGGACTGAAGCCAATGGGGTGCGTGGGTATCAGCATGGGGGGGGTATGCCCGGGGTATCGACTCGAATTTTGTACCGTACCGATGGGTGGGGATTTGTCATCTTCAGCAATGAAATTGGGGCCCCGGACCTGTATCCTGAATTAGCCAATATGGCAGCGTCTGACTGGCCCACGCATAACCTGTTTACCCAAGTAGACATACCAACCTGAAGGGTGGGCTGACTAATGAAGATGATGTCACGGTTAGAAACCCGAATGCGGCTACTTGAGCATCGGTAGTGGACCACTGGTTAGTTAGTAAAAATTTAATGTCGCACAAAACTGTTAGGTTTGATTCTGAGACGAAACCAAGATATACCAATAGCCTTTGTTACTAAAAAATGAGATATTTCAAAGAGTAGCGGGGCGAGCTAATCTTTAAACCAGGTTATAGACCTATCGCGGGGTGGCCCGTGCCATGCGATATAGCCCCCGTTTACTCTTTGAATGCAGAAAAGGAACCTATAGGAATTGAGGCTTAAGGCCTACTATCACACCGGGCCGCCGGAGCGGTTACGTTCATCTGTCTGCTCACTCTTAGTATGTATCGTTAACAGGCTAAACCATGATTACTTACAACTACTTCATCGGTACCGATATTGGCAAGAAAACCAATGCAGTTTGTGTTATTGATGCACTTGAAAGCCGCCAACTTGAGCTGACCATACCTAACTCCAAAGCGGGGATGGAAACCTTGCTCAAACAGCTGAAAAAGTTGCCTGACTTCAGGCTGGAAACAACACTGTTCTGTATGGAACATACGGGGATCTATTGCCAGCCAATGGTCAATTTCTTTTATCCCATCGGCGCTAATTTATGGCTTCAATCAGCCGTCCATATTAAACACTCGCTGGGCTTGACGCGGGGGAAGACTGATAAGGCTGATGCCCGACAAATTGCTAAATACTGTATTCGCCACCAGCGTGATCAGCGTCTCTTTAAGTTGACAGATACCCTATTAGCTACGGTTCGTCAGCTTGCCCAGCAACGTGAACGGTTGATGGAAATGGCCAAGGCCTTCACGGATTTGAGTCAGGACTACCAGGCGATGGGACTCTTCGCGGAACTGAAGTTACATCAGCAGACCAGTGAAGTGGCTTTAGTAGCCTTGCAGAAGCAGATCAAGTTAGTAGAGACACAGATTGAGCGCCACATCAAGGCCTCCCCAGAGTTAAAATCGAACATGGATTTACTCATGAGTATACCAGGAGTGGGTCGGCAAACGGCCTTGTTTATGCTTATCTTCACCAGCAATTTTACCCGCTTCACGGACGCTAAAAAGTTAGCCAGCTATGCCGGTGTGGCACCTTTTGCCTATGAGTCCGGCACTTCGGTAAGGGGCCGAACGAAGGTTAGTCGGATGGCCAATACGAAATTGAAACATCTCCTGCATATGGCCGCCTTAGCCGCCGTCAAAGCAAAAGGGGAATTGAAAGATTATTTTGAGCGGAAAGTAGCGGCTGGGAAGCGCAAGATGAGTGTTTACAATGCCATTCGCAACAAATTAGTCCATCGGATGGTAGCCGTCATGGAGCGTGGAACGGTCTACATGGCGATGTATGCAAAATAGAATAATTTTTAGTTGACAAGGCTTGATTTGTTCATAGGAATCGCTCCGCAAGTTGAGACGAATAAGCGTTTGTGAGTATAGATCGAGAGCCCTTACAAATGAATAGATTTATAGACTAGTTTTACCCTGGAAAATCACCTTACCCGTTGCACCTGGCAGCCACGTTGTGCGTCCTAAAGCCATTAAACTCAACGGACACCGATCACTTTCGCCAGACGTCACATTATCCGAGCGAAGATCTTTACCAGGATGGGGACTTCTGGCCAACTAGTGCCCCGGATATGCTCGAAACAAACGACCTTTGCGTCCTATAAAGCATTCTATCATGCCATCTGCTTTACCTGACCAATCTAAATTAGACCAGCTCCTGCTCCTGGCTGACGATTTGCCCGTGATGGTTTGGGTCACCCAACCCGACGCGACCTGTGTGTTTCTCAACCAGCGCTGGTATGACTACACCGGCCAAAACGCAGCTGAGGCGTTGGGTTTGGGCTGGTTGACCGCTGTCCATCCCGACGATGCGAAGATGTCGGGCGACATCTTCCTGACGGCCAATCAGGCGCAGCAACCCTTCGCTCTGGACTATCGGCTACGGGCCGCCGACGGCTCCTACCGCTGGATGAAAGATACGGGCCGCCCCCGCTTTAACGACCGGGGAACCTTTTTAGGCTTCTTCGGCACGGTCACCGATATCCATGAGTTAAAGATCACCCAGCAGCGGTTGCAAATGGCTATCGAATCGACCGAGCTGGGCACCTGGGACCTGAACCCCGTCACGGGCGAGCTGATCTGGTCAAATCAATGTAAAGCCCTGTTTGGCTTACCGCCCCAGGCCAGCGTCAGTTATCCGCTGTTTTTGCAAGGGGTGCATCCCGATGATCGGCAGCGAACCGACGCAGTGGTTCAAGCGGCTCTGCAAGGTCATCAGGAAGGTTTTTATTCGATCGAGTACCGCACCATCGGCTTAACCGATGGCCAGTTACGCTGGGTTCGGGCCCAGGGGCAGGCGTATTTTGACCAGCAGGGAGTGGCAACCCGCTTTGTGGGCATGGTGGTTGACATTACCCACCATAAACTAACGAGTGAACTCCTCGAACAACGCGTCGCCCAGCAAACACACCAGTTGCAGGTGGCCAATCATGAGCTGCAACGCTCCAACGAGAGCTTGCAACAGTTTGCCTTCATTGCCAGCCATGATTTGCAGGAACCCTTGCGCAAGATTCAGCAGTTCGGCAATTTGCTGAAAACGCGGCAGGCTGACTTAACCGAGGAGAGCCTATTGTATTTAGATCGAATGCAATCGGGGGCCAGCCGGATGTCCACGTTGATCAAAGATCTGCTGGACTTCTCACGCCTCTCCACTCAACAGGAGGCCAGTAAACCCGTCTCCCTGCAAACCGTGGTGGAAGGTGTGCTGACCACCTTGGAATTTCAAATGGATGAGTTAAGCGCCCAAATCCGGGTTGGTTTACTGCCTACTGTTGTGGGTGATGCCTCGCAGTTAAACCAGCTCTTTCAAAACCTGCTGAGCAACGCTTTGAAGTTCCGCCGTCCCGGCCAACAGCCCCTGATTGACATTAAGGCGGGCTTGCTGGCTGTTGAGAAGTTGCCCTCTGGGGTCAAACCTGGTCGATCGTCAATAGCTTATCACCAAATAGCCGTTATTGATGATGGTATTGGTTTCGATGAAAAGCACGCCGACCGCATCTTCCAGGTGTTTCAGCGGCTACATGGCAAAAGTGAGTATGCGGGAACGGGTATTGGTTTGGCCATCTGTGAAAAGGTTGTCGCCAATCATGGCGGGGCTATTACGGCCACCAGCCAACCTGGTCAAGGGGCCACCTTTACAATCTACCTACCGGCGTAGCTTAATACATTAGTACGTATTTCGTTCGATCTGGTTGGATGGTCCTTTTTCTAAATACCCTCATTTACAAAAACGCCCGTTCTCACATAAGGTTGGGAAACCAGTACTAAACCGGTATATGGATTGGCTGATTACAGACCCTATTCCCCAGCATCTTCCAGACCTGAGACGTATTTATCAACAGGGGCGTCGAATGGCTTTTCCCTGGGCAGACCCAGCCACTTTTGAGCTCCTGGACTTCGATCAAGCCACCCAGGACGAAAGGCTCTTAGTGGCCACTTTCCAACAAATTCCGATGGGCTTTATCGCTTGGTGGCCACCAGATAATTTCATCCATTCCCTGTTTATTGATCCCTTATTCGTGGGGAAAGGCGTAGGTAAATCGCTTTTGCACGCTTGTTTAAACGAGGTTGGACGACCGGCTACTCTTAAATGTAATTTAGCAAACCAGAACGCCTTAGCGTTCTATTATTCTCAAGGATGGCTACCGATCCAGGAAGTAGAAACCACACCAGATTCTTATTTGTTGCTGGCGTTTAATGGGTAAGCGGGTAGTAGCTGAATAGTATTGTTTTCAGAATCCTAGGTGACTGATTAGTATGGACGGAAAAATAAAAAGTGAGTGTCTCGCATAAACGCTCCTGCCTGAGACGGAGAAACGTTCATGAATATGTAGCTTTGACTATCCAATGCTTATAAACCATTGGTTAAGGGGATATGAATCGGTGTTCAAAATGGGGAAGATCCTGACTTTATAACAAGCTATATAACAGGTCAGCCGTTACTCTAAGACCTACTTTTTTAAAGTTCTCCAAGACTTGTTCTGGTGTCATGGGGGGCTTCTTCAAGTAGGAAACCTGTTGGTCAAAGGCCATCAGGGCTCTTCTCGAGTCTAAATCGATCAGGTTGGCGATGAACTCGTCAGGGTGCTGAGCTTCGAGATCGAATAGGCTCAGAATGGCACTTGGGAAGTCCTTGAGATTAGCCGTCACAAGCACATCGGCCTGGCAACGAATTGCGGCTGCTAGTACATGGCAATCGTCCGGGTCAGGTAGAGCCAGGGAATCAATCAGCGCTTCGTAGTGGACAACGTTTGCATCGGGAAAGGCGTTGTTCATAGCCTGAGTGGTCCGTTCCAACTGATCAGCCGTTAGTTCAGGTCTGTTCAACAACAGATTCCGGGTCCATTCCTGATGAATTCGATCTGTCCACTTTGGGCTGTACAAATCAACATCCGCTAAGTTTAGCAACAGGTCTCGAATCGGTGCTGGGTAGAGTACGCAAGCATCAAGTAAAGCAATAAACTTAGGCGAATGGATCATTCGTAACCCAGGTTGAGGTCTTGGGCTTGCTCCGCTAAGAAGCGCAGGTTCGCTTTCCTGTTCGCTTTCTGCTGAGCTTCATAAGTAAGTAAGTCATCAAGCAAGATTCGGCGATGGCTACCTACCTTCTTAAAGGGAATCACGCCTTCTTCTAGCAGCTTGACAATATGTGGTCTGGACACATTGAGCATATCGGCAGCCTGCTGGGTAGTAAGTTCAGCGTCAGAGGGCACCAGCGAAATGGCTTTTCCCTCCGCCATACTGGAGAGAATGAAGGAAAGCAATTCGAGAGCTTTGGTGGGAATGGTAAACGATTGTTGGCTTTCCTGTATCTGGATGCTTATGCTATCAGAGGTTCTTTCTGCCAGGGCAGCAGTAAAACCAAAGAGCGATTCACGCGCTACGTGTTGCTCGTGTAGGGTAGGCTTCTCTAGCACAGCTTCCATTTACTTGTCGTCTTAAGGTACAAAGTTACTAAACGAAATAAACGAAACAAAGTTCAAGAAGACCTTATTTGTCTCTGGAAGGAAGCTTTGTAGTGATCGATTGACCGGCCAAGTTGGAAAACTTGCCAGTAGTCGACTGAATAAACAGGGCTATTGATGAACACTTCGTTGACCTGATTTTGGGTACATCGTATACTACGGCCAGAGCCAGAGTAGCCCGTATAGCGATGGCAGACCGTGCTGGTTTGGGAGTGCTGGACAGATGTTGGATCAATCAGCAGGTATTCCAAAAAGCAAACTCTGCACAGACGCTCTATCTGCTGAAAAACTAGTTATTAATATCTCCTCCCCTATTTCGTAGCATGCAGCTGCAACCAGCTGACTATTAAGGTCATCTTCTCGGATATAATCTTTATCAGTACACATTTTAAGACCGTTTCGGCTACTTATATGTTATTTGGCTATGCTCGCGTATCAACGCAGGACCAAAACTTGAACTTGCAACTGGATGACCTGAAAAAAGCAGGTTGTCAAAAGATCTTCCAGGAGAAAGTTTCCTCGGCTAAAGAACGACCCCAATTAGGGAAGCTACTGGAAATTCTGCGAGAAGATGATACGGTTATTGTCTGGAAGCTTGACCGGCTGGGCAGGTCATTAAAAGAACTCTTCACGCTAGTCAATGACTTTCAGACCCAAGGAATTGGTTTCCGCAGTCTGAATGATGCCGCGCCACGGTGGCCATTGATACCACCACTGCCCAAGGTCGCTTGGTGTTTAACCTATTTGCGTCACTGGCCGAGTTTGAGCGTGATCTAATCCGGGAACGAACCAAAGCAGGTTAAGCTGCGGCTCGAGCCAGAGGCCGCATCGGCGGACGACCCAAAGGACTCACCCCTAAAGCTCAAGCGAAAGCACGGGCCGTGAAGGCTATATATGCTCTTAAAACTCATACGATTTTAGAGATTGGTCAGTTATTTCACCTAAGCCGAGCGACGGTTTACCGCTACTTAGCCTGGCAAGAAGTAAAATAACGGCTGCTTCATAAAATGGGCGTTTAAAGAGACACATAGAGATTAATTGATCTGTTATAAGACTATCAAATTTATAGTTTTGTTGTAGCTGGTCGAAAAATACTTATCGCTTCAACGCTCAGATTCAAACTGCAACGGTCGGTGCACTAGGTTAGGGGTATGGAAAGTTATGGTTGGGTTTCTTTCCGTAAACAGGTATGATATAGTCGAACGAGCGATTCCTATTGAATTTCACACGAATACTAAATTAA
>JADQBA010000081.1 GCA_016903675.1 Stigonema ocellatum SAG 48.90 = DSM 106950 | reverse complement strand
ATATCCGACTGTCGGAGTTTCCCACACATTGGCGGTAATTCCCGTAGGCATGGTTCCTGGACTCAACCCGCTTGGGATTGATAACTTCCGAGGCGTAACTTTCCCCCAGTCTGGGGGTAGGGTGCAAAATAATTGACCGATTTCACCCTACTATAGCACGAAGCTCGCACTCTTGTCAACTAAACACTCCGTGCGAAGCTCTCGCAAAAAAACATAGATTTTTGACGCTTAATAAATTCCCGCACGGGCTTACCCCATGTAAGCACGAGCCTTGGACCCCGGCCCTAAGATTTTCGGTCAGCTTATTGTTTGAGTATTTTCCAACTTGGAGGAACATAAAGAGCTACTATGCAATCATAATTAATAAATGAAAGCTTCTTAATATCCAAAGGAGATAATCCCATGCTGACTTTAAAAATCATCGTTTATGTCGTCGTTGCTACCTTCTTGACCATCTTTATCTTTGGATTTTTGTCAAACGATCCGGCGCGTAACCCCGGTCGTCAGGATTTAGAGTAAAGTAAAAGCGCGGCATATCCCCACCTGCTGTCAGGGGCGAAAGGCTGCTTTGGCCGCTAACTTGGCTGACTCCAGACTTACCGCATGGCTTCTCGTAGAGTAGGGTAAATAGTCCTTCCGGACGGACACTTTCTCCAGGATCTGGTTCCCAGATCTTGAAAGTGTCCTGCTGTTTTTTATTGGCTATTTGTTAGCTTGATTGTGCTGAAATATGCTTCATCCAGTTCTGCCGCCTGAACCGCCTCTCATCCTCGAACCTCTAGAAAGAGCAAATCCTAACCTCAGACTTGGCGACACTCAGTCGAAATCAGTTGTCAAGTTGGCTTTGGGAACTGCGAGGGATGATTCAACCCAGAATGAGTTAGTAGTCCCTAAGACATTATCAGCACCCAGTACGCCGGAAACTTTTCCTGCTGAATTTTCGCCTCTCACCCCTGTTAACAGTGCAGCTTTTTTGGGTCAGCAACTTTCAGTTGGCTATCCACTCCAGCAGGTTGAAGTTTCTGGTTCCCACGACGTTAGTAACCCTCAGATATCAGCCCAAACGTCGCCACCAACAGAGCAAGTTTACCCAACACTCACAAATAGCAAGAACTTATCCCAGACTAGGGCACGATTATTAGTTGAAAAATTAGCTCAAGCAAAACAGCACCGTAGTGATGCTTATACAGAAAATTCAGCGATCGCCCCAATACAACAGCCAATCACAATCAACTTCAACTCCACAGGCGAAACCAACCAACCCCCAACGCCCTCTACCATAGAATTTAAGTCTCGCAACCAGACAACTGAGGCACAAACCTCCTCCACCCCTACCGCCCCAAAATTGTCTACACCCATATCACGAGTTAATACCACAACAGGGAAAAAAAGTCAACCATCTGCTCAAACTCCGCCTGCCAACACGCCCCCGCAAACAAGGAGAGTGATTGAGGTCATTGCAGATCGGCAAGAGTACGACGAAGACAGGCACATTGTCACAGCAGTTGGTCATGTGGTGGTGCGATTTGATGGGTCGGTGGTTAATGCCGATCGCCTGCAAGCGAGTTTAGACAATCTCATAGCAGTGGGTGAAGGAAACGTAACCTTGACACGGGGAGATCAAGTACTGCGCGGACAAAGCTTTACATATAATTTTATTCAAGATAGTGGGCAATTGCACAATGGTAGAGGTGAGGTTTTTATCCCAAGCGCCCAAAAGGATTTCGCATTTTTACCGACTGATGTGAGTGCGGGTGGAGTTCCGCAGACCCCCTTGAGCGATCGCATCCAAGCCGATCAGCCTGTGAAAGTCACCAACAGTCCTGGAGGGATTAACATTACTGTAGGTGGTAGCAGGGGTGCGAGCAATCTTCCTCTGCAGAAACAGGGGGGTACTGTCAAGCGGCTACGCTTTGAAGCAGCAAACATTGATTTCTATCCCCGAGGTTGGCAAGCGAGGGATGTTCGCATTACCAACGATCCCTTCTCGCCGCCAGAACTGATGTTAAGGGCAGACAAAGTGACTCTGACGCGGGAGTCACCCTTGCGAGACCGAATCAAGACAGTTCGACAGCGTTTGGTATTTGACCAACGAACCACTTTACCCATTCCCAAGGATGAGCAGACCATCGACCGTAGTCAACGTGATACTACTCCTGCAATAGCTTCCGCAGGCTATGATGGAACTGATCGGGGAGGTTTATTTATTGAGCGTAGCTTTAAACCCGTAAACCTGGAAGGGGTTAACTTTAGTATAACACCCCAGTTTTTTGTGCAGAAAGCAGTACAAAACTTTAGTAACCCTGCTGATCTGTTTGGGATAAAAACAAAATTGACCGCTGTTTTAAGTCCAAAAACTGTAGTCCAGGGTTTTGGGAATTTAACCAGTCTGGACTTTAGCAAAGTAGAAACCAATTTGCGGGCCAACTTGAGGTTGCGTCAGAGCTTCGGTGATGATAGGAACCCCAACACTCTCACTTTAGAATATACCTATCGCGATCGCCTTTACAACGGTAGCCTTGGCTTTCAAACTGTTCAGAGTAGTCTTGGCGGTGTCGTCACCTCTCCAATAATTCCTTTAGGAAAGAGTGGTGTTAACCTGAGCTATCAAGCAGGTGTTCAATCCATCGACGCCAACACTGATCGTCAAGACTTGCTCAAACCAATCCGGACAAACGATCGCGTCACACTCACCCGTCTCCAAGGCAGCATTGCACTGAGTGGCGGTGTTCCGCTGTGGCGCGGTAAACCATTACCACCTACCGCCACAGAAGGATTGCGATACACAGCCAACCCAGTGGTTCCTTACCTGAATGCCAACGCCGGAGTAACTGGCACTAACAGTTATTACAGTAATGGTGATGACCAATCCACCATCACTGGTACAGTTGGTTTATCTGGGCAGTTAGGTCATTTCTCTCGACCTTTTCTGGACTACACCGCCTTTAATATCAGTTACTCTCAAGGTATCATAAACGGCTTATCACCCTTTTTGTTTGACCGTGCTGTTGATAACAAAGTCCTAAATCTTGGAATCACACAACAAATCTACGGACCATTCCGCTTTGGCTTTCAAACATCAATCAACTTAGACACAGGAAAAAGCACCAGCACAGACTACGTGCTGGAATATAGCCGCCGCACCTATGGTATCACCTTGCGCTACAACCCAGATCTACAATTAGGTGGCATCAGCTTCCGCATCAGCGACTTTAACTGGACTGGTGGCACAGATCCCTTCACTGACAATTCTGAATTTAAGCCTGTTGTCAATGGCGTGCGTCGGGATTATTAATCCTTGTCAACCGTCCAGTGTAGGGGCGCGGCGGCCTTGCGCCCCTACAAGTCTGAAACGACCATTATCCGTTAATACACATGAGAAACCGGGTTTGGGGGACTTTCACAACTCCTGCACGGACTGCTCTATACGACCAAACTAATAATTTGCTTCAGAACCTGCATAACTTCGTACAATTCGTTTTTCTGAGGGTTGGAAAGCGTAAACTTGTTTGATAGAGCATACTGACGTACCTGCTGATTCAGCTTGATAAAAATATAGTCTTCACCAGTGGTTATCATTCCAAAAACTGGCATTTCTAAGTTAGGGTTTGCCATCATGTAAGCTAAAGTTTGTGGAAGAGCCTGCATAACGCTCAAACCATAACGCTTCGATTCAATTAACACCACCCATAGTCGATTTTGCATCCACCCTACCACCATAGAAATCTAAGTCCTCACAAGCATTGGGGAGGAATTCTTGTAAATTTGGACACTTTTGTTGATATTGATAAGCCCAAAGATTGACTGCTTGCCCACCCACAACAATAGCATCTAGTCCAAGTGCTTGTAAGGTGACAAAAACATCATGTAGGTCAACAGGGGTCAGAATCTTCGCCATAGTGAGTAGGAATACTTTCGTCCCAGACGTGAGTACTAGAGTCAAATTTCCAGCACTGGGGTTGTAGTGCTTGGTTTGCAAGCTTTTTTGCTTCTTCTGGCGACATTGCCAAGAGCCGCATTCTCGCCTCTATTTTTTCTTGCGCCAGTCGTTCACTTTCTGTTGAGCTAACTATAATGTCATCATTCACCCCATTTGGATTTGAGGTATTAACAATAATTTTATTTTCTCGTGACTGCATTGTTATAAAGTTCTGTATTTACAAGCTAAATTATACTCGTCTGCCAAAATTCGGTAGTTGAGAGTGGGCATCAGCTTCCGCATCAGCGACTTTAACTGGACTGGTGGCACAGATCCCTTCACCGACAATTCTGAATTTAAGCCAGTTGTCAATGGCGTGCGCCGGGATTATTAATCCTCGTCAGCCGCACTAGTAGTCTGTCAAGAAATAATTGACGGGTTGGGATTGACACGGGGACGCGGGGACACACCAGACACGGAGAAAGAGAGATGTCTGTAAGAAAGAGGCGTTGCAGAATAGAAATATGAATTAGAGCGATCGCTATGCAATGTCCAAGGTGTGAATCAATCCATGTTCGCAAAAATGGTAAACAGCGTGGTAAACAAAATTACATATGTGTTGAGTGCAAACGTCAGTTTATCGAATCTTATGAACCTAAAGGATATTCAGAAGATTTTAAGCGCGAATGTCTGTTAATGTATGTTAATGGTTCTGGTTTCCGCGCAATTGAAAGGGTGAAAAATGTACATCATACAACTGTTATAAATTGGGTAAAAGAGGTAGGTAGTATATTGCCAGAACAACCGGAAACTGAGGAAATACCAGAAATCACAGAAATAGATGAACTCGAAACTTTTGTGGGGTCAAAAAAAACAAAGTTTGGTTGTGGACAGCCGTTAATCATAGTGTTGTAGGGGTTTTAGCCTGGGTATTAGGTGACAGAAGTTCCGAAACATTTAAACATTTGTGGCAAAGAATAAAGTCTTGGAAATCTTATTTCTATGTGACAGATGGTTATGCAGTTTATCCATGTTTTATTGATGGTGGCGATCATCTTATTAGTAAAACATACATGACACGGGTCGAAGGAGAAAACAGTCGTTTTCGACATTATCTTGCTAGGCTGCATCGTAAAACATTTTGTTATTCCAAGTCAGCAGAAATGCTTAAGTTATCAATTCGATTAGTAATATATTATCTCAAGTATGGTTCCGTGCC
Organism: Stigonema ocellatum SAG 48.90 = DSM 106950; assembly: GCA_016903675.1. GTDB lineage: Bacteria > Cyanobacteriota > Cyanobacteriia > Cyanobacteriales > Nostocaceae > Stigonema > Stigonema ocellatum. The sequence continues at coordinate 35,229 of JADQBA010000081.1, read as the reverse complement.
GGTGCGGGCGCTACGCGCCCGCAACCTTGAGGCGATCGCATGATTCATATTTTGATTCAGCAACGCCGTTTATTTTGCACATGTTTTTTCATACACCCTAATGACGATCGCATGAACGCTGGATCTCCTCAGCTAGTCTCCTCAAGTCACATCACCCAATTCTGCCAGACATTTTGACGATCGCGTGAACGTTGGATCTCCTGGGTTAGTCTCCTCAAGTCACATCACCCAATTCTGCCAGACATTTTGACGATTGCGTTGATATTGATAAGCCCAAAGAAGAGACAAGGGTTAATCGCGTCTCTACGATCGGGGTGATTTTCATTATTCATATCTTGATTCAGCAACGGCGGAAATTTAACGCTTGATAATGATACTTGTCCTTGAAATGTGGCGGTGAAGCTAGAATTATTGTAGTTTGGTTCAAAACGTAGTCCTTACTGCTCTTGCGTTCACAAAAGAAACTATGGTTAATGTAACATATGATGAAATTTTTGGTGCAGCCCTAGCTTTGCCACCTGGTTTACGAGCAATGCTGGCTGAGCATTTGCTCAAGAGCTTAGATGCTGACCAACAGACGGAATTGGATGCGGTTTGGGCAGAGGAAGCCCAAAACAGAGTCCGAGCAGTTGAACAAGGTGTGGTTAGGACCATACCGGGCTTCCAAGTCTTTCGTGAACTACGCTCCAGGCAAGATAAATAATGACATATGACTTTCATCCTCACGCCAAGGGAGAATTGGAGGATGCTTTTACCTACTATGACAATATCAACCCTGAGCTAGGTAATGCCTTCCTAGATGAAGTTGAACAGACTCTTGAGAGAATTGTAAACTTTCCAGAAGCTTGGCCCAAGCTATCAGACAACACAAGACGCTGTCGGACAGTTGGGTTTCCCTACGGTATTGTTTACCAAGTTACAGACCAGCTAATTATAGTGATCGCTGTTATGCATCTTCAAAGAAAACCGAACTATTGGACTGAGCGGATCTAGAACCAGCTTAGGAACGTCATGTGCTCTTACACTGGGGGCCAAGGGAGGCAGTCATAGTTGAGCAATAATTTTTTCTCAAGAACTGCTCCTGCTCTCCCCCTGCTCAAGAAAGCTCCCCCTACCTGCCTTGACTAATAAATTTCCAGCGTTGCATAAATGCGGGATGAAGATACAAGCATATGACCACAAACCAACCTAATTCAATCGAAACCCGTTTAACCCGTCTAGAGACTCTCTTCACCAATGTGGGTGAAACAGTACTCAGTCAGAATGATGCCATAACCGCTCTGAGTGCTAATGTCAACGCACAAAGCGCAACAATTGATGTTTTAGTTGCAAATATCCAGCAATTAACCGAGAATGTTGCCGCAGTAAACCAAAGAGTAGAGACGCTAACTACTAATGTTACTGAAGTTACCAACCGTGTAGATTCTTTGGCAGATCAAGCAGCACAAGACCGTCAGCAAGCAGCCATTGACCGCCAAGAGTTCCGTAGGCAGATGGAACAGAGGGAGCTAGAAATACGCCAGATTTGGGAGTATTTACGAGATCGCAATGGTGGCAGCAGTCCACCACAACGTTGACTGCAAACGGTTGAGAGCAATACTATTACCGCCAACAGCAATTGTCCCTCACCCCCAACCCCTCTCCCAATTCTTGGGAAAGGGGCGGAGTTACTCTCGTTCAACTCTAGTGAAGCGAATCCCAAAAGGGATTCGGGGTTAGGGGATGAGGGCGCGAGCAAAAGTCTACCTATTAACCGTTTTCACTATATTAATCCTCGTCAACCGCACTAGTGCTGAGTGCATGGCAGTGACCCGGCGGACAATCTGGTCAACCTCCATATCTAGCACGCTGTAGTCAATCACCGCCTGACGAATAGGAGTATGTCCGTGAGTGACAGCCAGTTCCTGTACGCGGGCTGTTTGCAGTGCTTGGAGGTGGGTATGAATTTTTTGCAGCGTTCCTTCAAGGTCAGGCAAAGGCGGCGGAGAACTGAAGTCCTGTACACAATCAGCTAACTGCTGTAGTAAGAGCGAAATTTGGCAGGCAAAGGTTTCCAATTCTGGCAGTGGCTGAGTTCTTTTAAAATGGTCGAGGTGTACTGCCAGAACTGTCACCGCGTTGGTAAAACGTCCCATGTACACCAACAGTGCCATAACAGGTTCCACCAATCCCAGCGGCGTTTGGGGTTCGCCCAGCAATCCTTGGTACGAGGTTTGGGCATTGGTAATTGCCAGCCCAGTTCGTCTGCGGTGGCTGATGATTGAAGCGCGGTCCTCTTTTTCACCTTGATAGACAGCCACCACTTTCTGAAAATAGTCGCTGCACTGTCGGAGGGCTGCGGCGAGTTGGGTGGGTAAGCGCTGGCGTTCCCAACTCGGCCACATCAGGTAGTGCCCCCCAAAAGCCAGGAATGCACCAATCAATGTGTTGAACACTCGGATACCAGCGAACTGCCAACTAATGGGTTGAGTAAAATCGATCATGAGTAAGACGAAGATTGAAAAGAAAAAAACCGCATACCCATAGTTAACACTCAGCAGGGCAATGCCAAAAAACACTGTCAGTACAGTGATGATCGCTAATATCAGCTTGTTGGCGATCGCTGCTGCGAGGACAGCCGCCACAGTTGCACCCAGGATAGTCCCGCCAACCCGCTGGAAAAACCGCTTGAAGGTGCCACCAAAGTCAGGTTTGAGGACGAACATGATGGTCAGTGTCACCCAATACCCCATTTGGAGGTGGGCAAGCTTGGATATTGCCACGCCTACAGTCAGAGTCACGCCGAGGCGTAGAGCATGGCGAAAGATTGCTGAGTCTAAAGTTAGGTTATCCTGTAGTATACTGAAGGGCGATCGCTGTTTCTGTGCAACTAAAACCTGCGGCTCAACTTCTCGGCGCGTCATCTTGATGTCAGCTGTGAACTGTTTGGCTGTCTGTGCTGTGTAGTCCAATTGCTTAATTAGTTTTTCCATCATCAGCACCAAGTCAGTGAGAGCAACTAAGGCTGGGTAGTGTGCCTCATGGACGGAAATTGCTATTCTTTGCAGGTGTTCTTGTTCCCGCAGTGCCTCGTGGATACGGTTGAGATTCCCAAAGGCGATGACAGCAGACTTGCCAGAAATGACTTTAGCTATGGTTTTAATAATGACGATTAACTGCTCAAGTACATCTTCAACTAATAGCTGGACTGAGGGAAATTGTTGATATCCCGTGTTGGTGGTGGAGGTGGTTTTCGATGAATCCCTCTCAGGCATTGAATTAATCTCGATTAACTCAATTAAGGCAACCACTGAGCCAAACACACGTTCTGCATCCTGAATCAGCACCAACAACTGCTCATCCATCCAAGTCCGAGCCTGCTTGCCAATGCGTTCTGCTCCTAAAGCAGTGCGAGCATTCTCCAATGCCTTGCCAATTTCTAGAACATATCCAGCTTTTGCGCTGTCAATTCCCGTATGTATTGCGTTGTCATGGAATGCTTGAATGTAATCAGCGATGGCATTGTAGCACGAAGCCACAGATGCTTGCAGGGGTTTGTACGGTGTAAAGGGCCACATTAGCAAGGAGAGTACCATCGCCCATCCACCCGCAATCAGACAGAGCAGAAATCGCAACAGAGCGATCCCCTCCTCACCAGGCTGGGCGATTGAGGAAATAAATGACAGCCCCACCACAAGACCTACAGTCGAACCCCCATTACCGTACAGCGAAGCAAAACCTGAACCAAGTCCCCAGAGTAACGTCAGCGCCACAGCAAGCATTGGAACTCCCGCCACCAGAGTCCCCACAAACACAGAAATTGCCATTCCCAAGGTAGCAGCTGCCATGGCTGTCGCTTTGAAGAGGTAGGGGCCACCAACATTTGCCAGGTTGACAAAGTAAGCTATCAAACCGACAAATAATCCGTTTTGGCTGTGGTCGGTGAATTGCCCAATCACCATGGGAATCCCCAATGCTAACGCTGCCCGCAAGCCATTGGCGATCGCTGGTTTCCCAGGCTCTGGCTGGAGAATAAACTTGAGGACATTGGTTCGATTCGACTGCATGGTTGTTGACGCCAATCAACGTTAGGTTCGCCCCATAATGTATCCTATCGCTGACAATTTTTCCCCTGCTAATGGGATTGTTTTTTCAGAAAATCGCATCTCTCGTTTGGGTACACTAAATTTAGAAATTCTCAAGATTTAGTGGTAGGATAATGACTCCAGTAAATATTCCCGGATATCAAGTAAGCGAAGAACTCTACAATGGTTCAAGAACCCTGATTTATCGAGGGTATCGAGAGACTGACTCCTTACCTGTAGTCATTAAACTGCTGAAAAATCCTTATCCCAGCTTCTGGGAACTAGTGAAGTTTCGCAATCAGTACACCATTGCCAAAAATCTCAACTCACCCCTAATCGTGCAAACTTATAGCCTAGAACCATACCAAAATGGCTATGGGTTGGTAATGGAAGACTTTGGGGGAATTTCCTTGAAAGAATGGGTAGTAGGGAGTAGGGAGTGGGGAGTGGGGGGAAGCGTAGAATCTCTGATGAAGTTTTTAGAAATAGCGATCGCTTTATGCAATGCCTTAGACATACTGTATCGCGCTCACATCATTCATAAAGATATCAAACCCGCCAATATTTTAATTAATCCCGAAACCAAACAAGTTAAATTAATTGACTTTAGTATTGCATCTCTACTACCACGCGAAACCCAAACGTCAATCAATCCCAATGTATTAGAAGGCACACTTGCATATATTTCTCCAGAACAAACAGGAAGAATGAATCGCTTAAGTGACTACCGGACTGACTTCTATTCTTTAGGTGTAACTTTTCACGAATTACTTACAGGAGAATTACCCTTTCAATCAAACGATGCCATGGAGTTGGTACATTGTCATATTGCTAAAAAACCACGCCTAGTACATGAAATTAACCCTCAAATCCCAGAATTAGAAAAAATTATTGGTCAACAACCACCAGCACTAGAATTATCAGGAACGGCTGCCCAAAATAGATTTAATTTATTATTCCAAAAGTTTACTCAAGTATTTGCCACTGCCGCACATCCATTGGTGATGTTTTTAGATGATTTGCAATGGGCAGATTCAGCCTCACTGAAGTTAATGCAGTTATTAATGGCTAACACAGGGCATCTTTTGTTAATTGGTGCGTATCGCGATCGCGAGGTCAGCCCAGCACATCCATTGATGTTGACTTTGAGTGAAATCGAAAAAGCACAAACAACGATTAATACCATTACTTTAGCACCACTAAGTCAAGGGCAAGTGAATCAGTTAGTTGCTGACACACTGAAATGTACAGAAAATGTGGCATTACCTCTTTCTCAATTGGTAGCTCAAAAAACTCAAGGTAATCCGTTTTTCGCAACACAGTTTCTCAAAGCATTGCATCAAGATGGGTTCATTCAGTTCAACTTCTTGTCAGGGTGTTGGCAATGTGACATGGCACAAGTCAATCAGCTTGCAGTGACAGATGATGTGGTTGCTTTTATGGCATTTCAATTACGAAGACTACCGTCATCTACTCAAAATGTATTGCAGTTAGCTGCTTGTATTGGGAATCAGTTTGATTTAGGAACTTTGGCTATTGTTTCGGGAAATTCAGAGATAGAAACAGCAGCTTGTTTGTGGAAAGCCTTACAATTCGGGTTGATTTTACCCCTTAGTGATGTTTATAAGTTTTATCAAGATTGTCATGGTTCACAGTCAACAGTTAACAATCAACCGTCAACAAATTACAAGTTTTTGCACGATCGCGTCCAACAAGCTGCTTATTCTCTGATTCCAGATGAGCAAAAGAAAACAACTCATCATCGAATTGGTCAACAGTTATTGAAGAACACATCTGATAGTGAACAAGAAGAACGAATTTTTGAGATAGTTAATCAAATAAATCTTGCTGTCGAATTAATTGAGCAGCCAACAGAACGAGAGGAATTAGCAAAGTTAAATTTAATAGCTGGGCGCAAAGCTAAAAATTCTACTGCTTATAGTGCGGCGGTTAAATACTTTGCAGTTGGGCGCAATCTATTAGCAAGCGATCGCTGGCAAAATCAGTATAAATTGACACTACCGTTGTATGTAGAAGCAACAGAGGCAGCCTATCTCAATACCGATATAGATGAGATGGAAGCCCTTGCAGAAGTAGTACTGCAACAGGCAAAAACAGCATTGGATACAGTCAAAGTGTATGGGGTGAGAATTAATGCGTACACATCACAGGGTCAGCTACTCGAAGCCATCAACACTGGATTGACGGTATTAAAGCAATTTGAGATCGATGTGCCTGAATCACCGGATTTAGAAGATGTTGCAGGGGTAGCACATGAAATGAATAATCCTTTGGGCTTTATTGCTGCTAGTCTCCAACAAGCTAAACCCACTGTTGCTGATATTGTTGCACACTTGAAACTCTATCAAGATAGTCTACCCAATCCCGGCAATGAAATCAAAGACCATGCCGAGGAAATCGACTTGGAGTATAGCTTAGAAGACTTACCCAAGATAATTGATTCAATGGTGATGGCGTGCGATCGTCTAGAAAATATCAGCACTAGTCTCCGCACTTTTTCCCGTGCAGATAAAGATTACAAAGTGCCGTTTAATATCCACCAAGGTATGGACAGCACGATTTTAATTTTGAAACATCGTTTCAAGGCTAATGAACAACGTCCCGCCATTGAAGTTGTCACAAACTACGGCAATTTACCTTCAATTAAATGTTTTCCTGGTCAATTAAATCAGGTATTTATGAACTTGCTGGCAAATGCTATTGATGCCTTGGAAGAATCAAATCATGGACGCAGTTTTGAGGAAATAAAAATTTCTTCTAACCGGATTAAAATTACAACTTCAATAGGAGATAATTTCGTTAAAATTGCCATTTTGGACAATGGTAAAGGGATGAGTGAAGAAGTCAAAGAAAAAATATTTGACCATTCATTTACTACTAAAGCTGTAGGAAAAGGAACAGGCTTAGGACTGGCGATCGCCCAGCAAATTATAGTAGAAAAACACAACGGTTCACTGACGGTGAATTCTAGACTCGGTGAGGGAACTGAATTTGTCATTACCTTACCGATTCTGGATCAGACTCTGGCTGGAGAATAAATAATGACATATAACAATCCTAAATGTTTGAATGCGTGAATTTCCGCGTAGCGGCTTGTCCCCCCTGTCCTCCTTGTCCCCTTTGTTCGGACTCAAATGGAAGGCTATATATGGATGGCGATCGCCCAGAGGAAAACCTCTCATATCAAGTCCGTTTAATTGCTTATAATAAAAACATCTGGTGCGTTCTCGTTAACTATGGAACCAGGTTACTGTTACTCCCCAATTTATTGATATTTTATTATGCCGTACAGTGCCTTTAGTTTCAACAAAGTCAAAAAAGACTTTAACCTAACAGTTGTTGAAAATCAAGATTTGTTCCCAGATGTGCAAGGAGTTGCTGCTACGGACTACCTCACCATGATTTTCTTAGAACATCTACCTTTAGTAACCGCAATTAATACAGAAAAAGCACGTTCAGAACTCATTATCATGCCAGTTGTTATCGAAGTCAGACGACATTTCAAATCCCAGATTAGCGTTTTTTCAGGTTCAGAGTTTAACGTGGATGCTTCCAAGGGTTTAGAGGGACGTTGTGATTTTATTCTGAGTCGATCACCTGAACAATATGAGATCACTAGTCCTGTCATGACTATCGTGGAAGCCAAGAATGAAAGTATTAAATCTGGCTTGGGTCAGTGCATTGCAACAATGATTGCTGCTCAGTTATTTAACCAACGACACTTAACAGTTCTAGACTATATTTATGGTGCTGTGACCACTGGAACTGACTGGAAATTCCTAAAACTCCGCGATTGTACTATCTTTATTGATAAAAACGATTATTTTATTAAGGAAGTAGACAAAATTTTAGGAATCCTGACGATGACGCTAACACCAACATCTGAGAGTGAACGATCGGGGTCTGAAAGCTCATAAGGAATTTCCTGTTTGAGCTTTGATGCTGCGTGGGTTGGGGGAGGATTGCTATGGACAGTACCTCTTCAAAACTACCAAATCTGACTCATCTTTAAAACAAATCCAGGTAATACCGGATCGCCACTAACAGTAGCAGGGTTTTCCAAACATTCCTCTGGCAACCCAGGACGATAGACATAAACTTTCCTATTCTGACGGTCAATCAACCAACCTAGTTGTACTCCTGGCTCTGCCATGTATTCTGCCATTTTTTCTTGTAAAGGCTTGAGGTTGTCAGAAGGCGACCTGAGTTCAACTACAAAATCTGGGCAAATGGGAGCAAATTTTTGCTGTTCTTCTGGCGATAAGGCATTCCATCTTTCCAGTTTCATCCAGGATACATCAGGCGACCTTTGTGCACCTGTTGATAGCTTAAATCCTGTACTAGAGCTAAAAGTTATACCTGTACCATCTTCTTGTGACCATACCCACAGAGGTCCGAATATATTCCCTTCTCGATTGCCTGTCTCTGAACCAGTGGGGGACATAATTGAGAAATCTCCAAATTGATTCCGCTCAATGCGTAAGTCACGGTTAATCTGACAGAACTCAAAAAACTGCTCATCTGTCATTTGTAATTCTGGTGGCATCCGGAAAATAATAGGAGACGAATACATCATTAACCTCCCTACCTGATTTGCTTTTATCTTTTATTTTCACGCAAAAACAAGCCAGCTGCACTGTCAGGGAGTAGGGGAGTGGGGGACTCCCCCACTCCCCCACTCCCCCACTCCCCCACTCCCCTACTACTTATTGGGTTGAGGAGTCAACCGCAGATAAGGCTTAACTTCTTTGTACCCTTTGGGGAATTTCTCCTTGAGTACTTCTGGGTCTTTCAGCGAGGGGACAATGACGCAATCCTCACCGTCTTTCCAGTCGGCTGGTGTTGCTACGCTGTAATTGTCGGTCAATTGCAGCGAATCAATCACCCGCAGAATTTCATCAAAGTTACGTCCGGTGCTGGGAGGATAGGTTAAGGTCAGACGCAGTTTCTTATTGGGGTCGATGATGAAGACTGATCTCACCGTTACCGCTGCGTTGGCGTTGGGGTGAATCATGTCGTAAAGGTCAGAAACCTTACGATCTGCGTCTGCCAAAATTGGGTAGTTGAGAGTGGTGTTCTGAGTTTCTTCGATGTCTCCCACCCATCCGTTGTGGGAGTTTACGTCATCAACGCTGAGGGCTATAGCTTTGACATTGCGCTTGTCAAATTCTGGTTTCAGCTTGGCAACTTGCCCGAGTTCAGTTGTGCAAACAGGTGTAAAGTCTGCCGGATGGGAGAACAGCACTACCCAGCTGTCGCCTGCCCATTGGTAAAAATCGATGTCGCCGTGTGTGGAGGCTTGGGTAAAGTTGGGTACTGTATCACCTAGATGGAGAGTCATGTGCGATTTCCTGTGGTCAAAATATTTTATGTATTCTATCTTGCCATGATGACATAAACCCCGGTTTCCCGATTGGACTGGGACTGTTCAATACAAAATTTTAAGTTGTACAAAGTTTTATAAAGAAACTGATGTCTAATATTTATAGCAATTCCGTGCAGGAGTTACAAACACCCGCCCCAAAGGGTTCGTCAAAAGTCAAAAGTCAAAAGTCAAAAGTCACGCATTGTTTTGAATTTTGAATGCGTGAATTTTGAATTTCCGCGTAGCGGCTTCTCTCCCAAGTCCCCCAAGTCCCCCAAGTCCGGATCTTAAATAGGATTGCTATAGGTTACCTCAGGACAAGATTTGATCATATGCCTGAATGGTTTGACGGGCGATCGCATCCCAACTGTAATGTTTCAATGCATATTCCTGAGCATGTAATCCCCGCCGTTGGCATTCTAAAGGATTTTGCAAAGCGATGCGCAGTAACTCGGTGATTTCTGCTGTATCTAATTGACTGACCCATCCTGAGGAGCTATCACGTATCTCTTGACAAATATGTACTTGGTCAGATATAATAACAGGCACACCTGCGACCATAGCTTCGGCTACAGCAATACCAAAATTTTCATAGTACGACGGCAAGACGAATAAGTCAGCAGCTTGCAACAGCGACCGCTTGAGTTCACCTGTGACAAAGCCAGTGATGGTGGTGTGCGATTGCAGTGGTGAAGCCTGAATCTGAAATTTTATCTTTTCTTCATAATTTGGATCTTGGGGATTCGTCCCAGCCAAGACAAAGTGAAAATTTAATCCAATATCTAAAAGCTTTTCTAAAGCTGGAATCAGCAAATTCAACCCCTTTTTCGGGTCAATCCGCGACATAAACAGCACCAAGGGTACACCTTCTGCTACCCCCAACTGACTACGCTTCATCAATCCCTCCTTTTTAAGGGGGGACTGAGGGGGGATCACACCCAAGGGAATTACCAAATCTCGTGTCGATACACCAAATCGTTCTGATATTTTTGCTTCCTGAACACTGGTAAAGTGAATTGCGGCTGCACCTGCTAAATTTGGACGTTCCAAAATTGCGGCATAAAGCTGTTTAAGTTGCCTTTTTTTACGTAAATCAGATGGGTCAAGAGTTCCCAATGGACGCAAAATATAAGGCAGCTTTTGCTGACGACATATAGTCGCAGCGGCACTACTTAAAGGGGAGAATAAAGCATGAATATGGGCTAAGTCAAACTCCTGGGCATGACGATTTAGCCACTTTAATAAGTCCAGAGAGAATTTGTAGCGACGAAAAGGGGCGCAACGGAAGTAAATTATTTGATAGCCATCTTGTTCCACTGGTCGATTTAAAGGAACATCCAAGGGTTTTTGGTCGATATCGCCATTACTATCGGTTGTGAGAACTGTGACTTCTACTCCAAGACGTGCCAATGCTGGTGCTAGTCCTAGTACCATCTGACTAGGGCCACCATAGATCAGGGAAATTGAGGGGACTATTTGCAAAATACGCATGTTCGGAGTGGGGAGTTGTTAGATTACACCATATAATGAAAGGGAGTGTATTGGACTCCGAAGAGTTACTTAAATTCGCTTAACCTACCTAACAAATATAATCACAGCAATTGGCACGAATATTCAGTAGCTTTGCATCGTGCCAAGACGCCAAAAGAAGAGAGAAAAGAGTGCTATGGCAATCAATTAAGAAGTTCTTGATAAAAGTCTAATTGCTGTTTTGCTAAAGCTTTATTTGTGTATTTAGCCATAGCTTTTTGATAACCGATTTCACCCAAATGTTCAGCTAATTCTGGTTTTTCCATGAATTGAACTAAGCAATTAGCAAGTGCTTGTGCATCGCCTTCGGAAAATACTAAACCTGCATCACCGATGACATGGGGAATTTCGCCGGAGTTGGAACCAATGACGGGTACTTTACAAGCCATTGCTTCAATGAGTACATGACCAAATTGTTCTTTCCATCCAGCAGCCGTTAAGGTTTTGAATTCGTAGGTTGTTTCTGAAGGCAGCACTAAAGTACTCATCAAATTGATATAATTGCAAACTTGGTTATGAGGAACACTTTCTACTAAAATTATCCTGTCTTTAATTTGATTTTCCTCTGCTTTGCTCATTAACTCTGACTGCAATGGACCGCGTCCTAGCAGCAGCAATTTCCAAGATTTATCTTTTAAAGTTACTAAGGCATTTAAAAGGGTCAGTAATCCCTTCTCCTGCACAAAACGTCCGACGAAACCGACAACGAACTCGTTTTTTTCGATCCCCAACTTAGCTGCTAATTCTGGCTGAGGTGTAGGAATAAAGAGTTTTTCATCTACACCTAGTTGAGGCATGACTTTAATGGAACCCTTGTATCCATGCTGCCTTAAAACTTCTGCACCATCTTGATTTCCTGAAATAATACCGTGGCTATGGTTGAGGTTGTATTTCTCTATTAAAGAAATTGGAAATTTCAGTTGATAAGGAAGATTCCACCAAGTAAAAAATATATTCTTAGCCTTGAGTCCTAAAAATTGGTTGAGGGCTATCATCTGAGTATGCGCAAGTCCTCTAGACCCTTGTTCAACCTGGATAATTTGAGGACGAAACTGGCGCAATAAAGATATTAAATCAGCACCAAAAGTCAATAGTCCCTGATGATTTTGACTGAAATTAGATACAGGAATTATACGAAATTTGCCTTCATCACGGTATTGAGTTGTAATAGTTTTGTTTTGAACCCCACCAGGTTTCCAGCGTTTTGGCACTATAACCGTAACTTCAATTTCGGGTTCTAGTTGTGAGAGAGCGCGTAATTTTTCACAGTTAAGGTCTACAATGTAGGTGTGACTGGCTACTAATATTTTCATTGTGATTGTTGTTGGTTGTTGGTTGTTGGTTGTTGGTTGTTATTACTCCTAACTCCTAACTCCTACTCCCTTCCCGGTCTAAGATTACCTATTTTAACGAACCACGAAGACGCGAAGTACACGAAGAAAGAAGAGAAGAAGAAAGGTTTTCTTGTGGCGGGAAGGGAGTAACTCCACTTGTTCATCTAAGCTTGTGTAAATTTGACCATCATTCCATATTGATTGGATGAGTGTACCTAAAGCTTTAAAAAAGCCCAACGTGTAGAAGAAACCACGAGTTATAATTTTGATAGGGGAACCGCTTTTGTGGCAAGGAGGGCGTCCGAGGACATGACAGTCAAATAAACGGGCGTAGAGTCGTAAGGCTTGGGTAACGGTGAGATTTTTTAGCCCCATTAAGAAATGGTTGTGGTAGAAGGTGAGTTGATACTGGAGCGATCGCGTACTAATATCATGACAACCCCCCGTCTCTTCACCTAAATGTACCAAATACGCCTCTGGGTCATACCAAATCTTATATCCCGTCTGCCGCAACCTCAAGCAAAAATCAGATTCTTCTCGCACCGCACTACCGCGAAATCTCTCATCAAATCTCAGTCCGTACTTGGTAAAAATCTCGCGGCGATAGGACATATTGCAACCCCTGACTGTCAGGACTTGCTGAGGTTTGACTGTATGCACCAAATCAATATAATACCATGCAATTCCTGGGTCCATCGCCTCGGGAGGAAGATATTCAATCTCTACATTTCCTCCAGAGTCACCCAATTTCATTCTGTCAAATACTCTTCCTGCAACAGCCCCCACCTCTGGTTTTTCCAAAAAGTTTTTCACATGAGCTGCTAAAAATTCTGCCTCTAACTGGACATCATCATCAATAAACAAAATTATCTCACCTACTGACCGCCGCAGACCATAATTCCGCGCCCCTGGCAAACTCGCCCATTTGAGGCGGAACCACTTGATTTTACTTGCTGCTGCTAATTCCTCCAGGTAAGCTTCAATTTCTGGCTGATGTTTTGGGGTTTGATCCACCACCAAAACTTCAAAATTTGGGTAGTCTTGTTTGAGGACATCTACAAGGCTATTGCGTAGTGTTTCCTCACGACCGTAAGTCGCAATAATCACAGAAATTAAAGGCAAATTCATATATTGTTGGTTGGTGGTTGTTGGGTGTTGGTTGGTGGTTGGTGGGTGTTAGTTGTTGGTGGTTGTTGGGTGTTAGTTATTGGTGGTTGTTGGGTGTTAGTTATTGGTTGTTAGTTGAAACCAGGCAAAAATTAATTAACTCCTAACTCCTAACTCCTAACTCCCCATTCCCCACTCCCCACTCCCCATTCCCCACTCCCTACTCCCCACTTTCAAGTGTCTCCAGTTTGTCTAGTTCTGGCAATTTCAAAAGCACTCCAGCGAAAAACCAGTAATATACAGCTACTGGATCGACATCTAGAGGATAGTAGTAGGTGTTGTAGCTAATAAACAATATAAACACCCACATGGCCGCTCCGTAACTGCGGAAATTACGGTTTTTTATTGAACGATACGTCCGGAAGCAAATAATTGTTAAGGCGGTGACCAGGATGACAAACCCTATGAGGCCAAAGATTCCTACTTCATGGAGTACTTTGGGGTAGTAGGTTTCCACCAACTTGGTTTCACCAAGCGCACGGGCAGAATTAGTGGCGCGACCCAAGCCACTTCCGAATGGTCCAAGTACGTTTTTCCACACCTCCTCCATTTGCTGCGTGATAAACTCGTAGGGTGGTGAAGCATTCCAGCGATCGATAAAACTCGCTGTCCTGTCTGCAATAACATCTGGGTTGCTGACGATGGCAATTCCCAGAATCATGACAAGTCCGATTCCTATGGGAAGAAATCGTTTGAAGTTGGCAATTTGACCAGTGAGTAATAGTAAAATTATGAAGCACGTCGGTACCAAGGCTAAGGCAATTCTCTGTCCGCAGACAACTGCGTTGACAAATACCAGTGCTGTAGAACCTAAACCAATAATCCGCCAAAGGATTGAGGGGTCACTAAAGCCAGAAGCAAAACAAAAAAAGGTGCTGGAAATCAAGAACCATGCCCATTGCCAAGGAGCAACAAAAGTTCCTGGCAGGCGAATCATGTTTTCCTGAGGACTATAGACGAGAGATCCACCAATAAAACAGCGGGCTGACAGTGATGCCTTGAATAAGGCTGATCCTTCTAAATTTCGCGTGCCTTGACATACACCCCTTAGTAGTAACAGGTATTGAATAAGTCCCAGCACACAGCAGACAATTATCAGGACAATCTGCAACCGTGACAAAAATAGAAAATCTTGCTTATTGCGAATTAGATAGTAAACACAACTCATTAAAGGTAAGTAACCCAGAAATATTTTTAAACCCAAAATTCCCATCAAGAAGGGTTTTTCGCTGACTGAGTTTCCCAGCACGTCAGTAGGTGGGCTGAACTGCTGTGCACCATTAACAAAGAACAGTGTTATCATACACGATGCCAATAAAATAAATAGTGGGGTTTTAATTCCTTGGGGAATAATCAGAGGTAGCCCCCGTTGGCGGCAACTCTGCCAAACTCCAATCAGTACGGGAATGTAGAAGGCGTCTTTAGCTAATTGGAGTACAGGACTATTGCCGAGGAAATAGGTGATAGTACCTCCCATTGGCACGTAAATCATAAAGGCTAGAAGGGCTTCGCGGGGGTATTTGTAGGAAAGGGACATGCAGAGGATTCCCCCTACAGCTGGAAATGCTGCTTTTATTCCTCCTACAAAAGCCAGGGGAATGCCAAAGAAGATAGCCACAAAACTGGTGTTTGTGACCAAACTGATGAATTCTTTTCGTGCCTGTGCAGCTTTGCGCTTTTGGGCCGAACGTTCTTTGAGGGTGAGGGTTGGTGTTTCCTTTTCTTGCTGGTTTTTTGTTTTTTTGGATTTTTTGGATTTTATTTTTGATGTCGGCATAGTGGTGCGATAAAAATAAAAGTACCATGAACAGGTGCCGCTATTCCGTTAACAGTCCGCAAGGTCAGGACCCCATGAAGCCTGCAAAGGCAGGCTTTGTTTATATAGCCCCAGACTTTAGTCTGTGGAGCACAGTCATTCCAATGTAACCTTTTGTCAAGATACTTCAAACCCACTAACCACTAACGTCTATAGCAATCCTATTTAAGATCCGAACAAGGGGGACAAGGGGGACAAGGCAGAGGTATTTGTAATTCATTTATGATTGCTATAGCAGTCCTAAATGATTCGTGAATGCAGAGAAACCCGGTTTCTTAAAGAAACCGGGTTTGGTGAAGCGGATGGTGTTCGGATCTCAAATAGGATTGCTATAACACCCTTTATGTTTATTAACCCCGACTCACTCATCTCAACGATAGTGCTTCTGTAACTAAATTCTTATTTAATGGGTATAAACTAAATTCTTCCTGAATTGATTGGTTTAAGAATTTACGATTGAGAAGGTTAAATGTTAACTTCGTTGAGCCGTAATAAAGATTTTCTCCGGTTGCCACAATATAAACAGCACCTCGGAATGGCAATGGCTTAATCCCATTCCCCTTTTGAGTTAAAGTTTCTCTGACTTTTTCGTGGTCTATATAGAACTTATAGTAACCATAACCCCGATTATATTCTGGGTTTTCCGGTAGTTGATTCAAATCGTACTTAAGAATATTACATGTTCCACACATTTTATAAAAATTTCTTCTTTTGACATATATAACATCG
The DNA here is from genome assembly GCA_016903675.1 of Stigonema ocellatum SAG 48.90 = DSM 106950. GTDB lineage: Bacteria > Cyanobacteriota > Cyanobacteriia > Cyanobacteriales > Nostocaceae > Stigonema > Stigonema ocellatum. The sequence continues at coordinate 19,203 of JADQBA010000081.1, read as the reverse complement.
CTACCATTCTGATATTTATAGCCTTTGTTGATAAACCAACCATCACAATTCTGATTTTTATCTACAAACTCTGCTAGATGCTTGCTTACACAATCGTCAGCATCAACAGCCATGGTGTGAGATGGTGAAAATTTTTGAGCATGAACTAATCCTTTCAATATTTTACGTCCTTTGTCTGTATGTCCTATACATATAGGATCTAGTTCGTTTGCTGGTGGAAAATCGACTTCAATGTATGTAATGTTGGGATGATGAAATTTAAGACGTGGTCGTTCATTACAAACAACAATTACCTTGTAGTTTGGTGAAGTCTGATTGCAAAGTGATTTGACACATCTTTCAAATAACTGTGTTACCAGCTGCCAAGATTTGGAAGCTTGTGGACTTTTCAGCGGTACTACGAAAACAAGCATAAGCCGATTTGATTGGAATTTTGTTTTTTAGACTGATGAAGAAACTTTGAAAGTAGGGAGTGGGGAGGAAGGTTTTGATACATTTTTCGTCATAATGTATTATTTTATACTCATTATGACTCCTCATGCCCCCAATTTCTACGATGTTCGAGAATTACGGTTGAGACCGTAATTTGCAAATGGGTACGATCACTAGAATCTTAGCTTTAATTCTTTAAATTAAATTAAAAATATACTAGGACTTACGCATTGACAAAAAGAAGAAACTGTGAATAATCTCATTAATGCTTATGTCGGAGGCTCGGCAACCCATCACATCGTCCGGCAGAGCCTCAAAGCGATCGCATTCCCAGGCTCTGCTTGGGAACGAGGCTGGGCAAGATTTTGAAATTCACAAGCCAACCATGCACATGATAGTCAATGTGTCAAGTGCGTAAGTCCTATATACCAGCCCTTTCAAGGTGCAAGTCGTGAGACTTGGATTTCCTTCGTGTTCTTCGCGTCTTCGTGGTTCAAAAATATTTTTTAACCGCGAAGACACGTCCCTTGCGCGTCTCCCCGAGTGAGTAGAACACGAAGATCAAATGACGAAAATTGGAGATGATTTTCGCGCATTTTTTACCCACCTTGAAAGGGCTGGTCCTATATACTTCAATACGGTTTAGTTAAGGTTAGCTGGAGTTATAGAAACCCGGTAACTTCTGCGAAACCGGGTTTCTGGGCTGGAGCTTAACTCAACTGTATTGAGATATACTTAGGTGTACTGGTGGTTTAATATCGTTTTACGAAGGGTTCGTTTTTGTTGCCCATAACAAAAAAACGCCTCCCCATGCTTCGGGGAGGCGTTTTGGTAGATTAAACTGCTATTCCATAAATTCTTAGCGTTTTGGTTCGTAGTTGCGCTTTAGCGCTCTTAGTAACTACGAACGATAGACGTCATTTTCATTTGATTACGAACTTGTGCAATCTTATACTAAGTGTTGCTGAACTTGTGACACTAATTCATTTGTCCAGTAGTCGGCAAGTTCGGCTGCTTCGGCTTCTACCATAACTCGGATGACTGGCTCTGTACCAGAGGCGCGGACTAAAATTCTGCCACTATCAGTCATTGCTGCTTCGGCGCGTGCGATCGCCTGTTGCAAGGGTTGGCAATCTTTCCATCCCAAACGCTTCGATCTGTCTTCTACCCGCACGTTCCGTAACAGTTGGGGATATGTCTGAAAGCTTTCCTCCAGCATAGATGCGAGGGAAACACCCGACCATTGCACCAAAGCTGCTATATGTAAGGCTGTTAACAAACCATCTCCGGTAATGCCATAATGACGGCAGAGGATGTGACCTGATTGTTCACCACCAAGCATTCCTCCGGTTCGCAGCATTTCTGCTTGAACATACTGGTCGCCAACGTTGGTGCGAATTAGAGTGCCACCCAGTTGTTTCCACGCCTTCTCAAAGCCTAAGTTGGCCATCACAGTGCTGACAATGAGGTTATCTGGCAGTTGTTGCCTTTGCTGCAAGCTGCGTCCCCATAGGTAGAGGATATAATCACCATTAACTGGGCGTCCACTATTGTCCACAGCTAAAACGCGGTCTGCGTCACCATCAAAGGCAAAGCCTATATCGGCATTGTATTCCTTGACTGTGGCTTGGAGAATTTCTAGATGAGTGGAACCGCAGTTAACATTGATGCGATCGCCATCTGGTTCGGAGTGCAAGCAGATAACCTCTGCCCCCATTTCCCTAAATACCACAGGGGCCAACTCAACTGCTGCTCCCCATGCTAAATCTAAAATAATCTTCATTCCTTGAAGATTCACGGCATTGTGCAATGGTTTTTTCAATGCCTCAACATAATCCTTCACTAACTCTGCTCTTTTGTAATGGCGTCCGCAATTACTAGCATTAGCAGAAGATGATGCCATACCGCGTAGCCCTGCCTCAATTTCTGCCTGCAACCCTTGGGATAACTTAGCACCATCTGCACCAAAAATTTTAATCCCGTTGTCCTCTGGTGGGTTATGGCTGGCAGAGATCATGACTCCACCTATGGCATCAGTGATACTAGTGAGGTAGGCGACGCAGGGAGTTGGGCATAACCCCAAATACCAAACATCTAGCCCTGCTGCTGTTAACCCTGCACTCAAAGCCATTGCCAGCATATCGCTGGAGTTTCTAGAGTCCTGTCCGAGAATAATTGGTCCTGGGTGAGAAGCCTGTGTACGCAAAACAACACCTGTCCAAAAACCAACTTCCAATGCTAAGGGTGCACTCAGCAATTCACCCACTCGTCCACGAATACCATCTGTCCCAAACAGGGAAGTCGCCGGTAGAGGGATTAAGTTTAGAACCAAATTCCCTTCTGCTTCGGAGGTATAACCCTGAAGAACGCTCGGAGTCTCGATTATAGATGAAACCATAAGTTAAAACACTCCACCAGTCACACTGGACAATAAAACTTTAAACTTTATTTAACAATTAAGAGCAAAACTATTTGCTAGTTTTGGTTTCTACATTTCTCCAAATTTACGCGATACTTCTGCTAGTTTTTGTGTTTTTAAAGTAAAAATACTGAACCCAATGTTAAAATAACTGTAAATTTTTTTTTAAAAAAAGTCAACCTAATTCCTAATGACTCATGATTAATTGATAATTAGCACCCCTCGTCGTACAGCCCTTGACCCATTGTCCCCTAAATTTTTTACGTGTAAGACCCCGTGACAAGACATTGGATGCAACTGAAAATTATTTTCCAGATGTAACCAAATTTATCCGTGGAGAAGAAAAATTACCAAAAACCCTGAATTTATTCGTGGGGTTATACAGAATTCTGTATAACTGACGGTAGCCTTGTGCTTTTCCTGTTGATTAACTTAATTTACCATGCTCAGGACACTTGGGGCGGAAATAAAGCAACCATCCACCCATCAGCTTCAGAAATTTTAATAGAAATTCTCATCAAATGGCACTAATCTAGCCTTTTAGTGGCTTTTGTCACTATTCGTCAATACTCTGGTAGTTTACCTTTTAAAGTTGAGAAATTTAGCATGAGCAGCAATTTAGCAACCAAATTGCGTGTTGGGACAAAAAAAGCCCACACAATGGCAGAAAACGTCGGGTTTGTCAAGTGTTTTTTAAAAGGAGTAGTAGAGAAAAACTCCTATCGGAAGCTAGTTGCTAACTTTTACTTCATCTACTCAGCCATGGAAGAGGAGATGGAGAAGCACCATAACCACCCGATTGTTGCCAAAATAAATTTTCCCCAGCTCAACCGTAAGGATAGTCTTGAGCAAGACCTCAGCTATTACTATGGTGCTAACTGGCGGGAGCAAATTCAACTATCGACCGCAGGTGAAGCATACGTGCAGCGCATCCGGGAAATATCTGAAAAAGAACCGGAGTTATTAGTTGCCCATTCCTACACCCGTTACCTTGGTGACTTATCAGGCGGACAAATTCTCAAAAGCATTGCCCAAACCGCAATGAATATGTCTGATGGAGAAGGTGTCGCCTTCTATGAATTTGAAGACATTCCTGACGAGAAGGCATTCAAAGCCAAATATCGTCAGGTTTTGGATGAACTGCCAATTGATGATGTGATGTGCTCTAGCATTGTCGATGAAGCTAACGCCGCCTTTGGCATGAACATGAAGATGTTCCAGGAATTGGAAGGCAATTTAATTAAAGCAATTGGAAGCATGCTGTTCAACAGCTTAACACGGCGTCGCACACGCGGCAGCACAGAATTGGCAACCGCTGAGTAAACAAAATTCACCAATATTTCCGTCAATTGTCCGTCAATTGTAGGGGCAGCACCCCTGGGATTACCTTAGTGAAATAGGGTAACCTCGGGAGAGTCGCCCCTACAGTCAAAGAAAAAACTACAATTCACGATGGCTACAAAAATTCCAGTCACAGTAATCACAGGCTTCTTGGGTAGCGGCAAAACTACAATTATTCGCCACCTGCTACAAAACAGTCAGGGACGTCGCATCGCGGTTATTGTCAACGAATTTGGCGAACTCGGTATAGACGGCGAATTGTTGAAATCCTGTCAAGTTTGCCCAGAAGAAGGTGATAGTAGCGGTGATAATATTATTGAATTAACCAATGGCTGCTTGTGCTGCACAGTGCAGGAAGAGTTTTTGCCTACCATGCAACAGTTACTCAAGCGGCGAGATAGCATCGATAGCATTTTGATTGAAGCCTCTGGTTTAGCGTTACCAAAACCGCTGGTGAAGGCTTTTCGTTGGCCCGAAATTCGCTCCGGCGCTACAGTGGATGCTGTGATTACTGTGGTAGATTGTGCAGCAGTAGCAAGTGGGACATTTGCCAGCGATCCAGAGGCAGTAGCAGCCCAACGGCAAGCAGATGATAGTCTAGAACACGAAACACCTTTACAAGAACTGTTTGAAGACCAACTTGCTTGTGCCGATTTGGTGGTGTTGAATAAAACTGACTTAGTTGATGAACAAACAAAAGCTCAAGTTGAGGAGTTAGTTAAACAAGAGTTGCCTAGGATTGTGAAGATTGTAGAAAGCCATCAAGGGACAATTGACCCATCTGTACTACTGGGATTCCACGCAGCAGTTGAAGACAACCTAGATACTCGTCCTAGTCACCACGACACAGAAGTTGAACACGACCACGACGATGAGATTACTTCAACTCACCTGATTTTAGACCGTGCCTTTGAGCCTTTGGAGCTGCTGCATCATTTGCAAATACTGGCACAACAGCAAGAAATTTACCGAATTAAAGGCTTCGTTGCAGTGCCTAACAAACCTATGCGCCTAGTAGTTCAAGGTGTGGGAACCCGATTTGATCAATATTACGATCGCCCTTGGCAACTCCAAGAAATGAGGCAAACCCGCTTAGTTTTCATCGGTCGAGATTTGAACCCCTCCGCTATCGAAGCACAGATGGGAATTATGAATTATGAATTATGAATTATGAATGGGAATTGTTGATAGTTGGTTGTTGGCTGTTGGTTGGTTGTCTTACCAAACAACCACCAACTATCAACCAATAACAAACTTATTCCCCACTCCCCACCTCCCCCAAAGGGGAAGTCAAAAGTCAAAAGTCAAAAGTCAAAAGTCAAAAGATTTTGAATTTGATCCTAGCGAGTCATTCCCCACTCCCTACTCCCTACTCCCCATTCCCCACTCCCCCCTTTACTATGTCCATTGGTCAGATTTTTAACGTTGCCAATCTTTTTGTGTTACCTTTTTGGGCATTAATGATTTTTTTGCCAAAATGGAAAGTGACACAGAGGGTAATGGAATCCTATATACCCTTTGTGCCTTTAGCAGCAGTGTATTTGTATTTGTTCGTTAACAGTATTACACCAGAAAATGCCCAAGCTTTATCAAACCCTCAATTAGCTGATATTGCCCGATTTTTTGCCGATGAAAAAGCCGCTGCAACTGGTTGGATTCATTTTTTGGTGATGGATTTGTTTGTCGGACGCTACATTTATTTGCAAGGAGAAAAAACAGGGCTTTGGACAATTCACTCCCTTGGACTCTGTTTATTCGCAGGTCCGGTGGGCTTGCTTTCTCACGTCTTTACTGACTGGATTTATCGGATATTTTTCCGTAGTGGTGAGGGTGAAGTGGTGGCGGTTGCAGAACCAACTACATCCTCAACATCCACAACTTCATAACAACCTCCGCTATTAGGGTGTAGAATTTTTGTAATTGGCATCTATCCAACAACGTGGTAGACTCTCGCCTGAAGGAAAAACGAGGGCTTCTTTTTTATAAGAATCAGGTTGCTGTTCTTCTTGACCTTGTTGTTCTTTAGCCTGAACTGTATCAGTGTTAGGGTTAATCAATTCTAGAATATCAGCAATTTTCACCAATTCACCATTGTCTTTAATTTGTAAAAGCATCGAAATAACCTCCACGTTTTTTTGTAATGTTGCATCTTATTAATTGTTAATACTAAGTAGTTAACAATCAACAATTAACTAGCTTGTGCCAAGATTTTCTTGAACCGCAAATAAGCCTCTTCTGAGGTGAGTGGTTCAGATTCTTTTTCGCTAGGAATATAGTATTGGCTGCTATCGGGATAGTGACGTACAACAAAACTAGGTATTAGCCCTAACTTTAAAGCTTGTTTGCCTAGTTTTTCTGTTGTTTCTGTCAAAGTAGATTCATCGTGGAACGCATACCCGGTCATAAATTTCCCTTTCTCAAAGAGGGTTAATGAAAAATAGATTATATTTTGCGCTGATATTCTTCCAGTATATCTACTAGGTTAACCTGGGATTGTAACGGAAGTAAATCAGAGAGCGAAAGTTCCCGTTTTCCGCCGCCAATTTTCACTGGAATGGATGCCAAAACTTCTATAACTCGGTCTTCATTAACAGAATGAGATGTAATTAGAGGATACATCTGTTCAGCGACCAAAGTATGCAGTTTGGCATCTGATAAATAAAGATGCCATTTAGCAACGTCTATATAGACATTTGCGCCGATTTCTGCTGCTAGGGCTTCCAGTAGTTCTGTGGTGTTAGTGTTAGGCATAAAAATAACCCTAAATAATGAGAGGTGACTCTCAAGCTATTTAACATTATCGCTCAAGTCCGTACCCTAACTCTACCACCACAAGTTACAATCGCCCCAGCTTCTTTAGTCCATCTTCAGGTAGATTTGGGTGGGGTTGCTGAGTAGTCCGCGATCGCGGAAATATAAATCATATGCACCAATACAATCACTATCCAACTTGCTGTTACCCAAGGTAGCCACTCCCAGGTAGTGGCTTTCAAGATATGGAAAAACCACAAAAGAGAATTTACCAAGGCGGCGATCGCCACATGAACGGCAAAATTCATTCGGTCATCTAACTTGCGGTAATCTGGGTCTTTGCGATCTGGTTCACGAGGCCAACGAGGAGGCATAAATATTTACAGACTATTGTAAAATTAGATTCAAACTCATTTTAGAATTTTTACGGGTGCAGTTGCTGTGTACAAGGATAAATCTAGTTAACCTAGAGTTAAGCATCCTGTAGGAGAACTCAAGGCAATGACTACCTTTAGGCAAATTGATGAAGATGTTCTCTTTAAGAGCAGCGACGGCAAACCGATGGCAGATAATACTGAGCAGTATCGTTGGATTGTCCTAATCAAGGAGAATCTGGAGATTCTGTTTACTAAAAATGATAATATATTTATTGCCGGAGATTTACTCTGGTACCCTGTGCGCTCTCAGCTTATATCCCCAACCGCGCCCGATGTCATGGTAGTCTTTGGTAGACCAAAGGGGAAACGCCGTTCTTATCGTCAGTGGAATGAAGGGAATATTCCACCGAGGGTGGTGTTTGAAATTCTCTCGGCTAGCAATGATGCTGATGAGATGAACCGTCTACCTCTGTAGAGACGCGATTAATCGCGTCTCTACACCTGTAAAATTTCCACAAACGATCCTTAACACCAACCGTATTGAATTTTATGGAGCAATCCTCAATCATTGGTGAGAGGCGAGAAACTGGGTTTGGTGAGATCCAGACTTTGACCTTACCAAATAGGAGTGCCATAATTCATTCACGCCAACTCAAACACCAATTTTTTTTCATAATTCATAATTCATAATTCATAATTCTTCTAAATATACCGTACCTGATTTTGCATATCATCAACGGTAACGTGATTCAAAATAATCAGGAGTCGCTGCACTATTTGTTGAGGCGGACGGCGGACTGTAAAGATAATTCCATAGTGCATCTGACCTGTGGCAAAACATAGTTTTGCCAGTGCTTCAAAATCAACTCGATTGTGAGTCAGTAAAGTTTGGCGCTGGCTAACTGCGTCTGCAAGTTGTTCTGCATCGCTTTTTTGGAGTTTACTGACATCCCGTGCAATAGTTGCTTCAAAACCTCGTGCTTTTAAAAGTTCAGCTACCAGCACATTGACATCTTCATCTAAATAGAGGCTGATGAATAAACGAGTCATAATAATTTGTGAGAGTCCAGCAATTCATCAGGAATGCGATTTCGCTCCATGTAGGCGTTAATTTCACTTTGGTGGTCGCTGTAGTAGCTGAGGGCACCAAAGACTTGTGCTAGAGTAAGGTGGGGCATACCTAGAGTAATCTCCTCAGGGGCGACTCCCAACCGCCATGTTTCGACAATTGCTCTAACTGGTGTGCGGGTTCCTTTGATAATCGGCTCACCCCCCAGAATATCATCGTTTTTGACAATATAGTGGTGTTCTGTGGCTTGAACCATATCCGTCTTTGTACTTTGGATCAATAATCATCATACTCTAAATAAGAGTTACTCCTTTCCCTGCGTAGGATTACTGGCGTTGCTACCTAAACGGTAATCTTCGGGCAGTTCGGGAGTATGATCCTGGTTTGGGGTGTTGCGCCTGTATCTGGTGGTTTACCCAATCGTCTTGTTGATGAAGCGCCGGGAGTTGTGACACTCGGACAGTATAAACATGATGGGTGACACTTTTTTAGGGTTGATTAGAACTAGAATTTTCAAATGCTTCTACTTTCTCGTATAAACTGGCAACGGTTTCCGTCGCAAAGAGTTGTTCTTTAAGTTTGAGGTAATCGGACTCACTCTTACTACAAGCTGCCCAAAATCGCAATACTTTTGATGGTTCTAAATGTGTCATTAAAACTTGCATGACTTCAGTTAAAATCTGCTGTTCGTTAAGGACTTTGATTGTCATCTTCTATCTCCAAAATAAAATCGGTTGGGTTCATGACTTTAAGTGTTAATCCTTGAGCGCGATTAATTAGTCGCTTATCACAGGTTACGAAATAATCGCTATTGGATGCTTCTGCACAAGCAACATGAAGCGCATCCATTGCTTTAAGACCAAGCTGTTCTAATTGTCCAGTCCTGACCCTAATGGCTGGGTTAACTAGTTGTTTCACAACAGCCATTTGTAAGTATCGATCCATTGCCTCCTGGTTGAGAGGATTTGGATTGCGGCTGTTTTCATATTCTAGAGTTGAGGAATTGACCAGTTCAATTAACTTGGCTTCGACCATTTGTAATATTAAAATGACTGCTTGCGTTTCCAAATATATTTTTGGCTGTGTTTGGTCATCAAAGGGACGATTGTAAATACTTGTGTCTAGATAAACGAGAGTCATGTTTTATTATAACTGGGGAAGGTGAGCCTGGATATGCCGCAACGGAACGCCAGCAGAAGACATCATCAAGATTTTTAGTGATTTCCTCTTATAGTACATTTGTTCGCGTTGAAGGGGCTGGCAATGCCCACCCTACTTAGCTGACATCTTGCACCTTCGAGTGGGAGGGTAGGGTGGGCACTGCCCACCTTACGAAATCATAGGGCTTTTGGTCTCTGATTTTCGCAACAAGACGATGGTGCAAGATATGAGTTAGTTTGTAGTTGCGATTTAACCGGCGCTAAAGCGCTACTACGAACCTTAACCAGATGAGCCAGTTTCTTTAGAAAGAATCAAATTCAGCACATTTAACTCATTGGAAGTTAATAGATACTTGTCTGTAAAAGTCTTTTTCCTAATCTCTTCTAAACTGTAGCTTTTAAAAACCACAAACGGGAAATCTTTATACTTATTTCCAATAGGCAAAATATTGCCTACAGGGTAAAGCAAGCGGATATATGTATCGAGAATTTTCCGAAAGGATTTATCTTCTGGTTCATTGGGTTCCTCAGCGAAATAGTCCTTCATGACATCTCCGCTAATAAATGCAAACAATGGCAAAGCATAATACTGATCTGAACGCTGACTATTTTGCTCTAATCTCTGTGTTCTGTTAACTCCATCCCTGAGTTTTTTCACTAACTCCATTGCATCCTTCATAGCACTACGCAAACTTTCCGGGTAAGATGGGCTGCGACTAATCTTCTGCATATCTTGCCAAAGTTCCTCATTGGCATATGTTGCTATATCTAGCACCCCCATGTAGTAAGTTTCCTCTAAAGTACTGTCACCAATAGGAACTATTAGCAGACTTCCACTCATATAGCCTGGTTCAATTTTGCCAAAATCGAGTAACTTATCCAAGCTGTGACAAATTTGAGAGAACTGGCTGTCAAAAGATTTTCTCAGAGCCAGATAATTAGACTCAGTTGTATCTCTGATAATAAATTCTGCTCTACTTAGGAGATGTTCTAAGCTTGTGTAAACCTTTTCTATGAGAGTATTGCTCTTATTTCTATTATGCTCCTGTTTGACCTGGTTGATAAGGTTTGCCATCTGAGTGGAAAATGTTTCACCAGCAGCAAATAACGATTTACCGCCTATTGGTATAATAATAAATTTATCCCTACCGATTTCGCCATAACCAAAGATTCTGGTCATGATTGAGGTTTTTAAAATCAATAAAATATTCAACAGACTCAGCACACTTTCCTGTAAGGACAACTGCTGATTATGAGTATCATCCTGATAATAAACAGAACGTTCTGCTAAATAAAAAACTAGTTCTTTTTCCTGACTATCAATTTCATTATCCCCGCGACCTCTGTAAATGACCTGGAGGACTTCCATTAGGTTTTTCTCAATTTGAAAACCAGGAATTTCCACCAATATGTGTTTAGCTTTAGGAAAGGATAAACCTCTACTTCCAGAAGCGGTCATAAAAACTACTTTGACATTATTTTTATACCTATTAATTTCCTCTTTTTCTTCGTCAGAGATGTTTGCATGAATTTCTAGATAATCCTTGGACTGCTGAAACTCCTGTTGAGTTTTTATTTTGGCAATTAGTTCTGCTAATTTTTGTTTATTCTGTATATAAACTATGATTTGCTCAACATCAGGTCTATTTAAAAGAATTTTGATATCTAGCAAAATTTCTTGTTGACTGTTTTTTCTGACACTTTTGCTACCTTCTAGGTGTATTTCTTCACTAAATTGACAACATTCTACTATAACTTTGTACGTAATGGATAAACTGCTAGCTGGGTAAGAGTTAGCATTAATGACTGTTGCTGGTAAATTTTTAAATGTAAATGGTTCAGAAGAAAGAGGTTGAAAGGTGTCTGAAGCCCTACGGAAATATATTTTATCTGGTTCCGGTGACTTATCCTCAAGGTGTTGAGTTATGACATTTTTATCAACAATAGAAGCGTCAGCAACAATCACCTTTGTGTTAAACCCATGTTCAGGAAGCATCAGTTTGTACTTGGACAACATACGACTCATGCTATTCAAGAACTCTACACCGCCATCATCACCTGTAATTTCATCTATCATGATAAATAGATGCTTAATTCTACTAGAGATGTTTTTCATTCCAGTAGGAATGACTAAACCCTCTCTCTCGTTGTAGGCGTTTCTAAAAATTTTCTCAAAATGTTTTAAAGTGTCACCACTATGGGTTTTCTTTAAAGACTGGATGGATACGGTAGCCACGATATTATGGGAAAGTTCGCGCTCTACAATGGTGGATATAGCCTCACAAATACTGTTTAAAACACCTCTACCATTCTTTCCAGTATCTTGAATCACATCCTCTGTTTGTCTTTTAAGTCTATCTAAACGCCGTCTCCGTGGTTGAATGCACCGGCTATCACAAAAGTTAACAAATTGTTCTGGAAAATCTCCGTGACGCTGATTCCAGAGGTATTGGACTGTGTATTTTCTGCCGTTATCTGTAATGAGGTTGCTATGGGTGTTGATGGCTAATATCCTGTCATCGCACAATTCACCAGTTTCTTCGTCTTTAAATTTCTCGATAATATCCAGGTTTACTTGTTTTCTAGGGCTAACATAAAAGAAGAGAAAACCTTCATCGATGTGATGTTTAAGAAACTTCACAATGGCAGTGGTTTTACCAATACCAGGATTACCAGTTAAAAATATATAGGTATCTTGAGAAATCAACGCTTTTTTTATGAGTTCTTCATGGGCTTTTCGCAGGTTCATAGTCCCAGTTAACCCCAGTTGACTTATGAGTTCATGGGGAACTTCACCCACGGAATTGAAGAACCCATTGACTTGTTCTTGATGAGTTACGGTGGTTGTCTCGTTGGGAGGAATTGCTAAAAAAGCATCGATAAAATTTTTACCATTGGCAAAACTTCCATAGGCGCTGCGCTTGATGCGATTTAAAACCAGTTTGCGTGCATCGCTAATTTCTTTAGTGCTGGAGTCATGTTTGTAAATCTCATAGCAAGTTTTCAAGACTTCTATATTTTCTCGGCGAATTGACATGGCGCTTAGTCCGCGATCGCTATATCCCACCGCATTCAAAGCCACTGATACTCCATCATTAATCATGCCAGTTTCTTGGAGAAATTCATAGAAACTATAAGCATAGCCAGCAGCCTGGATGAGTTTGGTACTCTCCTTATCCTTATATTTAAAAGCTGTCAAATAACTCTTTAAATCTTCCGAAAAATTTAAACCCAAAGATTCCGTATCTATGCGAAGTTCAGAAAAAACACTTTTTGAGCGTAAATAGTTAATGTCTCTCATTAATAAACTCCGGAGAATTTCTACATAGTCAAGATTTTTTACGTCCTCATCTGACCTAATAGAAAACACAGATAAATCTACACATAGAACCCTAATGTCTCGACGGTTTCGCAGCAGCATTAAAGTATCTGCATTTACAAACTCCCCTTTCTTCCCTATATCTAATCCTTGCCAAAGATATCGTTCAATGTATCGCTCAATCTCATCTTCTTTTAAAGAATCCAACTGACGCAAGACTTCTCTAAACCACTGCGCCGTATTCTTACTCTCATGGGTTCCTATGCTATTATCGCCACTAAACCTGCATTGGAAATATAAAATTTCTATATTTTTTAATTTAAATGGCTCATTCCAACCTATAGATTGAATATATTCAGCAAAAAAATTTAACCCAGAAAGAAAACCTTTTTGAAGGAAAAATGCACTCCACTTCTGCACCATGTCTCTTTCGAGATTGCTGAACAATTGGTTCACAATTTGCTGTAGCATTTTAGGAAACTTTAGCTGCTGCAATTCTTGAACATACAAGTCCCCAAAGCTGTGCTTAATGTGCTTATCTTTAATATAGGCAAGAATGCCAATATTAAACCCAACCTCAAATAACCGTCCCAAATCTTCTGCTATCTTAAATGTCATTGCTACTAACTTCCTAATTCGATTTCCTCGTTCCTAGGCTCCGCCTGGGAACGTCTATCGTGGAGGCGGAGCCTCATAAATTTCTTGTTGACGGGATGCAGAGCATCCAGAATGCATTCCCACGCTCTGCGTGGGAACGAGTAACTCCCCACTCCCTATTCCCCATTCCCTATTCCCCATTCCCCATTCCCCATTCCCCACTCCCCATTTAATATTTTCTTAACTTCGGTCAGAAATGCTAATGAGTTAAATTCCGCTTTTCCTCTCATGTGATTAAACAAGGAACGTGCGCCAACTGAGTCATCGCCGATTAGATTTTCATAAGGGTCTAGTTTGAGATTAATTTGGTTAGATTTTTCGTACCGTGAGAAATGAAACAAGGTCAAATACTGCAAGATGTCATTTTTCAGTTCTCCTTTGAAAATCAGACCTTTGTAAATGTCTTCATCATTGAGAATACCTTCATATATTTTTAACAATGTGGCGTAGGAAATAACACCGTTGTAGTTACGTTCGGCTTTACCTTGACCTACTATAATCCCATTAAACAAGTTGAAAAATACAACGGATTTTTGACTAGGGTCATCTACGAGATTTGTCAGTTCTGCTGTATCTTGAACATAGAAAGAATTGGAACCAAGTTTTTGGCAGAAATTTACCGCATAGTATTTATCAAAAAACATCGGATATATCTTGATGTTATCATGCTGTGCTCTGAAAGCTTTAATCACCTCTTTTGACATGAAAAATAATCTATCATTTTCAGCCTGAGTCATGTGTAATGTACTCGTATAGGGAGCTTTAGCAATATAGATAAAGTGCCTATATCCTATCTTGTAAAGTCTAGCAACTTCATCGATGACAACCGTTGGGTGTTGAAACATCTGTTGGTGTTCATAGTTATTAGAGAAAGTTTTAAGTAATTGTACTCTGACAGCACCATCCTTACACCTCAACCCCAACACCTCTCCCATCAAATTAGATAGTTTTTCCTCACTACCCCACCGACTATCGCTTTCCCGACTGGAAACTATCATAATCGCCAGCTTATCTACTAATTTGGGAGAGTCTGATGCACTGGCGAAGGTAAACTTTTTGGGTAGTACGGAATATAAAGAACTAAAAATATTGGGAATTTTAAACTTCCCCTTACTTTGCAAGTCTCTGATGTCAACTCCTTGAGCATTAGAGCGATGTTCCTCGTTTAATAGGTGAGATAATACCGCAGATAAAGACGCGATAAACTTTTCTATTGGTGCATCGTCTTCTTTGGTGTGCAGATGCAGGCGCAAAATAGGAATAAATAATCTACTTTGCTTGTGCAACAGCACTTTTATACAAATATATGCTAGCAAGGAAAAGGTAAACCGATAAATAAATAGTTGCTGGGATTCCAGTCTAGTATGTTCTAGTCTGTAAGGAAATAATACTAGCTGACGGTGTTGGAAATTTTTATGGTAAATATCCTGGCATTTTTTATCTTGTAAAGGCAGAAATAGTAAAGGTAAAGCACGTATATCTTTTATATCATCATACTCCATGCTAAAGCTTTGTTGCTCTTCGGTAGAAATATAGTGAATGTCGCTAATGGTGATTTTTGCAGGAAGAGTACAAAGTGAATTTGCCTTGGCTTGCGCTTCGTTAATGGATATGTACTTGAGGACTTCTTTTGGGTTAGTTCTCAAAATAGGTTTAAAGAATGTATTTTGATTAAAAATATTTTTTACGTCCGGCTCAAGGATGCTCCTGCTAACAGAAATATGCTGGGGGTATTCTCTACAAGCAAAACTTTGTTGGTCATTGATAACTTTGATAAGTAATTTTTTAACCTTGTCAATTTTTTCCTGAGTATTAAACTTTTGAAAGTATTTGAACATATTCCTAAAAAGCTGCTGTTTTGCCTCATCATCACCCTTGAGGTTCAGTATAACTTTTTGCTCAAAATTCGAGATTGGATTGTAAGATAACTCAGAAGAGGGATGGTAATTATCTTCTGAAGAATTAAAACTGGAACCAAACAAAAAGTAGTATAAGAAGACTATTTTTAAAACTTTTCTAGCAAATATTTCCCGTCGCTGAGAATCTTTTAGTTCTGTTTTATGTTCTTCACTGTCTGGGTTAAGCAGATTTAAGTAATATTCAAAAGAAGTTCTCCCACCATGTGCTTGTGCTTTCCCATCAAACTTAAGCTTCAAACCAAAAATAAACTGGATTTCTCCCCGTTCTTCATCCGTGGTTTCTCCCAAATACCCCTCGATTTTGGGTATGATGGGTAGCATCTCAAAAGCTTCACCACGGGAAAAAAAGTCCCTGTAGTTTAAGGAAGCACCAGCATAGTTGACCTCGTAATAACCATCCGGTTTTTCAACATCGCTGATGTATGCTTCTATCAGCTTTAAACGCCTGATTAAGTCTTGGAGATAGATAGCACCTGCGCTGTTGGCAGTGCTAGAATCGGTATAACTATTCTCGTGGAGAAACTCTAAATAATTGATTTGCGCTTGTTTTTTGAGTTTGCCAATAGTTTCTTTGTCTACAATTCGCTTCAGGCGGTAAAAGTCGAATTGAGGGTTTTCCTTTTCTTTGTATAAATCCTCAAGAATGTAACCTAAATCTTCGCGCTCCTGTTGACTAGTAAATTCACCTTTGATATAATGTTCCAAAGCTTCTTGTAACTGCTCATTAAACTCACTGGTTTTTTGAACAGCGATCGCCAGCTTATGAAACCTCAACAGTTTCTTCCCCTTTCCACTTTTATCTGAGAACGTCAACCGTTGCTTTTGCAAGCCTTCACATGGGCTAAAAGCATAGGTAAAATCCAAGCTAGGCTTTTCACCTTTAAACGTCTGCAAGTCTGTCATCAATTTACTGACGAACTCTTCAATTGAAGAACCATCTCCTAATCCAGACTCCAGTAGCACCTCGACGCAATCCTTAATCTCTCCAATTTGACTGCGAAACCGTTCTTGGGAACTCGGACTCATGTTAACAGTCGCAGAACGAACACTGTTGGTAGATCCCCCCAAGGGATTACTGAGTTGCTCCTGTGCAACCTGAGTTGCTACAGTATCAATATCAATAAGTAATCGCTTACCATCAGCAGAGACTTTAAATACCTTTTGATGAGGCAGACAAGATAATATTTTCTCTAGTAAATCGCTGTAGTCCACATAAACTAAATCTTTCCCAACTTCTAAACTGTTCACTCTTATGAACTCCTAACCGTGATCCACGACACTTATAGTAACTACTCCAGTCTTAATCTTGAGAGTCACCAAAACGCCACCGTAATCTAACGTAACTTACATTTTGCGCCTGCATCCGCCTGGGACTTGAAGTCCCAGGCTCATAGCGTAAGTCCTCTAAAAGAGGACTATAGCGCAATACGGTTCAGTTAAGGAGAATTGTAGGTTGGGTTGAGGCTTTGCGAAACCCAACATTTTCGCCCTGAAGAAGCGCGATATTTGTTGAGTAGAACAAGTGTTGAACCATCTGTGCTATTAAATCGCGTCATCATAGAGATGGTGACTACGATTATGGTGTACAAGTTTGAACAATTGACTAGAACCGAGGTAGAGTCTATGTTAGGAATAACACTCAAAGAAACGATAGTTTACCGAGAAATCAAAGAGGAAGCAACATTTAACCTGATTATACGACTGTTAACTAAGCGATTTGGAGAAATCTCTAATGAAATACGCTCTCAAATTTCTAGTCTACCATTGCCTGTTCTCGAAAATTTGAGTGAAGCGCTGTTGGATTTTAACAGTTTGGCTGATTTACAGGCTTGGTTAGAGAATGTCTGAATAGGTAGTGGTAAAATTCATTCATATGATTCCATCTGGAGCACGCATATAGAGTACTGGTGTAGCAAAATCGCGTTTATCTAATCCAACTTCCTGAGAAATGGCGTTGCGGGTTTTCTGCATAGCAGCGTCTACGGGATAGCCTAAGGCAAGGGTGCGGTAGAATTCATCAGCAAAAAGCTTGGCGGTGGTATCACGGATAGAATATTGCATAGCGACTACCGCTGGTATTTCCCGTCGCACGAGGTTGGGTGCTATTCCTGCAAAGATTTGGTGCTCTGACACCTCTGCCCCTTGACAGGAATTGAGCATAACTAACCCTAAGCTGCGATCGCCCAAGAAGAAGTTGGCGAAACCTTCATCATCCAATAATTTAGCTTTTTTATTGGTATCTTCCAGCGCTATGTAGCCTTTGTTGTTCTCAAAAACACCGTGCCCGATGAAGTGGAATATATTATAGGCTTTTTCGCGCAGCTTTTGATTAATGTTGCGGACAGTAGCTTCTTGTATAAGATCTAACTCTATTTTCCCTGCTTCTATGTGTTTTTTCAGCGCTGACTGAATGAGGGTTACTTCGCCAGTTGTGTCTAATGTAGCTAAGTCAGTAGGAGATGAAATGACGAGTAGCACTTTCAGGGGTAAATTGGCGGCTATAATGTCGCGTTTTTGCAGGGGAACATCAATATAGCGAGAGAGCACTGTTTGGGTATTGTTTCCCAAAAAGATATTGGTTTCCACGTCATAGAGGAATTCCCAGGGGAGGGCGGCTAATTGGGGAGATTGAAATATTAAGCGTAAGCGAACGCTGTCTTCATTTGCTTGTGCCCCTGCCATTGTAGCATGGAAGCGAGCGTTAATTTGGTTGGGAAAAAGCGCTTGGTAAAGTTGGTTTCCTAATCTTTTGAGTAACTTATCATTTGTCTGTTTAGACTCAATCAGTTCTAGCGCCAGTTCAATCTCGTTCATTTCCAAGCGGAATTCACCCCAAACATCTCCTTGCCCCGAAGAAGCGCGGATTTTATTATTGTTATCAACTAATATTTGAAAATCTTGGTATTTCATAGTTTTTGATTCGGTTTTAGTTGCCTCGCCAATTGAGAGAGAATGAAAAATTTCATGGTTATAAAACTTGGAACGCTCTTGAATCTTTGAAATAACATCCTTTGCAACACCTACCCCAGCTAATCGTACCTCCCACATACGAGGAAGTATTTCAGAACTACCGATCTCTCCTAATGCATATGCTGCACGAGTACGCACATCAGAATCTTCATGATTCAAAGCTTGAATCAATGCTGCTACCGCCTGGGTATCTTTGATTTTTCCTAATGCTTCTGCTGCAATCCTACGCACATGAGAATCTTCATCATTCAAAGCTTGAATCAATGCTGCTACCGCCTGGGTATCTTTGATTTCTCCTAATGCATTTGCAGCAGAATAACGCACATAATAATCTTCATGATTCAAAGCTTGAATCAATGCTGCTACCGCCTGGGTATCTTTGATTTCTCCTAATGCATCTGCTGCACGACTACGCACATGAGAATCTTCATCATTCAAAGCTTGAATCAATGCTGCTACCGCTTGGCTATCTTTGATTTCTCCTAATGCATATGCTGCACGACTACGCACATCAGAATATTGATGATTCAAAGCTTGAATCAATGCTGCTACCGTCTGGGTATCTTTGATTTTTCCTAATGCTTCTGCTGCAATCCTACGCACATAATAATCTTCATGATTCAAAGCTTGAATCAATGCTGCTACCGTCTGGGTATCTTTGATTTCTCCTAATGCATTTGCAGCAGAATAACGCACATCAGAATCTTCATCATTTAAAGCTTGAATCAATGCTGCTACCGCCTGGCTATCTTTGATTTCTCCTAATGCTTCTGCTGCACGAGTACGCAC
>JADQBA010000493.1 GCA_016903675.1 Stigonema ocellatum SAG 48.90 = DSM 106950 | reverse complement strand
TCACTGCTATTTGAACTCTTGACAAATCCACCAAAAAATGCAGATTCTTACCGCTTTGATTCAGTAGCTGTCAAAGAACCTAAATTTGAGATTGACGGGGTATTTCTCCCACCGGAAAATGAAGGTGCAGGAGTCGTCTATTTCTGTGAGGTGCAGTTTCAAAAGGATGAACGTCTATACGAGAGACTATTTGCGGAATCTTCGTTATATTTCTATCGCAACCGTGGGCGATTTAGTGACTGGCAGGCAGTGATCATATACCCATCGCGCAGTGTGGAACAAAGCGATATTCATCCTCATCGAACCCTACTCAACGGAAACCAAGTGAATCGGGTGTACTTGGATGAGTTAGGAGATATTCGCCAATTACCTCTGTGGGTGGCGCTGATGGTATTAACGACGGTG
>JADQBA010000138.1 GCA_016903675.1 Stigonema ocellatum SAG 48.90 = DSM 106950 | reverse complement strand
GGCGCGACGTGAAAGTCGTATGAGGTAGAAATACCGAATTGGATTGGAGAGCCGACTCTCCCCAAAGAGCAGGAATTTGGTTCCCACGTAAAAGGGTCACCGACCCCGGTCACAATTGAAGCTGGTAACGGCGACATTGGAAAGCAGACCACGAAAGACCCCCAGGTGCATATGCACCCTTACGAAGTCACGGAGTCCAATGGGGGGCAAGGGAAAGATGTAACAGGGTTAGCGATAGCAAACCGTAACTGCTCCGTCATCCTACACATATGGGTGAAAATCGCACCATGCGATATATGACTTGACCACACCCATAGCCAAAAGGCAAGGAGGTAGGGATATTAACACGCTTTGTAATATCCGACTGCCAACACCCCTCCCGGAGTAATAACGGAACCCAATACATCGCCTATCCAAGATACGAAACACGGTAAACCCCAATTGGTCTTGTGGTACCAAATACCCAAGTATTGATGTCGTAAGACAAAAAGACGCCAAGGGGGGCAAAGGATAGTGGAAAAAGCGAATGCCTCTTTGTAATGAAGAGGATAGAGGTTGAGGAAACAACATTACCTTACGATGAAAATTCGGCAGAATTCCGCTTGGTCTGGGACGAAAATGAAACATCAGTAGGAAGTATTACACTTTTTATGAGCAATAGACTTGGCAACAAGATTGCGATAGAAGGCGTTATCAAATCATGGTCTGACATTAACTGGAAGTCCGTGACCCGTAATGTAAAAAAACTGAGAATGCGAATTTTTCGTGCTACCCAACTCCGAAAACTGCGACAAGCGAGGAGTTTGATGAAACTGATGCTTCGGAGTATTTCAAACATACTTCTTGCTATCAGAAAAGTGACACAACTTAACCAAGGTAAAAAGACTGCTGGGGTGGATGACTTTATTGCTACTACGCCTCAAGAAAGAGTCAAATTAATTGACTTAATTCTGGCGCATAAACCTCAAGATATATTACCTGTAAAAAGGGTATATATTCCCAAGGCAAAAGGCAAGAAGAGACCATTAGGAATACCCACCATTATCGATAGGGTAAAACAGGCAGTAGTACTTAATGCTTGGGAGCCATACTTTGAGACTGCTTTCGAGGAACATAGTTACGGGTTTAGACACCAAGGAGCAATTTGACAAATTGTGCTACTATTTTATCGGCTCTAGAATAACCGCTAAACTCGGCAATTCCTTCCACAGCTAAAAAATAGGCGCGATCTTCATAAAATCCTTTTCCGTAGTATTTATTCCACTGAAAAAATCCGTCTTTAAAGTTAACTAAAGCATCAATAAACCGTTGCTTTTGCTGTTTGAGATTTTCTTCTTCTCGCCCTAACCAAAATAATATTGTTTGCTTCCATTGATGTTCAAAAATGCGATAAGTCCCTTGACTGGGATTCCAGGGAACGTCGTTGAGAAAGAAATGCCAATCATCAATTGCTTTAGCAGCAAAATACTCTTGAAATGAGGTATGAAAGAAAGCGTAAACAGGTTTTCTATTTGTATCTATCCCTACACAGTTCAGCCAGCCGCGATTTAGTGCCAATTTCAACAGCGAATTTTCATCATCAGCATCTCCCAGGAAGTGACTCACAATATCTTGCCGCAAGCGAAAACGGGTAGCTTCTTTGTCTATTGCTGCTTTAGCTAATTCTCCTAATTTGACATTGAGTTGCTGACGCTGGTGATTATTTGTAGCAAATTCGGTACTTCACGAATTTTTTTCTGTGTGTCGTTTAGCTTCTATTAGTTCCTGTAGTACGTCAGCTTCATCTACGGTGTAAAACTTTTGATGAGGTTCTGCATTGATTTTGTCCATCAGTGCATGAAACGCTTCTGTATCGTTACGATGCTCCAGCAGATAGCGTTTTAGCTCAGACTTACTCATTGTTTTGAAATCAGGCTTGGTCATTCATCATACCTCCATTTACCATCACGGGCAATCACAATGCCTGTTTCTTCTCCAGCCAAGATATAAATGCTTCCTGTTCGCTCATCTAACCTCACTATGAAGATGGGTAGCAATAATGTTGTCAGGTTTTGGCTAAGAATAAAACAGGTTAAATTTTGTTCGGCAGTAGGATAGCGCGGGCTTCTCATTAACTTTCATTTAGCTTTTTAACAGCTGCATTACACCACCTTCTCACTACTTGTACTCCATTGCTTCGCTATGACCTATTTCCAATTCAACGGTAACTATTTGAAGTTTTTGACCGAGTTGTTGGTAGTAGATGGTAGGTAGTAGGGGCTGCAATACGCCCGTAGGAGGGTATAGGGAGCTGGCGATTGGAGATTCAATTCCTAATCTTTCTTTCCCTGTCCCCTGTCGCCAGTTACCAATCCCTAGTCACTTATGGGGTTCCCCACCTACCCCCTACCTCCCTACCGTCATTAAATTATTTTGGTTACTAAGCAATATTCTCAGTATACTCTCTGTACCGCCCGTTGTCAAGCCAGCAGCTACGCTTTTTCTGGCAATACAAATTAAAAATGCTAGAATTGTAAAACAGCAGAAATGCTTTGAGATTAGGTGACGTGGAAAAAATAGAACTGCAACTCGACGACAAAACCTTAGAGAAAGCACGCATGTTGGCAGAATCCCGCCATTGCGATTTATCGGAATTGGTTGCATATGCGATCTTGAAACTAGCGGTGGTAGAACCACCATTGGACCGCTTGTTAGGACTTTATGCCTCGGAACCAGAGACGATAGATGAGATTGTTGAAGAAGTAATGAGAGATCGGGCAGCAGACCCAATAAATCAACGTTTTGAACAAAGCACCACATTATAGTATCATAGTTTAAAGAAGCTAAGCAATCACGCGCTAGCAATAAGGAAGACACAGCATGACGCAGGATAGAGATAGGCTAGACCGGATAGAAGCTTCCTTAGACAGACAAGTTGCCGTCAATGCTGAACTACGAGCAACTGCTGAAGCTTTGTTGACAGTGGTCAATGTTCACCAGCAAAACTTTGAGCGATTGGCAGTAGAGCTGAACGCGGATCGACAACAGGCAGCAGCGGATCGACAACAGGTAGCCATCGACAGACAGGCATGGCAAGCTGAAATCGGACGCATCTGGGAGTATCTCTTGCAGCAGGGAGGCAATGGGCGCAGCGGAGAGAAGGGTAGGGGAGAATAACACAATTGCTTAATAGGCGTTGCTGATTTGAAGTATGAATCCAAGTGACCAGACGCGCCTCTCGTTGCGGCACTTCGTGCCAGATCGCGTCTGGTCAAGGATTTTCGCAGAGTAAAACAACTCACTTTGTTTGTTTGTTCATCGATCGCCAAACTTTCTCAATGGCTCTTTTAGTAAAAATAGAAAAATCTTTATTCATTATCCAATAATAATAAGTGGGTTCTTCTGTAAAGACTTCCACTAAAGTTTTACCCCTATGCTTACCAAAGTTAAATATTTCTCTACCTTGTTCGTCATAAACTACTTTTCCAGTAGGATCAAGTAAATTAAATGGTGTAAACTTAGCTAAAGTCTCTAGATGATTTTCTATTGGATAGAATATATTCCCATCCTTATCTTCGTAGGCAACATTTTCATAACGTTGAATTTGAGCTTTAAAAATTTCATAGGTAGCACGAGTATCATTGACTGCATCATGAGCGCCAACTAAATTTTTACCACAGTAGAACTTGTAGGCAGCCTTTAAATTACGAGGTTCCATTTTATGGAAAATCGTTTGCACATCAATTAGATTTCTTCCTTCAAGCTTAAAGTCTATTCCTGCTCGGTAAAATTCTACTAATAACAAAGGTATATCATATTTATTAGAGTTGTATCCAGCAATGTCGCTATCACTAATAAAATTAGCTAAATTTTCAGCTATATCAGCAAAACTTGGTTCATTTTGCACATCGGCATCATAAATACCATGTATTTTCGATGCCGCAGGAGGAATAGGAATAGTAGGATTAATTTTCCTTCCTGTTGGAATTTCTTTACCATTTGGAAGTACTTTTAAAACGGCGATTTGAACAATTCGGTCATTGACTACATCTATCCCTGTTGTCTCTAAGTCAATAAATGCTAGTGGACGTATTAAGTTTAGATTCATGTGGCTATCCTTTTGGAGATACGATTGATTTCAAAAAACCAGCTCGTTGTTTAACCTATGCCACTCTTTTATATAAAGCCAATGCCAGCAAGCTTTGGTGATCTTACCCCAGCTTGAAATAAAGGCTTTGCATAAATAAATGCGGGATGAATTCAGATTTTCGACCCTTTGCGCCTTTGCAGGAAACGAAATTCATCCCATCAATCAGCAACGCCGAAATAAACGCTCACGAATTGGCTGCCCAAAGAATGGAGACATCGCTGTATTGCCTGAACATTGCATCAGCACTCACAAGCGTCATGTCTTCCAACTGAGATTGTGCAATCAGCATTCTGTCAAACGGATCTCGGTGATGCAAGGGTAATGCAGCCGCATGTATTGCATGAGTTGCTCTAATTAAGAGCGATTGCGCTCCCAATTGCACCATACGGCTAGAAATGTAGCTATCGATTGGTTCTGGCAGTGGCAACTTTCCTATTGCAACTTTGATGCCTATTTCCCAGACGCTAGCAACAGAGAACCACAATTCGTTAGCTTCATCGGCAATGTGTGCGATCGCCTCCTCACTCAAGCGGTCTGGTTCGGCAAACCACCACAACCAGCATTGGGTATCCACCAAGAGTTTCACTCGAAACTACCCTCGAATGCTGCCAAAATATCTTCTGGCAAAGGGGCGTTAAAGTCCAATGGCACGATGAAACGCCCTCGATCCAACCCTAAACTAGCTTGCCGATTGGATGAGGTACGAAATGGAACCAGCTTTGCCACGGGAATGCCTCGGTTTGAAATAATTATTTCTTCTCCAAGTTCCACACGCGATAACAGACGTGAAAGGTTCGTTTTGCAAAAATGAATATTGACAGTTTCCATCAATCTTTAAAACTAAGTCTATGAACTAAGTCCAGTATAGCTCAATAGTGGTGTAAGAGCAAGCTCACGAGTAATCGCAGTGCGCTACTCAAAACTTGGGCCAACTTAAGGACAGGAGAACCGACAGCGCGGGGTTTTTGGAATATGAGGGGTCAGAATTGACCAAGAACGGGGTGTGGGGTGTAGGGGAAGAAAAGATGCCCACACCCCATAGTTTACAAAACTTTACGGTCATTAATGCGGTTGCAGTTCTAGAAATGGGTAGTCAGTATAACCCTTCTCATCAGGAGCGTAGAACGTTTTTGGATCTGGTATATTCAACTTTGCGTTCACCTCAAAGCGTTTTGGTAAGTCAGGATTGGCGATGAACAACTTGCCAAAGGAAACCAGATCTGCATCGCCACTGGCTATAATGCCATTTCCCTTTGAAGAGTCATAGCCGCCATTGGTAATCAGAGTGCCTTTGAACATGGGGCGGAAGTAGGAGGTGACAGGGTTGAGTACGTCACGAACTGAGAGATCAACTTCATTTGGCTCCATCAGGTGGAGGTAGGCTAAACCAAACTGATTGAGTGCAGCGATCGCATAACCAAAGGTCGCCTTAGGGTCTGAGTCTACCATGCCGTAGAAAGTATTGCTGGGCGAGAGCTTGATGCCAACTCGGTTTGCACCCCACACACTGGCGACAGCTTCGATCACTTCCAGAAGAAATCTTGCCCGATTCTCAATAGAACCACCATATTTATCTGTTCGCTGATTCGAGCCATCTTGGAGAAACTGGTCAATCAGGTAGCCGAATGCACCGTGTAGTTCCACTCCATCAAATCCAGCACTCATCGCATTTTCAGATCCTTTGCGAAACTGCTCGACAATTTCTGGAATTTCCTCTGTCTCTAAAGCACGAGGTGTCTCCATTGCCCGTTTTCCTTCTGGAGTATGAAGTTCACCCCTCGAGGCGATCGCACTAGGGGCAATGGGAAGTGTCCCACTCAGTAAAGCCGGGTGTGAAACGCGCCCACAATGCCAGAGTTGCAGAAAAATCCGCCCTCCAAGCTGATGTACAGCATCAGTCACAAGCCGCCATCCTGCTACTTGCTCTGGGGCATAAATCCCAGGACAATTCATGTATCCCAGACTTAAGGGGGAAACCATAGTGCATTCTGTGACAATCAACCCTGCTGATACTCGCTGACCATAGTAGGTCGCCATCAGTGGCTGTGGGATGCTATTGATCGCCCGTAAACGGGTCATCGGTGCCATCACCATTCGGTTCTGCAAGGTGTAAGGACCAACCTGGACAGGAGAGAAAAGATTGACATTTGTACTCATGATCTGAAGCTCTATAGCTAGACTGACAAAGTTGTTATGGTGCTTAAGTGCACAGTGTAACTCATTCGACTCGCCCACTCCGCTAAGAACACAATATAATCAATCATCTGAAGACGACAATGCCCTGATAACAGCCTGGTATCTTGTCTCAACATCCTTTCGATCCAATTCGTCTACCACCCCCTCTTGGCTACCGCGTCTAATCATCTCGGTATGACGCAGCAATGCTGTACGCTTCTCGTTGTTATCGGTGTGTTGAGCAATAGTTGCGATCGCCTCCAGCAAGCGCATTGTTACCGCCACATCTGAGCGCCCGTACTGCCGAATTTGGTGGAAGGCATCATCAGTTAATCCTGCAAAAGTCACTTGGTTAACAATCATGCGGAGTTTGTTGTGGTCATCATACCCATAGGGGGATGGGAAATCTCTTTGAGCCAGACGGCACAGCGCTGCACTCAACTGGTCGATACATCGGATTGCTGTAAACGGATCGTTAACAGCAGGGGAAATAGCACGAATGGCCACCTCAACCAGCTGCTTGATGGAAAACTCCACATCCTGGAACGCAGTGCGTTCTCTACCCAAAATGAATGCGTGATTGATCTGCTTGCTAAGCATTCGATTGATACGTTCACTAGGCCAAGCCCTTACCAACTCACTACCTTGCACGATAAACTTGCCTGGGCGCTGCGTTAAATGCAGCAGGAGGTCTTTGGACTTGGCGATCTCCATCAATCTCTCATAATCAATTCCCCGAATATAACCGTTGCCAACCGCCAGGATTGGGTAGGCTTTCAGGTGGAAATCCACTGGCATTTCCTCTACCCATCGCCCCATGTGTTGGGGCTGATGATCCCCTGGGAATCTCTCAGAGAACAGGTAATCAATATTATCTTCCAGCTCGTCACTGATCTCCCTAATGATGTGCCACGCATGAATCGAGGTTGACGCATGATGAATGAAATATATGAGCACGCCGATGCTGGCGATGGTCAGCAGAATCGCAACTGTGATGGAAATATGTGGTACAAACGGGTTATTTTGATCGACATTGACAGGGAGCATCACAAGCAAACAGTAGATGAACGTGGCGAGGAACGTGCCAAGCACGAACTGATATTTCACGTCCTGCATAAAGTTGAGGAGTACTCGTGGACCAAACTGTTGAGAAGCGAGGGTGAGAGCAACGAGTGTCACCGAGAAGACGGTACCAGCAACGGTAATCATTGAACCTGCAATAGTTGAAAGCAGCGTCAGCGCACCATTGGGTCCAAGAGCGTAAATCATCAAACCCCACTTCTCCATCAGTCCAGACTTGTTGGCCAAGTCAAGCTTCAGCATGGTGAAAGCAAGCACCATTGCCGTGCCCGTCATGATTGCTGGTACAAACCAGTAGCTGGCACGTAGTGTTTCCCGAAGTTTGATCCGATTATAGTTTCTCATCTCCAATCGTTTGCTAATAATAACCCTTTCCCAACCACACTATTATTTGCTGTGCTGGCGTGACTACAAAATCTTGATGAAAAAGTTTGCCCCAATAAAATTTCCAGAATAAAATTAATCAACCTAGACTAGGTAGATCGGCACAGAAAAACCGAACTATATCAATTTCTGTATTGGCTCGTAGTTGCGCTTCAGCGCTCATATATAGGGCGCTGAAGCGCAACTACAAACCTTTATTTATTTGTGCCGACCAACTTAATAAATAATTTCTACTTGGTAAATGTACGAACCTTTATGTCATAAAATTATCTATTGGGTTAATAACCAACTATGCAGTATTTGTGCGCTTTTATCAAGACATACAAACTAGCACGATAAAGCAAAATTGACCAAAAGTCTAGTATAATTATGAGTAAAATTCACTGTTCAATCAGCAACTATATCTCTGGATATATCCTAAATATATAAACGCAATATATCTAATAATGTAGTAAAAATTTTCCAAAGTATATTATTATATGAGTTGCATTTAAAAATGCAATCTATGCCTTGACTTTATGGGAAAATATTCCATAATAATGAGTATTGATTAACTATAGGAATCATATTTGATTTTTGAAATATATGTAGGGTGGGCAGTGCCCACCATATCCTAGTTTTGGTGGGCAGTGCCCACCCTACACTACTTATTTTTCATGAATGATTTAGGATTCTTATAGTTGCCAATTGATTAGTTATTGCAGCTTTCAATTTGGAGTTTTATATTCTTATATATCCGCCTAGGAGAACGAATAAGTATAGTCTGAAAACACACCTATTTCTGCTTGACCCTGTAATGATGCTTGTACTGTGGTCATAAATCAACGGTTTTCTCTATTACAATGTAAATCGGCTGTATGTCTAGGTTCCAAGATACTGAAGGCTACAGTAGATTTGCAGTTGAGGTACTTACAGCACAACATTTTTTTATTTCTAACTAAATTTGAGAATATGACCTCATCTGAATCTGTTACAGCTACTAGGGGTCCGCGCTCCTCACGGAACCATACTGCAAAGGTTAATACCAGTGGTCTCTACTCGAGAGCGATTCGGGAGTCTTTCGTCAAGCTTGATCCCCGGATCATGCTCAGAAACCCGGTGATGTTTGTGGTTTGGGTCGGCACCATCATTACCTTTGTGACAACCCTAGCGCCAAATCTGTTTGGTTCTGGACCTGGAGACAACCAAGTATTGTACAATGGTTTGATTACGGTGATTTTGTTTTTCACCATCGTCTTTGCTAACTTTGCTGAGGCAGTTGCAGAAGGACGCGGTAAGGCTCAGGCGGATGCACTGCGAGCGACTAGGTCAGACACCACAGCTCGCAAACTCTTGCCTAATGGCTCAGTGCAAGAAGTCAGTTCCACTAATCTGCGCAAAGGCGATCTGGTAAAAGTTATTGCCGGTGATACCATTCCCGCTGATGGGGAAGTGATCGGTGGTGTAGCCTCAGTGGATGAATCTGCCATTACTGGGGAATCAGCGCCAGTGCTGAAGGAACCAGGCACAGACATTTCTAGTTCCGTTACCGGGGGTACACGCATTCTCTCCGATGAACTGACTATCCGTGTAACGGCTGACCCAGGTCAAGGGTTCATTGATCGGATGATTGCCTTGGTGGAAGGGGCAGAACGGACAAAAACACCTAATGAAATTGCCTTGACAGTATTACTGGCTGGACTCACCTTAATCTTTTTGATGGTGGTGACCATACTTCCCCTGATCGCTAACTATCGTGGCAATCCAGTGAGCATTGCCACTTTAATTTCTTTACTGGTTGCCTTGATTCCGACCACTATTGGTGGGTTACTCAGTGCCATCGGGATTGCTGGGATGGATCGGGTAGCCCAGTTTAATGTGATTGCAACTTCCGGCAGGGCAGTGGAGGCGTGCGGGGATGTGAATACCCTAATCCTGGATAAGACAGGTACTATTACCCTTGGCAACCGTTTAGCTGAAGAGTTCATACCCGTTAACGGTCACTCCGAGAAGGAATTGGCTGAAGTGGCTTTAGCTTCTAGTATTTTTGACCAAACGCCGGAGGGGAAATCCATCGTCGGATTGGCAACTCGCTTAGGAGCAAAAGTGGATTTTGACGAAAGTAAAGCGGAAGGAATTGAGTTTACGGCTAAAACTCGCATGAGTGGGACGAACTTGCCGAATGGGATACAGGTGCGGAAGGGAGCGGTTGACGCTATTAAAGGGTTCGTGCGATCGCGCAGTGGCGCAGTGACTCCTGATCTCGATCAAGCTTACGAACGGGTGTCGCGGCTAGGGGGTACTCCGCTTGCTGTGTGCCAAGAAGGGAATATGTACGGCATTATTTATCTCAAAGATATTGTCAAACCCGGTATCAAAGAACGATTTGACCAGATGCGGCGCATGGGTATCCGCACTATCATGTTGACAGGGGATAACAGAATTACCGCCTCTGTCATTGCTGAAGAAGCTGGTGTTGATGACTTTATTGCCGAAGCCACACCGGAAGATAAAATGAGAGTGATTCAAGCTGAACAAGCACAAAACAAAATAGTGGCCATGACAGGGGATGGCACTAACGATGCGCCGGCGTTGGCTCAGGCAAACGTGGGTGTGGCAATGAACTCAGGTACACAAGCAGCCAAAGAAGCTGCAAACATGGTAGATTTGGATTCTGACCCAACGAAGCTGATCGATATCGTCACCATTGGTAAGCAGTTGCTGATTACCCGAGGCGCATTGACGACCTTTTCCATCGCCAATGATATTTCCAAATACTTTGCGATTATTCCTGCCGTTTTTGCAGCAGCCGGACTTGGTAGCTTGAATATTATGCAACTGGCAAGTCCCCAATCAGCAGTTCTGTCTGCGTTGATTTTCAATGCTCTGATTATTCCTGCCCTGATTCCCCTAGCACTTAAGGGCGTCAAATTCCGACCTCTGACAGCCGATCAATTATTGCGACGCAACGTTTACATATATGGAGTTGGCGGCATCATTGCTCCATTTATCGGGATCAAAGTAATTGACATCATTATTGCTGCTGTGGGTTTAGCATAGTCTGCTATTTTAATACGTTCAGGAGGTGTTCAATCTGTGAAGAAACTTAAGCTAGTTAATGAGATACGGACTCAATTGGACGAGATAACTCCAGTGCTGCGATCGCAAGGGCGGCTGCGGTCAGTCCCTTTAAAACTCTTTCTCGCCCTGAGTTTAAATGTGGTCATTGCCCCTGCTGTCTTGGCAGCCTCAGGAGGAACTATTTCGCGGGTCAATGCTTATGCCATTGGGTTGCTAGGACTCGTGACGTTGGGACTGGCTATTTATCTGATGATGGTCATGTTACAACCGGAACGCTTTTAAAGATGAGGTATCTAATTCGTAATTCGTAATTCGTAATTATTAACCCACGCATAAATGTGCTAGCTCGAAACCAGGAAAAAAATGTTTTTTCTCATCAAGAATTTTTGGCAATTGTACCCTGAATTTATTACCGCATTTTTCACCACATAAATGAACCACACCGTTTGTAAGGGCGCAATGCCTTGCGCCCCTACCACTGTGTTCTATTAACCTGAAAATTGTTGTAAGTACCGAATTACGAATTACGAATTATTTTGTTTTCTTGAATTCATTAATTTAAATTGAGTCATGAATGATGTGATTTTTATCGGACTGATTTTAGTGAGCTTTATGAGTCTTTTCGGGTTGATTAAAGCTTTCGAGTGGCTATAACAATCCGTACAGGAGTTACAAACACCCGCCCCCTTCGGGGAAAGTCAAAAGTCAAAAGTCAAAAGTCAAAATTAATACTTTTGACTTTTGACTTGATACTTTTGACTTCCGCGCAGCGGTTTGTCCCCCTTGTCCTCCTTGTCCTCCTTGTCCGGATATCAAATAGGATTGCTATATAAGGAAGAAACAGGCTAATGAACATTTTGCAGGTAGTGATCATTCTGTTGATCATCGGGTTTGGCTTTGTCGTTCCCATAGGTACTTATTTAGTCAAAATTTTTACAGACGAAAATGATACGATACTGGAGCGTTACACCTATCGCTTCCTAGGGATTAATCCTCAGGAACAAATGACCTGGCAACGCTATAGTCAGGCGCTGGTACTTTCCAATTTCGTCTTCGTGTTGTTGTTTTATGCAACCCTCAGACTCCAAGACTTTTTACCCCTCAATCCTGATAAACTTTCTCCCTCCCCAACTGCTGATCTCGCCTTTAACACAGCGATTTCCTTCGTTACCAATACCGATTGGCAAAGCTACGGCGGTGAGACAACGCTTTCCTACTTCAATCAGATGGTGATCACCTGTTTGATGTTCACCTCAGCCGCCACTGGTCTATCTGCTGGGGTGGCGGTGATCCGGGGGTTGAGTCAAAACGGTATCAACAATCTGGGCAACTTTTGGGTAGACTTGACTCGGGCAATTTATCGGTTATTTTTGCCCATTAGTTTCGTGCTGGCACTGGTTTTTGTTTGGCAGGGAGTCCCTCAGACTTTAGATCCAGCAGCAGTTGCCACTACCCTAGAAGGGGCAACTCAAACCATTGCTCGCGGTCCCGTTGCTAGCCTAGAGTCGATTAAGCACATTGGTACGAACGGCGGTGGCTTTTTTAACCAAAATTCAGCGCACCCCTTTGAAAACCCAACTCCCCTAACCAATACCCTGGAGATCATGTCGATGTTGCTGATTGTCCCAGCACTGACCTATACATTTGGGACAATGGTACGGGCACGGCGGCAAGGATGGGTATTTTTTGGGGTGTTTACAGCTTTATTTATTGGGTTTTTGGTTATTGTATTTCCCGCAGAACAAATTGGCAACCCGTTGTTAACCCAAGTGGGGGCTGACCAAGCGATCTCCAGCACGCAAAGCGGCGGTAACTTTGAAGGCAAGGAGGTACGGTTTGGCATTGCTCAGACCAGCTTATTTGTCACCACCACGACGGCAGCCACCACAGGGAGCGTCGATGCAATGCATGATAGTCTTACACCTATGGGAGGCTTTGCGGCTCTCTCGGAAATGCTGCTCAACGTTGTGTTTGGCGGTAAGGGGATCGGGTTGATTACCCTGATTATGTACGCCGCCGTCACAGTCTTTCTGATTGGGTTGATGGTGGGACGCACCCCAGAGTTTTTGAGCAAGAAAATTGAAGCCAAAGAAGTCAAACTTGTCTCTCTGGCTCTACTTGCTCACCCGTTCATTATCTTAATAGGGTGCGGACTGGCTCTAGTCTGGCCTAAAGCACTGGACAGTTTAAATAACCCTGATGCCCACGGGTTTAGTGAGATTTTATATGCTTACACATCGGCAGCAGCCAACAACGGGTCAGCCTTTGGTGGACTGAATGCCAACATACCTTTCTACAACATCAGCTTAGGGTTAGCGATCTTTCTGGGACGCTTCTTATCTCCTGTGCTGCCTATGCTGGCTGTTGCTGGCAGCTTGGCTGTTAAACCTAGGGTACCTAAGACTACTGGTACCCTGTCCACAAATACTGTGTTCTTTGGGGCAATGATACTGGCGGCAATTTTAATTGTCGGCGGGTTGACTTTTTTCCCAGCCGTGGCGCTTGGTCCGGTAGCAGAACACTTCGAGTTAGCGGCTGGTAAGACTTTTTAACTGAAATTGAGAAAATTTTATGACAGTTCAGTCTCGTTCATCCTTTGTCAGTTTGCTGATACCTGCAATCACCACCGCCATCTGGTTTATAATACTCTGCGGTTTTATCTATCCCCTCTTGACAACAGTCGTTGCCAATGTTATATTCCCCCACCAGGCTCAAGGCAGTTTAATTACTCTCAATGGCAAAGTGATTGGTTCCGAACTCATCGCTCAGAACTTCACTGCTCCCAAGTACTTCCATCCCCGTCCTTCTGCTACCAATAAAACTGGTACATCTGACAAACCTGATCCTTACAATGCTGCTCAAAGTGGTGCTAGCAATTATGGCCCCACTAACAAAAAATTAATCGATGGAGTCAAAGATGCAGTCGCTGCTTACCGCAAGGAAAATGGCTTGGCAGCGGATACCCTTGTGCCTGTTGACGCGGTGACTCAATCTGGTTCTGGACTTGACCCCGACATTTCCATTGCCAATGCCAACCTGCAAGCGCGTCGTGTGGCAAAAGCCCGCAACATCCCCGTAGCAGATGTTGAAAAGTTCGTGAGCCAAAATACTCAGGGGCGGCAGTTTGGAATTTTGGGGGAACCTCGGGTAAATGTCCTTAAGCTGAATCTGGCTCTGGATAACTTGAAGCCCAGCAGCTAATTCAGTTAAAGGGTGTGGGGGTGTGAGGGTGTAGGGGTGTGGGGGAAAAATGTGTTTCTTTCATATGTTGCGATCGCCCCCAGCGCGATAGTAAGAGGCTCATATCTTGTACCATCACCTTGTTGCGAAAATCAAACACCAAAAAGCTTATCCCGATCGTAGGGTGGGCACTGCCCACCAGCCCTCCCACAAGGGAGGTACTCAGGTATCGGAGGCTATCCAGATTTCGCATTCGGTGGGCACTGCCCACCAGCCCTCCCACAAGGGAGGTGCAAGATGTTAGCTACGCTAAAATGGTAGTTTGTTTTGTAAGAGCCATCATGAGAAAATGTGATTGATGCAGTGCTGGCAGCCCTTCCAACTAATCCCTTCAACGTAGCAGCATAGCTGCCTTTCTTCAACCTGCTATGTAAGAGTTAATTCGGTTTTCGAGAACAGCTATATCTTCAAGACAAAGTTGGCGAATTCGGCTGTATCGTCGTGCTGCTTCTTCTGCGAGTACCTTTCGTCCTTCACCTGGAGCATCTAGAACATTTCGTTGTGCAGCAAAGGGAAGAAAGTAGGCTTCTTTGGGATTAGCTTCATTGCGGATTGATTGCCAATTCCAATCAACAGGTAAGTCATGACCTGCTAAAACCCAAACCTCAATTTCCTGCCAAGCATTTTCTGCTAAAAGTAACCTACTGGTAGTTAAAATATTTGCTGCTTGCTGCTCAATCTTAGCAAGCACCCCTTTTCTCCCTTCTTTTCCATCCCGGTCTACGCAAAGCAGGAACAGGTTCACCATACCCTTGTAACGCTCAATAATTTCCTCAATCCGCTCCCATTTCAGGGCCTCTGTTACCCCTCCTAAAAGTGGATCTTGACAGACTCTAACTTTGGTTTTCGGTTTTCCTATTGCCTCCATCATCACCATGATAATCGGCTTAAGCATATACTGATCCTTACGAAAATCCTCTGGAATCACGAGTACATTCATTCCGTTGTTTCCTCTTCTTCCAGAAATTCCACAGCATCTTCCAACCATCCAGATTCATGGAGACGTGCCAAGTCTTGCTCGTTGATAACACGCCGTGCTTCTGGAATGTCAAGAATTCGTTTTATTTTGGCGTCAGGTCTATCGGATAGGCGATAGGTTAATGAGGCATATTCTAATGATTGGGGACTTAAAAGTCTGAGCAACTGTGGAGAATGAGTAGTTGCTACCATTTGAATAGTGCCATCAGAAACTTTACGCTCAATAAGTTGCACTAGCAGGTTTAATCGAGTAGGGTGAATACCGTTGTCCAGTTCTTCAAAAAAATAGAACTGCCCTGGCTCTGGTCCCAGCAATGCAGCAATCATTGCTAAAAAACGTAATGTTCCATCTGATGCACTGAACGCAGATGTTTTTTGCCCGTTTTCCTCAATCAAGGTTAACAAAATTTTCCCAGTAAAATCAGCAGGAAACTCAAAATCCATAGCATCCATAGGTGTTAGTTCTTTTACCCATTGAAGGAGTGCCTGTTTAAGTGCGGAATTAGAGCAAATTTCCTGCAAGACAGAAGATAGATTTTCACCCCTATCTCCCAAGATTGTTTGTCCTGGCAAGGAAGGAAACCGCATGGCATCTGGGCTTAAATCCAAAAATCGCATTGAACTAAAAGCCTGTAGAGTAGCTTTTGCGACTCCTCTAATTGAAATACCGGAGACATATGATTTATCATTAATTGGGATATCTGTAGCAAGTTCAGCTAGCTGTGAAATAATTGGTTGCTGATGAGAGAAAGGTATTGGGCGATTCGTGACTTGACTACCCAACACATTAACAATTAAATTCTTTTTACCTTGTTCAGAAGTAGATTGTGCTTCAAAAAAACTCTCATCTTGTCCACCAATAGTTAATCGCTCTCTTATTAAACTAGGAGCTTGACTATCTGTACCTAAATCAACTTCAATGCGGTAAGTTACTCCCTGCTCAGAAAAGTTTTTTTTCACAGTAAATGATGCTTCTAACGCAAAAGTCTTTTCACCCTGGAAGGCAATTTCTCTTGTTCCACCCCGAATACCACGCCATTGTAAAACACCTCCTTCTACGTACTTTTCTCCAATAATTTCAGCCAGTTTGTAGCTACGAGAAATTCCATGAAGAAATCGAAAGGCATCCCGAATATTACTTTTTCCAGAGGCATTCGTTCCGACCAAAAGGGTTAAAGGACCGAGAATTAGTTCGGCATCTTTGAAGTTTTTAAACCGTTCCAGGCGCAGTTTATTGAGCATGGCTACTGCAAGTCTCCTTCATCGGTGTTAAGGGCAAGTCCTAGACGCACATCACCTGGCAAGGTATTGTCACGTTAACATAGGGATGACAGGGATGGCAGGATTTGGTCTTCTCCAACATATACCGTCGTCACCGCGCTAGCTTAAGTTGACAATACCGCATAAACAAGATCCTCAAAAGCATGTGTAAATAAGGTATACCCTAAATCAACAAATCACCGAGCCGACTTTTTATGTTGATATAGGGTTGATTTTTCCATTAATCAACATATGATAGTTTATATTTAAAACCCTATTTCTACAAATTCCCAAGGAGTGCAGCTTGAAGGGGCAACGTATCGGCTATATTCGCGTGAGTAGCACCGACCAGAATCCGGATCGCCAACTCGAAGGGGTTGAAATGGACAAACTGTCTGCGGAAAAAGTCATAAATAAATTGTCAGGATTGGCAAATGGTTAGAGAGTACCAACCCCAAACACAATCCAATTCGCCCCAAGAACATCTGCCCCCACTTCAAAGTGGCGATCGCCTGACTCGCCCTGAATTTGAGCGACGTTATGCGGCTGCCCCCCAGATCAAAAAAGCAGAACTGATTGAAGGAATCGTTTACGTGGCATCTCCGTTAAGACATGAACAGCATGGCAAACCCCACAGTCGGGTTATAACTTGGTTAGGAGTCTACCAATCATTAACTCCTGGTGTGGACTTGAGTGATGCCCCCACTGTCAGACTAGATTTAGATAACGAACCACAACCGGATGCAGTACTGTTTATTGAACCAGATGCCGGTGGACAGACTCGATTAAGTAGCGATGGTTATATTGAAGGAGCGCCTGAGTTAATTGTGGAAATAGCTGCAAGTAGTGCCGCGATCGATAGGGGCAGCAAAAAGCAAGTTTATCGCCGTAACGGGGTGTTGGAGTACATAATCTGGCAATCCTACGAGAATCAAATAGAATGGTTTTACCTCAGTGATGGCGACTATCGATTACTATCTCCTGACGCAGATGGGATTATTCGCTCTCAAGTGTTTCCAGGGTTGTGGTTAGCTGTGGAAGAACTACTAAACAATGGGATGGCGGGGGTGTTGGAGGTGTTACAGTCGGGATTACATTCACCTGAACATAGGCATTTTGTGGAGCAATTGTGGAAGAGATGAGCCACACCCACGCCTGAAGGCGATGGGTTTCAGGCTAAACGCAGTAACCCGTGTTACCACTCACCCGCTCTTTTAGACCTAAAGTCTTATCTGGAAACGAGAAGAGATAATCGTATAATAATGCTTCGTTGCTTAACTGGATTTGGCGCGATCGCTTGTTTCAGGAGCGTTCCGCGTAGGTTAATACTTGCTGGCTTGAGGTCGTTCCCTAAAGCAAGCGCTTTTAAGTTATGAGCGATCGCTTGTCCTTGCTGATACGCCACTTGGGCTGTGGGCGGTAGAGAACTATCCTTCATACTCACACAATCTCCGCCTGCAAAGACTTCTGGAAAATCAGGAAGTTGCATTGAATTAGACACAAAAGCTGCCTCTGATTCTGACTGCTTCATTGAGACGACCTGATAAGGTAATGTTCTATTCGGAATTAATTAAGTCTTGCGGATGAACAATGGTGATATTGGGAAGGGGGATAAAGTCGTCAGGATTGAAGGTTAATAAATGGGTGATAT
Organism: Stigonema ocellatum SAG 48.90 = DSM 106950; assembly: GCA_016903675.1. Lineage (GTDB taxonomy): Bacteria > Cyanobacteriota > Cyanobacteriia > Cyanobacteriales > Nostocaceae > Stigonema > Stigonema ocellatum. Next base: position 4,985 of record JADQBA010000138.1, on the reverse strand, counting down.
TATGGGCTTTCATAACAGCAAGAAGCCTTATATCATGGGTGCGTTTTCCTTTGATATTATAGTCAGTGACTAATTGAAACCAAATGGGAAATATCTCTGAGGTTTCTTCTTTAAGGGTGAATCTGGTCAGAAATTGATTGATTTGATTTTTAGTTCTTTCAGGAGTCCAGCCTAACCCATTAACCTCAGTAGGACGGGTAGCAACGACCCAAAACTCAATGATAATTTGTGAGGTAAAGCAGCCTTTATGTCCTTGGTCTATTAAGAGATAGGTGGAATCTCTTGCTAAGGCATAATTGGCGGAAATTGGGTCACTCAGCCTAAGTAAAATATTGGTATCAAATAGATAGTTAGCCATCAGTCATAGATAGTTTCACGGCTTAAGGCTTCATCGGGTAATCCTGGGGTATCCTTGGGTTGACTTTCGAGAAATTTCAGCCAATCTTCTGCTTTTTCATGGGGGGTCATTTCTTCAATTTTTGGCGGAGTCCTCTGGGTTAGAAATTGGCAGAAGTCTAAGACTTCTTGTTGTTTTTCTAAAGGAAGTTTTCGTAAGTTTTCGAGAACGGCTTGTTCAAGGTTCATAGAAATTCAGATTGTCGATTAATCGGCGTACAAGGAAATATCAATATCTTCAAGACTTTCTGTTTCTCTATTATATCGGCGTAAGGGAGATCCAGAAAAATACGCTTTGGGCCGTGTGTTGGTGGGTTTGCACCACCCAGGTTTTCTGACTCAACCTCTGGGCGATCTATACCACGGTATCAAAAGTAGTCAGATCTTTTTAGCTGAGGTTCTCTATCTCGCGATCGCACATGAGCTAAAAAAGGCGTATTGGAGCTAACTACATTATCTTCTTTTTCTTGCTTTAGTGATTTTGTATAGTTTGAGTACCGCTATGCTACAAATTTCTGCTTGATTTTTGACCACATATCACGATCTATCTCTTCAGCCAGGGTGGTGGCTTCCTCTACCCCTAACTGCGGCTTATCCTTGTGCTAGCGATCGCAAAAAACTACTTTGAGTTTCTCGCAGCCGTTTTTATCCAGCAGGCGCAGACTATTGCTTGAGAGATTCAATCAGGTGAATGACTCGCTCTTTAACTTCATCTCGCACTCTGGGAAAGATTTTTGGCTGTTCGGCTGGATCATCTAACTGCCAGTCTTCAAATACCTCACGAGTTACCCACTCCGGCGGAAGATTTACGCCGCAACCACATAGGGAAATAACAATATCAAAATCCTCCGGCTTAAAATCTGCCAGTGCTTTTGAAGTCTGATGATTAATGTCAATGCCAACGGCAAGCATTGCTTCGATAGCGCCCGGATTCACAAGGCTTGCTTCCAATCCAGAGCTTGTTACTTCCACCAAGCCTGAGCCGAGTGTTTTGGCAAAGCCTTCTGCCATTTGGGAACGAGCAGAATTCTTTTTGCAGACAAACATCACACGTTTCATGGTTTAAATCCTTTATTGATGTTTCACTTCACTACAACGCTTCTGATTTGGACGCTGGGAAATAGCGTCTCTCTAACCAAAAGGCAACATTTACTAAGCTAATCAAGACTGGTACTTCTACCAGGGGGCCAACGACAGCGGCCAATGCTGCTCCTGAATTAATCCCGAACACAGCAACAGCAACGGCAATCGCCAGTTCAAAATTGTTGCCTGCTGAAGTGAACGCAACGCTTGCGGCTCTGGAATAATCTGCTCTAACTCGCCTAGCCATGTAGAAACTGACGAAAAACATCACCAGGAAATAGATGACGAGCGGAATTGCAATCCGCACCACATCCAGCGGAATTTGAACAATCAAATTCCCTTTCAGGCTGAACATCACCACAATCGTAAAGAGCAAGGCAATCAGCGTCAAGGGGCTGATTTTAGGGACAAACTCTTGATGATACCACTGTTTGCTTTTTGCTTTGACCAGAAAGAAACGAGTGAAATAGCCTGCCAGGAAGGGAATCCCTAAATAGATGAAAACGCTTTTAGCAATCTCGGCAATGCTCACATTGACGACGCTACCCTTCAACCCGAACAGTGGCGGCAGCACACTGATAAATAACCAGGCGTAGGGGCTATAAAAAATGACCTGAAAGATACTGTTAAAAGCAACTAGTCCAGCTGTGTATTCGGTATTGCCTCGCGCCAGATCACTCCACACCACAACCATTGCAATACACCGAGCTAACCCAATCAAGATTAGCCCCACCATGTATTCCGGGTAGCCGCGCAGGAAGGTAATGGCTAGGAGAAACATCAGAATGGGGCCGATGATCCAGTTTTGAAGCAGGGATATACCGAGAATTTTCCCATTGCGGAAGACATCCCCTAATTCTTCGTATCGCACCTTGGCAAGGGGTGGGTACATCATCAGAATTAATCCGATGGCAATCGGGATATTGGTTGTTCCTACTTGGAACTGGTTGATAAATGCTTCCGTCCCCGGAAGAAAATAGCCCAAGCTCACGCCAACGACCATTGCCAGAAAAATCCACAAGGTCAGGAAGCGATCCAGAAAAGAAAGTTGTTTGGAAATAGTTTTTGATTTCATCCTTGCTATCAATGCCTTACGCTTATCACGCAATGAATTTTATATATTTAGCTTCATACTTGGGTAGCCGAAAAAGAGCGCCTTCATTTCAAAAAAAGTTGATGCACTCTCATTATTTCAAAAAAAATTGATTTGTCAACCCAACTGCCGAGAGTGCCAATATAAGTTTAAGAATCATCTTGGCAGCGCCTTCCAGGTAATATGGAGCAGGTTCGGCGAAATTCTGCCAAGTACTGTTCTAAAGCGACAAACTGAGGTAGATTGAGACTGTAGTAAATCCAGCGCCCTTCCTGTCGAGAGCGAACTAAACCCGCTGATTTTAAGGTTTTGAGGTGAAATGATAGTTTAGACTGGGTGGTTCCCAAGTGTTCGCATAAGTCACACACGCATAGTTCTTGAGAACGCAATAAATCTATGACTTCGATCCGCAGTGGATCAGACAGAGCATGGAAGCCAGCAGCAATAATATCCGGTGAGAGGGTGTAGGAGAAAACCATCAAATTTTGTTGAAGTGTTATCTTTATAGTAAATTCAATCTTAGGAACTTTACAACTAGTTGGGGTAGGTTTTTACCTTCCTCAAAACTGAACATAAACCACAAAATTTCCGAAAAGAACGTAAAAATCAAAGTTTCAGCCTTCGTGAATCAGGTGGGTAAAGGGGGTTTTAGCAGTTTTACTTCTAGTCCAAGGTGCGCACCCTGGACGCGGCTATGCTTCAAGTCGGCGCACTCGGATGCCAAAAAGAGTCATAATACATCAATTTTTTTTGATTAAGTTGTATAAAGATTATTAAAATTATTGACAAATCAATTTTATTTGAAATGATAGAAGTGTACTCTTAAGTTACAAACAACTCAGTTGACACTCCCCATGCCTAAAGGCAAGGGGATTCTGTAAGAGTTTCAGCCGTATCTCCTACATATCCGACTGTCGGAGTTTCCCGCACATGGCGGTGATTCCCAGAGGCTTGGTTCCCAGTCTCAACCACTATGGGTTGATATCTACTGAGCGTAACTTTCCCCCAGTCCGGGGGTAGGATCTTTTTATTTTTTGGGAAGACCAATCCCGCTCTTTTAGCGAGTGTTCTGCTAGCTTTGGTGTCGGCATGTTCTGTGTAGCCACATTGCGTGCAAAGAAACTTTTCGCCTTCACGATTGCTAGAGTCGATATGCCCACATTGTGGACATTCTTGGCTTGAATGCTTAGCCGGGACTACGATTACTGGCTTGCCCGTTTTGACTGCAAGCCAAGCAATTTTGTTGAAAATATCACCCCAACCGGCATCAACGATAACCCGGTTCAATCCAGTCTTTTGGCTTGCCCCGTTGCGCTTATAACCACCCCTACCATCATGTTTAGGCTTGGCACGTTTGACCATATTTTTAATTTTAAGGTCTTCTCGCGCCACAGCATCAGCGGTTTTGACAATAGTGGACGCTACTTGCCAATTGTAACCATCCCGTTGCTGGGCTATTCGGTGTTGCTGCTTGGCTAACTTCTTAACCGCCTTTGTTCTATTATTAGAACCTTTCTGTTTACGAGCAATAGCACGTTGACGCATCGCTAGCCGACGTGCTTTCCTCTTATTGGTTGCAAAGCGCTTGTTTTCAATGAAGCTGCCATCAGACAAAGCTACTAGCTTGGTTATGCCGACATCTATGCCAACAACTGATTTACACGAATCCAGCGCGTTTAGTTCTGGTAGCATACCAGGAATTTCCACCAACATCGAGATGTACCAAGTACTAGCCTCTCGCTTAATCGTGCAAGTCCTCAAATCAAGAATGATAGACAGGTCACGGCTGTTGTGGAATTTGACTTCACCAATTCCAGGAAGATAAGCAGTAGCGTAATTTTTGCGAATATGGCGCAGGATAACACGACCTGGCTTGTACTCAAAAGAATCTAGTCGTCGCAGAAATTGCGGAAAACCTCTGCCCTGCTTCCAAAAGTTGGCGTAAGCGGTGTCTAGTTTGGCAATATTGCGCTGCAATACACATGAATCAATGGCAGCAAAACTATCCAGAGATTGCCGAATCTGGGACGTAACTTTCATCTGAATGCCAGAAGCTGAATCCCATTCACGCCTAGTCCCGATAACTTCCTTCGTTACCTTGTCCTTAACTTTGGATTGCTTAGTTGCTAACTCTAGATTTTGGGGGATGACGCCATGTTTGAGGACTGGGCAAGTTAGGGGACAGGAAGAACCGTATTCTGCTCTTGAGTCTAAGTCACAGTAAGCTCCATAGGCATAAGCAATCTTGGTATCAACATCCTGGTTGTTAGTCTCGAACCCGTCTTTCCGTTCTCTTAAAGCATAATTACGATGTTTTCGCAACGTCACCAACCAATCCTCAAGAGTCGCCTCTTGGGATTGGTTGGGTAACATTTTGAAATTCCACCGCACTTGCATACTTGCTTGATTCCTT
>JADQBA010000148.1 GCA_016903675.1 Stigonema ocellatum SAG 48.90 = DSM 106950 | reverse complement strand
TAACTCAGCTTACTGGCGAGTCCGCTTTGAGAACTCTAAAACCATCTCCTCCGGAGCAAACCGAGTCATGGTCTGTTACAAAGCAGCAGCAACAAGTGCTGAACCGACAAACAAATTCCGCAGTTCACTGAATAATCGCCCTGAAAGTGCATTGCTGGGAGTGATGTACATTGCTGATAGAGACGATGTCTACGCAGGGTTCAACTTTGTCGTCAAGAACACTAGCGACCCCTACTACGCTAACACTGGTCTCAAAGATGGTGACATATTGGGTACTAATTTAGTGGGCTTTGAATGGGATGCCGTCAACCCCAACGCATCCCCAAGTGGGCTAGTTGTTCTGGGTCAGTCTACAACAACTCAAACCCTTTCAGCCTCCGATCTAGAGGGCTTTCCTTCATCAAGCAATCCTCAGATCTCAAATGCAGTTCGTTACACTGCTGCCAGTGGTGCCAAAGTCTTTGCCACCGGTTCAATTCAATGGGTTTGGGGGCTGGACAGCGACAATGTGACTTCGCCCCGCGAAGATATTCGCGCTAAGCAAATTGCTGTCAATGTACTGGCGAGTATGGGAGCTAAACCCCTCACTCCTGGTGCCAATATAGTTGTGCCTTCATAAACCTTGTGCAGCCGGTGCTAATGAGAAATTTCCATAGGTCAAAGAATATCTTCTTATTAGCCACAGTCAAAGCATCATAGCCCTAACATCAAGTCCCTCTAATTAATCATCATCAGGAGATTTTTGTGATTGTGAATTAGAGGGATTTTATTTCACTCAATACGATTATTTGTCGAAACTTCACATATGTAGAGACTTTACATGTAACCATTCAGCTATGATATTAATGCGGTGCTGAATGACGTCAACAAACCGTTGACGCCCCGCGAAGATATTCGCGCTAAGCTGCTGTCAACATACTGGCAAATATGGGAGCTAAACCCCTAACGCCTGATATCTTTATAGTTGTGCTTCATAAGGTGAAATTTCCACAACCACTCTCAAGACGATTAGAATAAGCAGGGGATCAGGAGGATAAATGAGTTAAAAAAATCAATATTTTCAAGCCCCCTCTGCTTGCCTTAACTTCCCCATATTCCAACCACCTTACTCTTATTTAGGAACCAAAAATATGCACTCACAAGTCCCAGAATCGCAGACGACACAAAATCAAGAATCAGTAAGTATTATCGTTCCCTGCTTTAATGAGTCTGAAGGGATCGAATCCTTAAAGGAAAAACTGCTTCCAGTAATAGCTCAACTTCGCTTGGTTAGATCAGTCGAACTCATTTGTGTAGATGATGGTAGCATTGACGACACGTATTTGAAGTTACAAGAACATTTTTCTCAACAAGCACTAATAGTCCGTCACGAAAAAAATCAAGGTCTCTCAGCAGCAATAAAAACTGGGTTTGCCAACTCGACGGGAAAAATTATCTGTACTATAGATAGCGATTGTACCTACGCTCCTCAGGATCTTGTTCCTGTTTTGAATTTAATGCGTGGAAATGTCGATATTGTTACAGGCTCTCCATATCATCCAAAAGGTGGTATCAAAAATGTTCCATCTTGGCGTCTATTTCTAAGTAAAGGTTTATCACAGATTTATGGATTAGTATTGCCGCAAAAGCTCTATACCTATACCAGTATGTTCCGAGCATACCGTCGGGAAGTACTAGAAAAAGTGCCAATCACGTATCCAGGATTTCTTGGTTTGGTAGAGATTTTAGCAGAAGCAATGTTCCAAGGATATAAAGTGGTGGAGTATCCAACGGTATTGAGTAACCGGGTGTTTGGGCAGTCCAAACTACGTGTAGCAAGAGTGATTAAAAATCACTTAAAGTATATTTTTACGATCATGACTCAGCGATCGCTTAAACAGAAGAAAGCCTGGCTATTCAAACCTAAATATACTAAACATGAAGCATGAGTATGAAAATCGTTACTATATTAGGTGCTAGACCACAATTTATTAAAGCATCTGTAGTCAGTAGTGCTTTTAGCCATGCAGGAATTAATGAAATCATTATTCATACAGGGCAGCACTTTGATTCGTTGATGTCCGATATCTTTTTCCAAGACTTAGACTTACCTCAGCCCCACTATCACTTGAACATTCATAGCCTGAATCATGGAGCAATGACAGGTAGAATGATGGAGAAGATAGAGGAAATCTTACTTAAAGATCCACCTAACTGGATCTGTGTTTATGGAGATACTAACTCAACATTAGCAGGTACACTGGTTGCAGCCAAACTGCATATTCCACTGGCTCATATAGAAGCAGGACTGCGAAGCTTTAATCGCGAAATGCCAGAAGAAGTTAATCGGGTTGTTACTGACCATCTTTCAAAACTTCTCTTTGCTCCCACACCTCTGGCAGTTCAATGTCTCCAAAAAGAGGGAATTTCTCAAGGAGTCCACTTAGTTGGCGATGTGATGAAGGATGCTATCTTAAATTATCAGGCTAAAGCAAAGCAGACTTCCAATCTTCTAGCAAAACATAAACTGAGTCCCAACGAATTTTATCTTGCTACTATCCATCGACCCAGTAATACAGATGACAGCCACCGTTTAAGTTCCATACTAGAAAGTTTCACAAAATTAGATTTTCCGGTGGTTTTTCCTATTCATCCTCGGACCCAGGCTCAAATAGGTAAAATGGATCTGAGTCACTATCTTGAAACTGACTCAATTGTGGTTATTCCACCAGTTAGTTACCTTGATATGCTCATGCTAGAAAGCGCTAGCCGTTCTGTCATTACAGATTCCGGAGGGATACAGAAAGAAGCCTATATTTTAGGGCGACCCTGCTTTACTCTCCGCAACGAAACGGAATGGAAAGAGACTGTGGAACTGGGCTGGAATCTACTGGTTCAACCTGAAACTTTAAGTGAATCAATAGCTAACTTTTCTCAACCATCTGAATGGCCTACACTTTATGGTAACGGTGATGCCGCAACCAAAATTACTGAGATCATAATGGCTAATTAAGGTAAACTTACTATTTCTCGCTCACCAAAACTATATTGATTTGGAATGGGTGGGGGGATAAGGGGGACAAGGGGGAGAAGGGGGACAAGGGGGACAAGGGGGAGAAGGGGGACAAGGGGGACAAACCGCTGCGCGGAAGTCAAAAGTATCAAGTCAAAAGTCAAAAGTATTAATTTTGACTTTTGACTTTTGACTTTTGACTTTCCCCGAAGGGGGTGGGTGTTTGTAATTCCTCCACGAATTGCGATAGTTGGATAATGTTGGTAATTTACAACCTTTCTAAGGAAGTATATTTTTTGCGAAAATTTTGGCTATACTTATCACCAGGATTTTGCAGTACTTACACACGTGTGCAGAATCTACTAGCACGGGATTAGGAACTAGTCTCGTTAAACACTGAGCGGTAGCCTGCGTTTCTATCCATTGTGGTGGGTTTTAGCGCTCTGCCGATATGAGGTATGGTGGGTAGTTCATAAGGATAAGATAGCCAATGAAGACCAGCCGCAAACCAGACGAGAAAAAATCATCACAAGAATCACAAGGAGAACGCAGCCAGAACATTTTGCCAACTGCCCCATTGCCAGAACATATTAGTCAAAATATTGACAGTATCATAGCGTTGCGTAAACGCCACGAACAAGACGTGTCTCGACACCAGCGGTTTGTGGAAACCGTAACTGCTTTTTTCGGTCGTCCGGCATTCCTGTACAGCATCCTCCTGGGGATTATCCTCTGGGTGACACCCAATGCTTTGCCAAGGCGTTTCGGCTTACCGCGATTCGACCCGCCTCCCTTTCCTTGGCTGGGATTTTCACTCACCGTCGGCTCATTGCTGGTAACAACAGGAGTGTTAATTACGCAAAATCGGCAAGAACAGATGGCGGAGCAACGGGCGCAGCTGAACCTGCAACTGAGCCTGCTATCCGAGCAAAAAATCGCCAAACTCATCGACTTGGTTGAGGAACTGCGCCGCGATCTTCCCGATGTGAAAAATCGCCATGACCCCGAGGCTGAAACTATGAAGCAAGCTGCTGACCCGCACGCGGTAATGGTTGCGCTGGAAGAGACATTAAGAGCAAATCTAGCAGTTCTCCACAAGCAAGACACATCTGAGAATAATTCGTAAGTTGACTGTTGTTTGCTCCCAACCAACAACCTTATCGAATGATCTGCATCTTGGTGATAAGGGTTTCTATACGGGTTTTGCCGCAGGGTTCAGCACTTTGGCAATCGTTTACTCGACCTTTTTGATAAGATAAGCGCACTTTCTTGTTTAAGTAAGTTTTTTCCTTTTCACAAATTTCAAACGACGCACCAAGTCCTTCGTAAACTTTTCTTTTTGCATCTACTAATGTGACATAGCACATAAGGTCGCCATTTGACATTTTTTTGACTGTGGCGATGGTTGGTCTTGTAACTGATTCCCCTGCTTGGACAGTAGCGGGGCGAGTAAAAAAGCCAATAGCAGAAGCGCTAACAGCTGCAACAGATAAACACAAAAATATTTTTTTGCCTTTCATTATGAGACTCTCGTGTTGAATTGTAAATTAAGAACTACGAATTGTTTGTATTAGATATCTACAACATTAGCTTTCAAATTCCTAAAATTTTCGGTAATTCTTGCGATCGCGTGCGTACTGGCAACCCACCCGCCTATAGGAATCCTAAATCATTTGTGAAAAATCTTAAGTGGTGTAGGGTGGGCACTGCCCACCAAAACCAGGATATGGTGGGCAGTGCCCACCCTACGTGTATTTCAAAAATCTGCGGAGGATTACTATATAAACCTTAAAAGATGCCTATCAAATCCACCATAGCTTAACATCCACTGTCAGGATTGGGTCAAGGGAGTAGTGAGTAGTGAGTGGTTAGTTGATAGTTCTTTGGTGTCAACCAACAACCAACACCCAACAATCCCTAATGTTGTGTTTTTCAACAATAGGAGGTTTCCTCTTGACTAAACTGAAAGTTGGTATCAATGGATTTGGTCGCATCGGGCGGCTAGTGTTTCGCGCTGGCATCAACAACCCTAACATAGACTTTGTCGGCATTAATGACCTGGTACCACCAGATAACCTCGCTTACTTGTTGAAGTACGACTCAACTCACGGAACCTTTAAGGGCAACGTTGAGGCAAAGGATGATGGCATTTTGATCGATGAGCGCTTCATTCGGTGCATGTCAATCAAGAATCCGACAGAACTGCCTTGGAGCAAATTGGGTGCAGATTATATAGTTGAATCTACAGGGCTGTTCACCAACTATGAAGGAGCAGCAACCCACCTCCAAGCAGGAGCAAAGCGAGTGATTATTTCCGCTCCTACCAAAGATCCAGATCAAGTTCCTACCTTGTTGATGGGTGTCAACCATCAACTATTTGACCCAGCAAAAGACATCATTGTCTCTAATGCTAGCTGCACCACAAATTGTCTAGCTCCCATAGCCAAGGTCATCAACGATAACTTTGGGTTGACCGAAGGATTAATGACCACAGTTCACGCCATGACTGCTACTCAGCCAACCGTAGATGGTCCAAGCAAGAAGGATTGGCGGGGTGGTCGCGGTGCCGCCCAGAATATTATTCCCTCCTCTACTGGGGCAGCAAAAGCTGTAGCACTCGTGTTGCCAGAGTTAAAAGGCAAACTAACAGGCATGGCATTCCGGGTGCCGACACCTGATGTGTCGGTGGTTGACTTAACTTTTAAGACTGCCAAATCCACTAGTTATAAAGAAATTTGCGCTGCCATGAAGGAGGCATCTGTTGGGGCATTATCAGGTATTTTAGGCTACACTGAAGACCAAGTAGTTTCCACTGATTTTCTGGGTGACTCCCGCTCCAGCATTTTCGACGCCAGTGCTGGCATCGAACTAAACTCGAACTTTTTCAAGGTTGTGGCATGGTACGACAACGAATGGGGCTACTCCCATCGCGTGGTTGACCTGATGTTATCGATGGCACAGAAGGAAGGATTGTTGAGGAGTTAGGAGTTAGGAGTTAGGAGTTAGGAGTTAGGAGTTAGGAGTTAGGAGTTAGGAGTTAGGAATGCACTAACAACTATCCACCAACAACTAACAACTATCGACTAACAACAACATACTATTGACTGTTGACGACATCTATTGCTTTCATTGCTAAAGATTTGATATCGCTGTCTTGGTTATTCAGCAGCACAACTATAGTAATATCTTTACTTGGTAAGTATGCCATGAGCGTTACAAATCCATAGGCTGTGCCAGTATGCCCAAGGGAATTTCCGCTCGTGGTTGGGAGACGTTCTACACCTAGCCCATAGCCATAGCTGACGCTATTATTCTTAAAAGTCAACATTTCCTTCATCATTTTAGGAGACAGTAAGGTTTTTTTGACGAACAGAGCCTTGACAAACTTGGCTAAATCCTCTGCATTAGAAACCAATGCCCCATCTCCTAAACCATTGCCATCATTCACGTCAGCAAAACTAACCAGCTTGCCATCCTTATTGCGATCGCCATAACCTGTGGCTATGTTTCCTAGAGTGGCTTCGTGCAATTCGGTGAAGGTGTATTTCAATTCTAACGGTTTCAAAATGCGATGGCGAACCTCTTGAGCGAGACTCCTTCGAGTTGTCTTCTCCACAATTAGTTCTAGGAGGATGTAATTGCTATCGGTATAGAGAAATTTCTCTCCTGGCGATGCTTGAGGTCTGGCACCGTAAATATACTTAATTGCCTCACTTGCTGTCCAAGGCTGTAAGCGGCTTCTGTGTGCAGTAGCTTCTTTGAACTCGTTAGTTTCATCATATTCAGCAACACCGCTCGTATGGTTGAGGAGTTGGCGAACTGTAATCTTGCTGCTGTTGGTAATATGAGGACTAATGTCATTTGGCAGGTAGGTGGCGATCGCCCGATCCAACTCTAATTTCCCCTCTTCGACTAATTTTAGCACAACCACCGCCACAAAACTCTTGCTCATGCTAGCAATGGAAAAGCCATCTGTAGGTTTCATGGGTGTTTTTTCTTCCAAGTTACTGACACCAGATGCTTGCAGCCACTTGCCTTGAGGAGTAGAAATATAAATGACTGCTCCGGGTACTTTCTTTTCTCTAACAGCCTCATCTAACAGTGTCTGTAGTTCAGAACTAGTTTCTTTTGTAAAGTCTAATAGCTTTTGGCTAGCAAAAGATTTCCCCATTGCTTTGTGACTAATATTATTCCCCACCAGATATCCGGCACTACCTAAAGATATTAGATAGCTTATGGCAACTAAAATTTTGACCGTGAGCAAAATTCTCTGGTTCATCGAGAAACCTCCAGGAGACCCCAACTAAAATCGCAGCGATTTTTTATCTTAATATCCTCTATTTAAGGATATTGCCATTTTCTTCCTCTGGTTGTAAATTGCTTTGTATATCAGGGCATACTAAATCCAGAAATATCTATAATAAACACTATGGTCAGCATTCCTGGATATCGCATCAGCGAAAAACTCTACGACGGTTCTAGAACCGTGGTTTATCGCGCTTATCGAGAAACTGATCAACAGTGTGTGGTGATCAAACTGCTGAAAAATCCTTATCCCAGCTTCAGTGAACTGGTGCAGTTCCGCCATCAGTACACCATTGCCAAAAATTTCAACCTACCTGGAATCATCCAACCCTACAGCCTTGAAGTATACCACAATGGCTATGGGTTGGTGATGGAAGATTTCGGGGGGATTTCCCTCAGAGATTGGGGAATGGGAAAAAAGAATCTCTCCATCACCAGTTTCCTGAGTGAATTTCTGCACATTGCCATTCAAATTGTCTCCACATTAGACGGACTTTATCGTCATCGCATCATTCACAAAGATATTAAACCCGCCAATGTTCTCATTAGTCCAGAAACCCACGAGGTCAAATTAATTGACTTTAGTATTGCATCTGTACTACCAAGGGAAACCCAAAGGCTGATGAGTCCCAATGTGCTGGAAGGCACATTAGCCTACATGTCGCCAGAGCAAACTGGACGGATGAATCGTGGGATTGACTACCGCACTGATTTTTATTCTCTAGGTGTAACTTTTTATGAGTTACTCACTGGACAGTTACCCTTCCCATATGTCAATCCTATAGAGTTAATACATTGTCATATTGCCAAACAACCGCCAAAAGTGCATGAGATTAATCCTGCCTTTCCACCTGTACTCTCCAAGATTGTCAGCACTCTTATGGCGAAAAATGCTGAATATCGCTATCAGAGTGCATTGGGACTGAAATTTGATTTAGAAGTTTGTTTGTGTAAGCTAAATGAAACGGGCAAAATTGATAGCTTCGACATTGGACAACGGGATAGAAGCGATCGCTTCATGATTCCTGAAAAACTCTACGGTAGAGAACAGGAAGTCCAGACTCTGCAAGCAGCATTTGACCGCATTGCTGGTGGCCCATCCACCACGGAGAATTTAACTGTGGGAGTTACAGATAACTCATCCACTACATCTGCTACATCTGGACTCAATACCGCTGCCGAACTCATGCTAGTAGCTGGTTTTTCTGGGATTGGCAAAACGGCGCTCATCAACGAAGTCCATAAACCCATAGTACGTCAACGAGGCTACTTCATCAAAGGCAAGTTTGACCAATTTAATCGTAATATTCCTTTTTCTGCCTTTGTGCAGGCATTTCGAGACTTAATGGGGCAATTGCTCAGTGAAAGTGATACCCAATTAGAGACTTGGAAAAGCAAAATTCTCCAAGCACTTGGTGAAAATGGGCAAGTCATTATTGAGGTTATTCCAGAACTAGAGCAAATTATCAGTCAACAACCGCCTGCACTGGAACTTTCTGGAACAGCAGCACAGAATCGCTTTAATTTATTATTTCAAAAATTTATCCAAGTATTCACAACTAAAGAACATCCCTTGGTAATTTTCCTGGATGACTTACAGTGGGCAGATTCGGCATCCCTGAAGTTGATGCAGTTGCTGATAAGTGAGTCAAAGATGGGATATTTGTTATTAATTGGAGCTTACCGGGATAATGAAGTTTCTCCGGCCCATCCTTTGATGTTGACATTAGAGGAAATCAGCAAAGCCAAGTCCACTATTAACACTATTATATTAGCACCGCTGAGTGCAGCGAGTTTAAACCAACTAGTTGCTGATACCCTCAGTTGTTCACCAGCAGTTGCTCAATCACTCACTCAAATTATATATCAAAAAACTCATGGAAATCCATTTTTTAGCACGCAATTTCTCAAATTACTGTATGAGGATGGGCTAATACAGTTTGACTTTGATACGGGAAATTGGCAGTGTGATATTGCTGAGGTGAAGGCGTTATCCCTCTGTGATGATGTGGTTGAATTTATGGCGTTGCAGTTACAGAAGTTGCCAAAAGCAACGCAAAATGTGTTAAAATTAGCAGCCTGCATTGGGAATCAATTTGACTTGGCAACATTGGCGATCGTGCATGAAAAATCCCAAGTAGAAACGGCGGCTGACCTGTGGAAAGCCTTGCAGGAAGGACTAATTCTGCCCATTTCTGAGACTTATAAGTTCTTTCAGTCTGAAACTGCTGATGGTCAATGGCTAATAGATAATTGCCATAAACAATTAGCTATGTACAAGTTTTTGCACGATCGCGTTCAACAAGCAGCCTATTCCCTCATCCCTGAAGCACAGCAACGGATAACTCACCTGCAAATTGGTAGGCTGTTGCTCAAAAATACCCCAACAGAGGAACAGGAAGAAAAAATTTTTAAGATTGTAAACCACCTAAATATCGGTGTTCCCCTAATCCAGAATTCATCCGAGTGCATAGACCTCGCAAGACTCAATTTGATTGCTGGACGTAGAGCCATATCTGCTACCGCCTATAGTGCAGCCAGTAATTACTTGGAAACAGGGATTCATCTATTAAATTCCAATAGCTGGAATCATGAATATACTCTGACTGTAAGTCTATACAAAGACAGAGCAAAAGCTGCCTATCTGACGAACAATTTTGAAAAATCAGAATCATTAATTCAGTTGATTCTGGATGCAGAGGTTTCTCTGGTAGATCGGCTAGAAACCTACGAATTGCTCATAATACAATATACCCTTCAATCGCGATACGAACAAGCAGTTCAGGCTGGTAGAGAGGCATTAAAACTCTTAGGATTTGTTCTTCCAGAAGGTGACTTAGAAAATGAATTAAAAACTGAAAAATCACGACTAGAATCCAATTTAGTCCATCAGGATATCGCATCTCTTATTGAGCATCGAGAGATGGAAGCGCTACAGACAAGATTGTCCATGAAGATTCTGGCAAATCTTGGTGCAACCACCTATCGTTCAAACCAGGAATTATGGAAAGTCATTGTGATAAAATCTGTTAACCTTTCCCTGACCTATGGGAATGTTCCTGAATCCTGCTATAGTTATGCGGCTTTAGGAATGATCTTGGTATCAGATTTTGGAGATTGCACGTCTGCCAACCAATTTGGTCAGCTATCATTACAACTGAGCGAACATTATAATGACCTTGTTCAGAAGGTGAAGGCAAAGTTCCTGGTTGGTTGCTTGATCTACCCTTGGGTTAAGCCAATTCATCTCGCTGATCCAATTAACATTGATGCTTACCGTTTAAGTCTAGAAATTGGGGAAAATGAGATTGCTGGTTCTGTCATCAGCTATCGAGTGTCCAATTTATGCTTCGCAGGCAAGAATCTAGACGAGCTGATCCTTGATATCTCTAAAGCTTTAGCATTTGCCAAGTCTTGTAAACATCAGTGGGCAATTGATGCAATTTTGGGAGTAGAACTCATTGTCAGTAATCTTCTTGGTCTTACCCCAGAAATATTCTCCTTTGACACCGAACATCTGGATGAAGCAACTTACATAAGAGAATGCACTCAACATCAAAGTTTTAGTGGCTTATGTCGATATAATATTCTTAAGTCTCAAGTGCTTTATCTATATGGAGAATCTGATCAAGCATTGAGCCTGGTAAAATCCATATCCCAGCAGCTGCATTACATCACGAGTGTGATTGCGGTGGCAGATTATAATTTTTACTATTCTCTGATACTAGCAGATCTCTATCCACATGCTCAAGAGTGTGAACAGCAAACCTACTGGCAACAACTTGAAGCAAATCAATCTCAAATGAGAGCCTGGGCAGATAATTGTCCAGAAAATTTTTTGCATAAGGCAAGTCTAGTGGATGCGGAAATGGCGAGGATCACTGGCATTGATTTGGAAGCAGTAGATTTGTACGATCAATCTATTGAATTAGCGAAAGAACACAGATTTCTACAGGACGAAGCCCTAGCAAGTGAGTTAGCAGCCCGATTCTGGTTGTCCAAGAACAAGATAAAAATTGCCAAAGGGTACATGGAAGAAGCTTACTACTGCTATGCCCGTTGGGGTGCTTTAGCCAAAACCAATGACCTAGAAAAACGCTATCCTCAACTGCTGCAACTCATCTTGCAAGCGCATCATAATCGCTTTCAACTGAGTACAACCGGCGTTTCAACCATCAATGCATCGTCATTCCAACATCAAACCATCCAAGAAAACCACCTTACCATTAGCAGTCATTTAGACTCCCTCGATTTGGCTACTATGCTCAAAGCCTCACAAGCTATATCGAGTGAGATTCAACTCGAGCAATTGCTCACTACCCTGATGCAAGTAGTGATGGAAAATGCTGGGGCAAAACAAGCTGCTCTGCTGTTGCTCAAAGACGGTATCCTCATGGTTGAAGCGATGGCTACCTTCAATGAAGGCGTTACCCTACTGTCTGCGCCATTGGAAACAAGCCTAGCCATTCCCGTCACTCTAGTCAACTATGTTAAACGTACCTTAAAAAACGTTGTGTTGGATGATGCCACAGCACAAACTGATTTTATCGCCGACCCATATGTGATGGAGCAACAACCCAAGAGTGTGTTGTGTGCGCCGATTTTACATCAGGGGAAATTAATTGGGCTACTGTATCTGGAAAATCGTCTGACCATTGGCGCATTTACCCGCGATCGCATCGAAGTCATCCAATTGCTGTGCGCCCAAGTAGCCATCTCTCTGGAAAATGCCAGTCTTTACCAACAATCCCAGAATTATGCAAAACAGTTGGAGCAGATGCTACAGGAACTCAAACAAGCCCAACTGCAAATGGTGCAAAATGAAAAAATGGCAATTTTGGGTAACTTGGTTGCAGGAGTAGCACACGAAATTAACAATCCCCTTGGATTTCTCAAAGGCAGTATCAACAACGCCGAAGATTATATCCAAGACTTATTCGCCCATATAGAATGCTATCAAAAATGTTATCCCACCCCAC
The DNA here is from genome assembly GCA_016903675.1 of Stigonema ocellatum SAG 48.90 = DSM 106950. Lineage (GTDB taxonomy): Bacteria > Cyanobacteriota > Cyanobacteriia > Cyanobacteriales > Nostocaceae > Stigonema > Stigonema ocellatum. The sequence goes on along the minus strand of JADQBA010000148.1, from coordinate 8,781 downwards.
CATCGGCAGTCATCGACCATGAAGAAAGAATCGACTTAGAATTCCTCGCTGAGGACTTACCAAAGCTCATAGATTCCATAAAAGTGGCGACAGAACGCATTCAAGATATTAGCACTAGCCTCCGCACCTTCTCTAGGGCTGATACAGCGGAAAAAGTTGCTTGCAACCTCCATGAAGGGATTGAGAGTACGCTGTTGATTTTGAAGTATCGCCTCAAAGCGTCGAACAAACGTCCAGCAATTGAAGTCATCAAAGAATACGGGAAATTACCGCCTATTAAGTGCTTTTTGGGACAGTTAAATCAAGTATTCATGAACATCTTCGTCAATGCTATTGATGCATTAGATACAGTAAGCTTTGGGCGAACATTTGCCCAAATACAAGCCAATGCTCTCCAAATTCTCATTCGCACCCAATTATCCAGCGACCAGAATACTGTAATAATTCGCATCAAAGATAACGGTCAGGGGATACCAGCGGAGATTAAAGCACGTATCTTTGACCACCTATTTACCACCAAAGATGTGGGTAAAGGAACGGGTTTAGGATTGGCGATCGCTCGTCAGATTGTGGAAGAAACCCACGGTGGGCGCTTAAGTTGTCACTCTGTTCTTGGTGAAGGAGCAGAATTTGTCATTGAGATTCCGCTAGGGGAATAAATAGGGGTGTGGGGGTGTGGGGGTGTGGGGTGTAGGGGAATAATTTCAGATATAATTGCCCTTACACCCCTACACCCTTATACCCCTAAACCCTTACACCCCTACACCCCTACACAATGGTTTTCCAATGCACTGACGCACTCGTTACCATAGCAACACTCAACATAGAAAAATTGGTATTTTTCTATACACATTTTCTTGAAAAAAATCCTGCTAAATACATCCCAAATGTTTATGCTGAGTTTCAACTTCCTGGGATAAAATTAGGGATTTTTCAACCCAAAAAAAACCAATTTTCGGAATTTGAAACTTCAACTAAAAGTAAGATGAGTTTATGTTTAGAAGTAAATGACTTAGAAAGTGCCATTGCCCACCTTACTAGTTTGGGTTATCCCCCACCAGGAGAAATTATCACCGCTGCTCACGGTAGGGAAATCTACGCCTACGATCCCGATAATAATCGGATAATATTACATCATAGAGAGTGGGTTTGTAGTGAGGACTTTAGTCCTCGTATTTTTGAGGACTAAAGTCCTCACTACGAACAAATCATCACTAACCTTGCTTTCGTTCCGTTGCCAGCTTAAAAAATGTCCATAACTGAAAACTATAAGTTAAACCTGATTCAATGGTATCCCGGTCACATAGCCAAAGCTGAAAAGGCATTAAAGGAACAGCTCAAACGGGTAGATGTGGTGCTGGAAGTAAGAGACTTTCGCATTCCCCTGACAACGCGCCATCCCCAAATCGATGAGTGGGTTGGAAGTAAAACGCGGGTATTGGTACTCAACCGGATAGATATGATTTCACCCCAAGTGCGATCGCTTTGGGCGGAGTGGTTCAAGCGCCAGGGTGAAACGCCTTATTTTACCAATGCTCAACACGGTCAAGGGGTAAGTGCAGTTGCTTCATCGGCGCAAGCAGCGGGGGTGGAAATTAATCAAAGAAGAAGCGATCGCGGGATGTTACCTCGTCCAGTGCGTGCTGTAGTCATTGGCTTTCCCAATGTTGGTAAATCAGCGTTAATCAACCGTTTGTTGGGACGGCGAGTGGTGGAAAGTGCTGCACGTCCTGGAGTAACTCGCCAACTGCGTTGGGTGCGAATGGACGATCAGTTGGAACTACTAGATGCTCCAGGTGTCATTCCTGCTAGGTTGGATGATCAAGATGCAGCTTTAAAGTTAGCCATTTGTGACGATATTGGTGAAGCATCTTACGACAATCAGGGGGTAGCAGCAGCATTAGTAGATTTGCTCAATTCTCTGGAAGCGACGGCTACTCATTTATTACCACATCGACCCTTGCAGTCGCGATACGAACTTGACACTACCACTATGACAGGAGTTGCATACTTGCACGCCTTAGCAGAGCATCGCCACAAAGGTGATGTGGAGCGGACTGCACGGCAAATTCTCACAGATTTTCGTAAGGGGTTGTTGGGTACGATTCCTTTGGAATTACCTCCGGGTTGAATTTCCTCAACTTTCGCTGCTTGTCAAATCTTAGCATTTCCTATTCTATATCAAACCGTTGTCTGTAGGGCGTATATTGTATGATTATGAAAACACGTTTGACCGATGCCATCCGTCAAAGGTGATTGAGGAATCCCCAATTTTCCGGAATGCAACGGGTACATTTTGGATATATATTTGGTTAGTTCTATGGAACTGCTCAATAAAGTCTACCCAAAGTTACCCATAAAATGTTTGCCCTGTGTCAGTGTAGCTCTCACCTGGTCAAGTTTCATGCTGACATTGTTGAAAGTTAGACATTATAGTAGTATTTTATACATGGTTGCCGTAATGTTCTTGAGAGTGTCATAAAGAAAAAAATCGAAGTTAAGCCTTAGCATCTCCCTTGCTATAGCAATGCAGGTACTTCCTACTTTCAGGATGGATCCAACAGAGTGATGACTGAACTGAAACTGCGTCTACAAGAGGGAAATATCGAAAGAACGGTGACGGTGGATCAAAATGTATTTACAATTGGTCGTTTACCACAATGTAACTTGTACTTGCCCTCTGGCGGAGTTTCCCGCTGCCATGCCCGATTAAGAAAAACTGATGCTGGTGTATGGACTATAGATGATCTGGGTAGCAAAAATGGGACGCAACTGAACGATCGCTTTGTTACCTCTCCCCAAGAGTTACATAACGGTGACATTATTTGGTTAGGAGATGTGAGCCTAATTGTAGAGTTGACACATCCGTGGGGATCTCAGGGAGCAAACCAGGAGTTAGTTTCTCAAGGAAGAACAATTTTACGTAACGTCCAACAATTGCAACAGCAATGGATACAAGCCAGTGGTGAGGATGGCGATAGCAGCAACAAAGACAAAACCATTGCCCGCCTGAAAGACTTAGTTGATATCGCGAGGAATCTCTCTGCTGCTGCATCAATAGAGGCAATTTTCTCCCAAGTGCAGGAAGTGGTTTTTCGTTATCTCAACAGTATTGAGCGCTTAGCATTGTTAATCGACGTTACTGATTCTGGTAAACTGGAATTAATGAATGCTGCCACAAGAAATATCTCCCAACAGAAATACTTACTAGCTGATGGCAGTTGGATTAGCCGTAGTATTTGCCAAAAAGTATTTGCAGAAAAAGTTGCCATTCAAACAGGTGATGCCCAGCAAGATGATAGGTTTGCTGGGGAACACAGTATTTTGGTCAAAGATATTCGTAGTGCTATGGCAGTACCTTTGTGGGATGAAAATAAGGTTGTGGGCGTTCTCTACGCCGATGCCCATCTTTCTTCTTCCCATTGGCTCAAAGAAGGCGAGGAAGAACTCAGCTTTTTTTCTGCTTTAGCAAACCTTGTGGCTTCTAGTGTACAACGTTGGTTGTTGGCAGAGAAACTTAAAAATCAAGAGGTGATTCGCCAACGACTGGAACGCTACCATTCTCCAGCAGTTGTACATCAGTTAATAGCCTTAGGGGCATTGCCAGATGGTCGTTTACAACCACAAGAAAGTGAAATTAGTATTTTATTTGCCGACCTTGTGGGTTTTACTGAGATTTCTGAACGATTAACGCCAACTCAAATCGCCGAATTACTCAACAATTTATTTGAGGAGATGCTGCAAGAAGTGTTCGCCTGGGGGGGCACTTTAGATAAATATATTGGAGATTGCATTATGGCATTTTTTGGTGCGCCTGAACCGCAAAGCGATCATGCCGATCGCGCTGTCGCCACCGCTATGGGAATGCTGACTCGTCTAGAAAATCTCAATGCCAAGAATTTTTGGACTGAACCGCTGCAATTGCGGATTGCCATTAACAGCGGTAAAGCTGTAGTTGGAGATGTTGGGAGTTCCCAAAGGGTAGAATATACAGCATTAGGAGCAACTATTAATCTGGCTGCTCGCATGGAAGCAATCTCTCCTCCTGGTGAATGTGTCGTGAGTGAAGCCACTTATCTAATGCTTTCACAACCCTCATGCTTCCAGAAAATGGGAGATTATCGTTTTAAAGGTATTAATCGATTAGTTAGTGTTTATCAGACCAATATGCAGTAGGGAGTGGGGAGTGGGGATAGCCTGGGGTTTTAACCCCAGGGGGGAGTGGGGGGAACAGGGGGAATGACTCGCTGCTCAAAATTCAAAATTCACGCATTCAAAATCTTTTGACTTTTGACGAACCCTTTGGGGCGGTGGTGGGGTTTCTTCTATACATAAGTATTTATATCTATGGAAGTGGGAAAAAAATTTTTGATTTTTTTATTTTTTTTTGAATCTAGGAGTAGTGCATCCTGTTAAAATCAAGCAATGCAAATTTTATCTACACTAGCTTAGGAGAATTTACCGGAAAAATACGTAAAAACAATGTATATTTAATTTATATTAAGGTTGCGAAATTTTAAAATTTATAAATCAAGCATTGGCTGAAAGACTAGAATTTGGGTGGTAGTGTCCATAATAGAGGTTTGTAAAACTAGGTGCTACCTGAAACGATTTTTTTACAGGAGGTCAGGGAATGGCTATCGCCACCATTAATCCTGCAACGGGGGAATTGCTCAAAACTTTTGAGCCGCTCTCCGATGCAGAAATTGCCGCTAAACTAGATTTAGCACAACAGGCTTTTGATTCGTATCGTAAGACTAGTTTTGAGTCGCGATCGCTCTGGCTGCAAAAAGCTGCTGACATCTTAGAGCAAGAAAAATCTGAATTTGCCAAGTTAATGACCTTGGAAATGGGCAAGCCATACAAGGCTGCGCTGGGTGAAGCAGAAAAATGTGCCCAAGTCTGTCGCTACTATGCCGAAAACGCTGCTGGTTTCCTAGCCGATACCCAAGTGTTAACCGATGCTAGCCATAGTTTTGTGCGTTACCAGCCAATGGGGGTGATTCTCGCAGTGATGCCGTGGAATTTTCCCTTCTGGCAAGTGTTCCGCTTTGCAGCACCTGCACTTATGGCAGGAAATGTAGGATTGCTCAAACACGCTTCCAATGTGCCACAATGTGCTTTGGCAATTGAAACAATTATCCAACGAGCAGGTTTTCTGTCAGGTGTATTTCAAACTCTGTTGATTGGTGCTGCTAAGGTCGCCGACTTAATAGCCGATGACCGTGTGAAAGCTGCTACATTAACAGGAAGCGAACCTGCGGGGGCTAGTTTAGCAGCCGCAGCAGGGAAACATATCAAAAAAACCGTCTTGGAATTGGGAGGAAGTGACCCGTTCATCGTGTTAGAAAGTGCAGACCTAGAGACTGCAGTCTCTTTTGCGACAACAGCACGAATGTTGAATAATGGGCAATCTTGTATTGCTGCGAAACGGTTTATAGTGGTTGAGGCGATCGCCGACAAGTTTGAAAAGCTAATTCTAGAAAAATTTGCTGCCCTAAAAGTTGGCGATCCCATGGAACCAGACACCGACTTAGGACCATTGGCAACCCCCCATCTTCTTAATGAATTGGATCATCAAGTGCAAACTGCTGTCAAGAGTGGGGCAAAAGTCCTGACAGGTGGACATCGTTTATCACATCGTCCTGGGAATTTCTATGAACCGACAATTATCACAGATATTCCCCCTGGTAGTCCAACGGAACAAGAAGAGTTTTTTGGTCCAGTAGCTTTGTTCTTCCGGGTTCCAGATATTGATGTGGCGATAAAAGTCGCAAATGCTACACCCTTTGGCTTGGGTGCCAGTGCTTGGACTACCAATGAACAGGAACGCGATCGCTTAATCGAGGAAATCGAAGCTGGTGCAGTATTTATCAACGGTATGGTAAAATCTGATCCCCGAATGCCCTTCGGCGGCATTAAGCGTTCTGGTTATGGAAGAGAACTAAGTATTGAAGGTCTAAAAGAGTTTGTCAATGTTAAAACTGTATGGGTTAAATAACCATAGTTAATAGTCAATGGCATTTATCCAAGAAGTCTAATCTACCGAGACGCCAGGGATGCAGCAAACAGAAAAAGTGAACCAAATGAAAAATACAGCAGAATTATTAGTACAGTGTTTGGAAAATGAAGGGGTGCAATATGTTTTCGGACTCCCAGGCGAGGAAAACCTGCACGTTTTGGAAGCGTTGAAAAATTCTTCCATTCAGTTTATTACCACCCGTCACGAACAGGGTGCAGCGTTTATGGCTGATGTCTACGGACGCCTCACAGGAAAAGCAGGGGTATGTCTTTCTACACTTGGTCCTGGGGCGACCAACTTGATGACTGGGGTAGCAGATGCAAACCTAGATGGTGCGCCTTTAGTAGCGATTACTGGGCAAGTAGGAACAGATCGAATGCACATCGAATCCCATCAATATTTAGATTTGGTGGCGATGTTTGCACCAGTAACAAAGTGGAACAAGCAAATTGTTCGACCAAGTATTACACCAGAAGTTGTGCGGAAAGCCTTTAAGCGGGCGCAAACCGAAAAACCGGGGGCGGTTCACATCGATTTGCCGGAAAATATAGCTGCCATGCTAGTAGAAGGCAAACCCTTGTCTAAGGGTACTGTGGAAAAAACCTTTGCATCTTTTCACAGTATTAGAATTGCTGCTGCGGCAATTTCCCAAGCGACTAATCCCCTCATCTTAGTAGGAAATGGTGCCATCCGCGCTCAAGCCAGTGATGCTGTGACGCAATTCGCCACCGAGATGAATATCCCCGTTGCCAATACTTTTATGGGCAAAGGAGTAATTCCCTATACTCATCCCCTAGCCTTGTGGTCAGTGGGATTACAGCAGCGGGATTTCGTCAACTGTGGCTTCGATAACACAGACTTGGTGATTGCCATTGGTTATGACTTGATAGAGTTTTCACCAAAAAAATGGAATCCTGTTGGTAGCATTCCCATTGTTCATATTGCCGCCAGCCCTGCTGAAATTGATAGTAGTTACATCCCCAACGTTGAAATAGTGGGGGATATTTCTGATTCCCTGTTTGAAATCTTAAAGTTGGCAGATCGCCAGGGTAAATCGAGTCCCTATGCTATCAGCTTACGAGGAAATATTCGTGCCGATTACGAACAATACGCTCACGATGACGGATTTCCTATTAAACCACAAAAGCTTATTTATGATTTGCGCCAGGTGATGGGACCAGAAGATATCGTTATATCTGATGTCGGCGCACATAAAATGTGGATTGCCCGTCATTATCATTGCCATAGCCCCAATACTTGTCTGATTTCCAATGGCTTCGCAGCAATGGGTATTGCCATTCCTGGTGCTGTTGCTGCTAAACTCGTTTATCCTGACCGCAAAGTCGTTGCGGCAACTGGCGATGGCGGCTTTATGATGAATTGCCAGGAACTAGAAACCGCTTTGCGTGTCGGTACTCCCTTTGTCACCTTAATTTTCAATGATGGTGGCTACGGCTTGATTGAGTGGAAGCAAGAAAATCACTTTGGTCAAGGCAGAGCATCTTTTGTACATTTTGGCAACCCTGATTTTGTAAAATTTGCAGAAAGTATGGGTCTAAAAGGCTACCGCGTTGAATCTGCTACTGATTTGGTTCCCATCCTGAAAGACGCTTTGGCACAGGATGTCCCAGCCGTGATCGATTGTCCCGTAGATTATCGGGAGAATATCCGCTTTACCCAAAAAGCCGGTGAGTTGAATTGCACGGTGTAACAAATTAGGAGTGGGGAGTAGGGAGTAGGGAGTAGGGAGTTAGGAGTTAGGAGTTATAAGAAAAAGGCTGGTTCCCCACCTAAAAAGCGTGGGGATTTATTTTATATGCCTTGAGGAAATACCGCTGGTGATACTCACGATACGGTTCAGTTAACGATCATTGTCGGTAACGTAGGGGCGTATTGCAATACGCCCTTACAATGAATTGATGTTGGGTTTCGTTCCTCAACCCAACCTAAAAATATTACCTCTTGCAGCTTCATCAAGTCTGTTGTTGGCATCCTTAGCAAACTTCAGCAATAACACACTGACGCTGCCATAAATACCTCCTTCCGATGCTGCTATTTTTCCAGCTGAGACTTTTCCCGAAAAGAGGAGCAGAATGCTTGCAAAACCAATTATCCCACTGACAGTTAGGAATCTGTAGGCAAGGTTGAAGGCTGCACGGGCTTGGCGGAGTCGTTCTTGGTAAATGCTATGGCGTTCTTGGTAAATTAGATCGGTAGATTGATTTTGGTTACCCATATTGGTTGCCCTTCCAATGAACTCTTTTTCAACATTTTCGGCTACACTGCCACTTTGGGAGCGCTGACTGAGACAGAAGCGCGGGAATTGATAGCCAGTTCGCCAATTCCTTTCCCTAACGAGGATGTTGAATGGATTCTCAAACAAAGCAAATGCTTACCACTCTTGCTGCAAACTCTGTGTGGAGAAAAATTGTTTAGTCTAGAAGAGGGAGAGATTGATGAAAATTGGCGCGAAGAAGGGTTGCAACAGATAGCGCCATTTGCTCATTTGTTGGAAACAGAATTGCTATGATGACCAATATGAGCCTGCTGTGCCAACCGGATGATCAGAAATGCTTCGCTAATATCAGGTTCGGTTAAACACTTATGATATCTGTAGATATCTGTAGGTTGGGTTGAGGAACGAAACCCAACACAGCCACTGACAACTAAATAAACATACAAATACAATAGACACGTAGACCCGTAGGTTGGGTTGAGGAACGAAACCCAACACAGCCACTGACAACTAAATAAACATA
>JADQBA010000341.1 GCA_016903675.1 Stigonema ocellatum SAG 48.90 = DSM 106950 | reverse complement strand
GTGTGACGATGGAGTTATTTGGTAGAGTCCTATCTGGTGTAATTTGGGCGCGAGCACAATTAGCACCAAAGAATATCGTGTTAAATATAGCAATCCCTAGTCCACAAAACCAACGCTTACACATCACAGTGGAGAGTGGGGAGTGGGGAGTGGGGAGTGGGGAATGGGGAGAAATATTTTTTTTCATTTATAAAACCTCATGTAAGGTCAACATAATTCGGAACGCGATTGTGAAGAAACCGCCCGCATCTACCGCCAACCCCCAGTCCACTGTTGAGGACAGGTCGTAGGGGTGGACTGCAAACCATTGGACATATCCTTTTGGGAGATGAGAGTGACGTCCCCATTACCGTTGAACACCCAACCTGTTGCTGGGTTAATTTCTACAACCTTACCTTTAGATGGTGGTTTGGCTTTTGGTTTTTCTAGGCGCTGCTGTTGTTCACTAATATTAGGTAAGCGAGTGTCTGACCAGACAACATCACCGCTGAGGGGGTCGTAGGGGTTGGGGGGTAAACCACCACGTCCGGTAACGATAAATTGACTTTGTTGTGTATTAGAATCTCTGTCAGAGACTGTGCTGGCGATCGCGCTACAGCTTCTATCTAGTAGAGATATATCTGCAAAAACTTTGGGCAATTTTGCCAATTCTAGATGTTGCTGAACATCTGGTCGATTAATTGATATGTCACCACTGATGCCGCTTTGGGAAAAAGCTGTGATATCACTCAACGGTGTTAATTGAGGACGTGGCTCTATTCCGTACAAACCAGATGCGTTAATCGTGATTATACCACCTCTGCCTGTAAAAGCATTTGCGGTGATGTCACTGTTTTCACTCTTGATAGCAACGATGAAGCCGTTGGGAGCATTGATAGTGATGTTACCACCATCTCCACCAGTACCAGGAGTACCCGCAGTGGTGGATATGGAACCCTGATGACGCAACAAAAGTAAGTTTCCTATTTTTAGATCAATATTTCCACCCTTACCACTTGTGGAGGTTGCACTAATGCTAGGATCATTAAGAGCATTGTCGAGTTTCAAAAATTCAGTAGTTATAGTAATTTTTCCAGCATTACCGATGCCAGCAGCGTTGGTAGTTATATTTCCGTTATCTATTGTCAATTGACCTGCGACATTAACTTTGATATTTCCAGCATTCCCTATACTATTTTCATATGTCGTGCTATTGATACCCGCACTTGCAACTCGAAAAGAATTAGCAGTAATGTTGATTTTTCCTGCATCACCTGTACCAGATGTATATGCATTTATACCTCCTGCTGTGTCTATTGTCAATGGACCTGCGACATTAACTGTGATATCCCCAGCCTTCCCTGTGCTATTTTCCTCTGTCTTGCTATTGATCACGCCACCTTCGAGAAGAAAAGAATTTGCATGAATATTGATTGTTCCTGCATCACCTTTACCAGAGGTGTTTGTATTTAACGCACCTCCTAACCCGATTTTTATTGAACCTGCGTCAATGTTGATTTCTCCAGCCTTCCCTGTGCTATTTACCCTCGCATTACTACTGATGCCCACACCTTTAACTTGAAAAGAATTAGCAGTAATGTTGATTTTTCCCCCATCACCTGTACCAGAGGTATCCGTTGTTATTCCCGCCGAATCAACCTTTAAAGAGTCTGCGATATGAATGTTGATTTCTCCACCAATACCTGTGTTTGTGGTACTAGCAGATATCCCCGCATTTTCCAGAACTAAAGAATTGCCAGTTATTTTGATGTTTCCTGCGTTACCCCCTGCGCCCAAAGTTTTAGTAGTTATACCTACGTTGCGAGCTTCTATTAGACCTGTTACGTTAACGTTGACGTCTCCGGCGTTACCTGTGCTATTTGCCTGTGCACTACTAGCAAGCGATCCGCTTTCAATCTTCAAAGAATTTTTTCCAAGCAGATTGATTGTTCCTCCGTCACCTTTGCCCTGTGTCTGAACGACTACGCTACCTTGATTCTGAAAGGTGATATTGTTGGCATCCAGTTCATTTTTTCCACCCGAACCTGAACCGGAAGTGTTACTGCTGATGAGGGATTCAGTGACAACTATGTTTTCAACGCTAATTTTGGTTGTCCCTCCATCTCTATCGCCTAGAGTATCACCTACTAGAATTGACTGTCCGTTCAAGTTGATGTTCTTACCGATGATCGCGATCGAACCACCCCCAACTCCTGTAGTACTCACAAAGGATTTATCTGAAATCTGGATGTCGCCAAGACTGGAAGCGTCAGGATAACGCAGCTTCCAACCATGTTGTACTGGGACAAGATTCACAGACTGAAGGCTGTCTACGCTGCCTATTTCAATCCGTCCTGTTGGTGAAGAGAGAACTCCTCCGGAGACAGACACTTTACCCCCTACCAGTGCTAAGGTTTGCCCTGGATTGACTGCCAATCCCGGAACATTGGTTTCAAGTGGGGAACGTGTCTCTTGGATAACAGTATCATATGAAAAGTCGTATCCTGGTCCAAGTACTTTAATTTCTCCTGGATTTGAACCGAATTGCAACCCCAAGGGAACGCTTACCGTTAATAGCGCTGCTGATTCTGTTGGGGTAGAACTAAAAATTGTACCATCTGCAAAATTTATACTCTTGGCTGTACTACCAATAAACGAACCGCCCACATTCAAACTCGCATTTGGTCCAAAGATGATGCCATTGGGGTTAATGAGAAACACGTTGGCTTTACCATTAGCACCGATAACTCCATCAATATTAGATATTGACCCACCTGTTACCCTGCTGATAATGTTCTGAATGTCAACCCCATTGTTAAAGAACGCAGTGCCTCTGGTAGGAACGGAAAACTCCCGAAAGCTGTGGAACAGATTACCCCCTGCTTGAGTACCACCTGTAATGTTTATGGTGCTGCCATTTGGTGTGACGATGGAGTTATTTGGTAGAGTCCTATCTGGTGTAATTTGGGCGCGAGCACAATTAGCACCAAAGAATATCGTGTTAAATATAGCAATCCCTAGTCCACAAAACCAACGCTTACACATCACAGTGGAGAGTGGGG
>JADQBA010000460.1 GCA_016903675.1 Stigonema ocellatum SAG 48.90 = DSM 106950 | reverse complement strand
TATTAAGAAGTCACACACACCATTTAAGCCTTTTGATTTGTCTACATTAAACGTTTCTCCTGAAAACACGTTAATAGGGGTATTGGAAATTTCTTGCAGTTCTGCCAATATAGGGCTGATGATTCGCTCGCTTTTTTCTTTCTCGCTTCTTAATTCTAGAACAACCCTTGTCGCGTTTCTTCTGAGAATTTCACTAAGTAGATTGCTGGGCTGTATTGGTTGCGCATCAGCAAATAACTGTGGTGTTTCTTGAATTAATTCTAGTTCAAATTGATTTAGTACACTTGGTAAATCGTTGAAGTCTGAGTAAGCCATAATTTTTATAGCGATTTCTAGTTTCAATCCCCAACCGGGGGTAGTGATATGTTCGTAGTGGTCAGGTTCAAACTCTTGCCAACTCTGTATTGTACTGGAGTTTGGACTTAAAGCTCAGGCTCAGAAAAAAGTACTTAGAAAAGTAAAGATAAAAAATAGACAATAGTACTGAGATGAAGGCTAAAGGGTTTAAAGAAAAGCAATCAGTAGTAACACTGACTGCTGTAGAGTCATTAAAGGCAACTCTTAACTCTTAACTCTTAACAGTGCAGGTAATGTAACTTTTGTTTAATCAGCGGTAAAGGATAGTGGGGCGCTACTCAAAACCTGGGCAAACTTAAGGATTTAAGCCCTTAAGGACAGGAGAACCAATAGCGCGGCGTTTTTGACCGATATAAGGGGTCACTTTGACCTGAACAGTGTCTAGTCGCCTCATGGCTGTTGTTTGCCGTA
>JADQBA010000342.1 GCA_016903675.1 Stigonema ocellatum SAG 48.90 = DSM 106950 | reverse complement strand
GGTGGCAAAGTCCAAATCAACGCTACTGGTATTTATGGTTTGACAGTACTTAGCCGAGAAGACTTGATGAGACTATTGGGAACAAGCGACTTAACTCAGGAGATTGACTTTCAAAAGCTTCCAAGTAGCATCACTGCAATTTCCCAGACAAATCCCAATTTAAACGGTCAGGTAAATCTTAATACACCCGATGTTGACCCCAGTCGAGGATTAACACAACTACCCATAAATCTCGTTGACGCCTCCAGTCAAATTGACACCTCCTGCAACCCCGAGGCAAAGCAAAGAGCCAGTTCCTTTACCATCACCGGACGCGGCGGACTACCCCCCAACCCCAGGACTGAACCCCTAAGCAGTGACGCCGTGCAAGTAGATTGGGTCTCGCTTAAACCCAGTAGAGACAACCACAAAAGTGCAACTCTTCGCAAAAAAGCAACAACTGCCATACCAGAGCGTATCGTACAAGCTACTGGGTGGACGAGAAATTCTAAAGGTGAGGTAGTCTTGACAGCAGATGCGTCTACCGCCATACCTCAAAGTCCTAGGTTGAACCCTCAATCTTGTCACGGCGTACAGAACAATTAGCCGCCTTCAAGTGGTAAGGTGCTGTGTGGAACGCACAGTTGGGAAAGCCTAGACGCTCATAGTTCGGCGTGTGCCTAGGCATTGCTCCTGAGAATCACCACGATATATAGGCGATCGCTTTCGTACTTCTAATTGCCCAGAGGGCGATCGTATGAATGCACGTCATGAGGGTAGGTTTGGGGGTGCGATAAGCCCGCTTGCTTAACGCTTCGATGTATCGCGCTTCATTGGTAACATATTCTTGTCAAAAGCGTTTTGTTTGATGCGAGATAATGGCACGCCCCCCACGAGAACTCAAACCCAACTACTGCTACCACATTACTGTACGCTGCAACAACCGTGAATTTAAATTAAGTCGCTATGAGTGTCGAGAAGTTTTTCTCTACGCAATTAAAAAGGCTCAAGATAAATTTAATTTTAAACTCTACGCGTTGTGTATCATGAGCAATCATGTCCATTATTTAATTGAACCAGCACAACCAGAAGACTTACCCAAAATCATGCACTGGCTCAACTGGTACACCGCAATGTGTTTTAACAGGATGCTTAACCGTACGGGACATTTTTGGGAAAAAAGATACCACAGCAGCGGCTTTGAAAAAACTGATTATAAAAGGGCATTAAACACGCTACGTTACATTCATCTTAATCCCAAAGCAGCGGGAATGCAGCAGGGTTTTTTCTATGATTTTAGCAATTATGGGACTCATGATAGGTTAACTTCGGACGGGATTACGCAGTGGCATCCTGCATTCTTGCAACTGGGGAGAACTTTGGAAGAATGTGCAGCAAAGTATCGTAGGTTCTGCCAAAAATATCGGCCACAGGGGAAATCAGAGAAGAAGAGTTTCTGGGGTAGCAGCTTTTTACCATCAATATTGAAAGGCGGAAAGTCAAAGAAATTTTCACCGGGACAAATGAGTCTTCCGTGGGACAAACAGAAGGTGACGGAGAGTACGGAGGTTAATGAGGTAGCGAAAAAATTTATCCAAGCTAACTGCTTTCTTCCCTCGGTGCCAGGTATCGCAATGCTGGAATGCTGATTATTGCGTGTATTGGGTCGCTGTAATAAATCTTTATAAAATTTGGAAACGCCTACAGGTTAGACTTTACAAGTCTTATCCTTCAAGGTCTAGTCTAGAGGATAAGGGTTTTTCCTTCAAGGTCTAGTCAAGAGGATAAGGGTTTTGCTTTTATGAGAGTGAAGAGTGTTTGAGCAAAAACTATTGGGAAATCGCGATCGCTCCCGATAGAGAATGGGTAATTTTATATACCTGTGTATTTAAACATGTTGGGAAGAAAAATAGATTTGAACTGCGATTTGGGTGAAAGCTTCGGAGTCTGGAAAATGGGCAACGATGCTGCTCTACTAGATTACATAACTTCAGCTAATATCGCTTGTGGCTTCCATGCGGGCGATCCAGTCACAATAGCGCGAACTGTGCAACTGGCAGTACATAGAGGAGCAGTAGGAGCGCACCCATCCTATCCTGATTTGCAGGGTTTTGGACGACGCCAGAGCTGCCTCGGGTGGATTTTGACTTTTGACTTAAGCGCAGGGGCGGAGAGTGCTATTTATAAAGAAAATCTCTCCACTTGGACGAGTGCCCCGTGAGCCGAATTACCAACCATCCATAAGTCCCGATTTAACAATTCTTCTCGTCTGGACTACTGGACTTCAGTGATTCAGTTTGTAGATTTTTTGAAATCATGTCGTAAATCTCTTGAGTCACAGCGAAGGATTCTTCTAGTGTCGGGTTGGAAGCAAAAGTCTCAAAAAAACGTAAAAGTGCTGCGTCCTTAAGCTCTGGTGAAAGACTTTCTATCCACTCCATAGTCACCCCACTTGAATCATCTTGATCGTTTTCCATAGTTTTTGGATCTAACTTTTACCAAATTTTATCACTTGCACCCACCATCGTTTTTCACGACGATTGAGACTAGTTTTCGTGTTCAATAGAACCCACTCCGCTTACACAAAAATCACAGACATACTACATAATAAGTAAAAGGAGCCATCTGCCCCTCATGCTGCTTTAGCGTGAGCCACATGAAGTGAGTCTCTTTCCTCTGCCTCGGGTGAAATTTGAATGAGTGACAAGGGAAAGCAGGGGCAGTGAGTGCTACTTATAAAGAAAATCTCTCCAAGGTTCCGAATGCCCAGAGGATCTAATCACCAACCATCCATGAGTCCCATAGTATTTGTCTCTAGCCCGACCATTGGCTATAGCCGAATCTATCAACGCCATTTCCTCGTCAGTTGGCTCATCAATGCCTTTAGCTTGCTCAACTTCTTTCTCAAGCACCTGCGGCTTTATCGTTAAGTTCCAGCCTTCTTCCAAGGATCGACGAAAGAATCCTGACATGCTCTGCTTAATC
>JADQBA010000111.1 GCA_016903675.1 Stigonema ocellatum SAG 48.90 = DSM 106950 | reverse complement strand
TGGATAAATCGCCAGTGAGGGATTGTAAAGAAGTGTTACTGGATAAATCGCCAGTGAGGGATTGTAAAGAAGTGTTACTGGATAAATCGCCAGTGAGGGATTGTAAAGAAGTGTTACTGGATAAATCGCCAGTGAGACTCGCTCTAATTTTGCTAACAGTATTGTGATGAACTTTACACTGTCGAGCAATCTCCCTATCACTCCACTCTTTCCACTCCTGGTCATTAAGCAGTGTCATCACTGCCCGTCGTTTATCCTCTCGACTTCTAGGCAAAGCAGGCTTATGGTCAGCGTTAGCACCAACTGAATACAGAACTGCATCGCGGTTTGCGCCTTGATGGATAATGCAAGCGATCGCCTCCTCTTGTTGATTCCGATGAGCGTACCATCGGTGAAAGCCATCAGCCAACCAGTAGAATTCACCATCATAGAAAACGATAACAGGCTCTAGTTGTTGTCCCTCTTCCATCTGGTCTTCCAGCAACTTGATGTGTTGCAAGTTGATAGCAGATCTGGGCTGTGTTCCACCATCGCGGCGAATTTCATCTAAGCCTAGATACTCCACTATCCTAGTAGAGTAATTTTTATCTTGCTTCTCGCTGACTACCAAACGATTCTTAGAGGTTAGTCCGTAGTCGTCTCGCCAGACTGGAATAAACTCTTGGGAAACTTTAAAATTTTCCCTTTGATCAGCTGACTCAAGTGCAGCAGCCATGCTATTATGACTCCAGGTAAAATGTGAATATTTTTAAAAGCGCTCCGACCACTCGCCAAAGTAAGCGGAGCGCTTTTAGGTTTTATAAATTATACTATGCCAAATCTCGGATAAAGCATCAAGCTGTGGATTCTACTGGCTCATTTTGTTTGACTTAAGTAGTAAGAAATAAAAGAGATGAATATACTGACACTAAAGATTATTTTTACGATTGGAGTGTCAAAAATACTATGCAAAAGGTCGCTAAAAATATTTCCCGATTTTTTTCCACCCGACAGATGCGGCTGTTACTGCTACCTCTTGTAGTTATTGTTATTATCGCCGCTTGTACTTCTGTACTTAAAACAAGTCATGCCACAAAAGCTGTACTTTTAAGCGAGCCATTTTTGCAGCTACCAACAGAGGACTCAGTGCGAGTTGTTTGGTTTACTGAGTTTGCTGGTTCTCAACACACTGTCGCTTATGGCGAAGGATTTAGCCGAACCGTCGCCGCCACAACGACCAAACTCAGTCGCACCCGCGAAGACCAAAATTCAAGGGTAGGCAAGCAAACTCAGGATGGTCAGATTTACAATAAACCTATAGATCGTAACATTTGGCGACACGAGGCAATAGCGACGGGATTAGTTTCTGGTAGTCGCGTTCCTTATCGTGTCACGAGTGTGGGAGAAGATGGCGTAATTGCTTCGAGTGGAGTATATACCCTTACCCCCAACCCCAAACCAAATACACCCCTGAAAATTCTACTCACTTCCGACCACCAACTGAAGCCGATGGTTGCGACCAATCTCCAAAAAGTGGCTGAGAATATTGGACGGGTGGATGGGGTTTTTATGGCTGGGGATTTGGTGAATGTTGGCGATAGCGCTTCTGAATGGTTTGATGATAACCGTGGGAATGCTTTTTTCCCATGTATGCAAGGTCGTGGAAATTACGAGCTTCAAAGTAAAGATGGTAACAAGACAGTTTACAAAGGCGGTGAGTTGATTCAGCACGCCCCATTATTTCCCGCAATTGGCAATCACGAGGTTATGGGTCGCTTTTCTATGGTAAACAGCTTAGACGAGCAATATGATGATACTGTTCCCGTCTCCGTGCAAGAGAAAAATGACATATCAAATCAGAGTCATGACCCAAAGATACGCGCTCAATGGCTAAAAGATAATTCCTATAATACTGATACCTATGAAGAAATTTTTACACTACCTCAAAGCAGTCCAGGTGGAGAAAAGTACTATGCTGTGACCTTTGGTGATGTGCGCTTAGTGGTACTCTACGCCACAAATATGTGGCGTTCTCCAAATCTTGATCCCTCAGCTAGAGGAAAGTATCGAGAACGCCAGCAGGATTTTAACGCCCCAGAAAAATGGGGATACGGACAGCACATTTACGAACCTATTGGGGCAGGTAGTCAACAGTATGATTGGTTGCAAAAAGAACTCAGTAGCTCGGATTTTGCCAGGGCAAAGTATAAGATTGTGATGTTACACTACCCACCTCATTCTTTAGGTGAGAACATAGTTCCAGCTTATACCAACCCCGTGCAGATAATTGAGCGCGATCAAGCTGGTAGAATCACAGCAATCCGTTATGAATATCCCAAACAGGCAGATTTTCTCATTCGTGATGTCTTGCCTCTGTTAGAGAAAGCTGGTGTACATTTGGTATTCTATGGTCATTCCCATTTATGGAATCGCTTCACAAGCAAAAGCGGAATGCACTTTTTAGAATCTTCTAATGTTGGCAATAGCTATGGTGCTTTTGTGAAGGATAAACAAAGGTCTGTACCTATCAACTATAAAGAGGAATATACTAAAGTTGGGAATCCAAACAAGCTAGAGCCAGTGATGCCAACAATTGTCCCTCTAAAAGGCGATGATGGCAAGGAATCTGCTTATATTGCTAGTAATGACATTACAGTTTTCAGCATTTTTGACACAGCATCTGGTGTTGTTAGCAGCTACCGTTTTGATACGCGATCGCCAAAATCAGACATAGTGAAGTTTGATGAATTTAAGCTGGGGAAGAATTATGAATTATGAATTATGAATTATGAATTATAAAAAAAATTTTTGTGTTGCTGAATTTAGTAATGAATTACGTTTGATTACAGATTTGTAATTTTCCCAAATCCTTGTAGAGACGCGATTAATCGCGTCTCTACGAAATCGTCATTTTCATCAAAAAGGGAACAGGGAACAGGGAACAGGGAACAGGGAACGGGGAACAGTGAGGAACGAACTGTTTCCCGTTCTTGGTTAAGATTTCCCTCAGTCCTTGGGAGTTGGAGACCCCCGCATCTATATGCGGTTCGTTTTGGTCGGGGTCAAATCCCCGTCCAAAACCTACACTGTTAAGAGTTCCCTGTTCCCTGTTGCCTTTAATATTCATATCTTGATTCACCAACGCCAATAATTTTATTCTGATAATTTGGTTGACAGAAATCTAAATTAGCCTCCAATACGCTTGGTGGGCAAGTGCTGAGGTCTTAGAAACCCGGTTTCTTGAAGAAACCGGGTTTCTGGGCTGGTGTGCTTAACTGAACTGTATTGAATTAGCCTCTTGACAAAATAATTACTAATTCGTAATTCGTAATTCGTAATTAGCAGTTAAATATGCACGTATAAAAGCTGAAATTACGGGTAAATTTCTTTTTTCTGTTGCGAAGTAAATACCTGCTAAGGCAATCACAGAATGATAAAAATCTGGGTCGGACATTGAGATAATTTTTGTGGCAACCACCGACGGAGAAGGCAGTACCAAAATATATTCCTCATCAATTTCTTCATAACTGAATCCAAGTGTTTCGGAAATCAAATCTAATTCTTCATAACAACAATCTTGAGGATTTTCTACCCAAGCTGTCAACACTTCTAGCATTTGCAAATTGGATAAACGGTCGAAGCTATTCCTGACATTCTCAATTAATTCCATTACTTTTTCTGCTGGGTCTATCTCCTCCTGGTCAGATGCATCTAGTGTACTAGGCATCCATTCTTCTTCTAAAAAACTTGCCAATCTTTCGATTCTATTTGGAAACGTTCCTTGAGATAAACATCGTCTTATCCCTGACCGAAGTTGGTTATTTGACCGATCACAGGTGATGCCGCCTTTTATCAATCTTGTGGTTTCAACGTCTAGAATGTTGCAGCATTTAAGCAACGCTTCTCGACCCATTTGGTTGAAAACACTCTGATCAATTTTGTTTTTGTTTTTTCTTCCCATATAATTTTATAGCTGATCAGAAACTCCACATCCAAAACTTGAAGGCATTTCTGGCTAGGTTGATTCAATTATCCGCATGGCATACCAGTCCTTCTCAAAAAAAGAGTCATCAACGCCGAGATCAGCTGCAATGAGTTCTACAATATTTGGATCAAGTAACGTATTCAAAGGTTACATATCTTCCTTCATAGCCAATTTTTCTTTTTACACGACTTTTAACCCCAACAACGCGCCCAGTGGGAATTTGGGTTGTGCGTCCCTCATTGTAATCCCGGTCATAGCTTGAAGGAACAACTTCCACTTCTAGTCTTTTTAGAGCTTCAGTTGCTAGGTCGCGCAACCCCTTGCGAGGTACTGTGCGATTCGACAAAGGCGAGACAGCAGCTTTCGCATAAAGACCGTAGCCAATCTTAATAATTATGCCTTTTTTGACTAAGATACGGAGACTACGACCAACTTGGTCATAATCGGCGATATTTGCAAAGTCCTTACGCATGAATACTTCACGCTTGCTACGGGTAATGCGGCGAGCAATCCGTTCTTCCACAGTTTTAGGGCTTTTCATCGCATCCTTTCCTTAGGAAGCTCTGCAAAAATAGGACATTTATATTCTACAAAAATACGACAAACTCAAAAGCTTGCACCACGAATTTAACCGTCACAGGTTGGTTGTCAATAAATTGTGCTCAATAAGCGGACATCGGGTCTGGTCTACCAATCCCCAATTCTTGAAGTTTGGCTTTGACATCCAACCACTCAGTACCACAATAGTAGTATTTTTTATCCAGTATGTTAGCTATATAATAACCTTGCTTGCCACCGTTGATTCTAAATAGCTCTAGGGCTACTTTCTTCATAGAAGTGTCGAAGGCAGCAAACTCATCTTCAATTGATAGATCAGGGGCATTAAATAAGTTGATAAAGGGTTCGCCGTGCTTGAATGCCCAGCCGTTGCCACGACGCTCTATGATTTGATAGTAAACAGGACAAAAAACTGTGGTGCTGCAATTTGTCATAATTAAGTATGGTTTATGTTAGGATATAGCCCCTAGTGGACTACTAGGGGCTGATAACTAGGTGTTAGTTATCGGTGTTGTCTTGTCCTTCTGGTTGATCTGCTATATCATCCAGATCGGATTCAACAACTTCCGAGTCAACGAGATACGTTTCTCTTGAAACTTCATCCCGCTTTTTCCAAACGCCTTGGATAACACGGATGAAAATCTTCACAGGATTAAAAAAACCTCGATGACCGTTACCGTTTTTGCTCAATAAATACCTCCTTTTTTGGACGACTGGGGACATTTAGTGTCCCCACATTTATTTTATACCACTTATGTATAAAATATCTAACTACTTTTAGAAGATTCACTTCTATTTTTAGTGGAGATTAATATTAATTCACCATTGGCGATAGCTTCGCTGACCTAACGGTACGCATCCAATAACTGACCTGTTGACCCTTCATTATCATAGACATATCCTATAATTGCGCGATTTCTTTCAGCTTATTTCCCGTTCCCGGTGCAACTCTTGCATGGAGATTAGTGCGCTCAAGTTTCTTTCTGCCTGCTATAAGTGTTAACCATAATTACATAAAAATGGTTTACGTATATAGCATAACAAAGAGTGAACCATTGGTGATGCCTCGTGGCAAACCGCTGCTCGACCTTTATGCATCCTCAAAGCAACTAAACTCAGGTAGTGATGGCAGTACCTACCGAGTTACCATTGTGCTAGTGGGAGGCGATCGCCTACCTTTAACTTCTTATTACAGTTCTGGTACGAAAAGCAAGCAAGAAACAGCATCGTGCATCAAAAGTTTTCTCAGTCTCAATAATTAAACTCTTACTAAAGTGGCTTAAATACCGTTTTCTTCCATATATGCTTAAATGCCTAAATCTAGGTCTTTCAATGCCGCTTCCATACTGGGATAGCTTGCTTTACCTTGGTAAACGGTGCCACCTAGATCGTAAGCTCTCACAAACGAGTTAATGTATTCGCTCTCTCCAATTTCAATCCACCCTTGCTCTTCTACAAAACGAGATAAATATGGGTATTTTTCTGAAAAAGTTTGGGACTTTGGCATTAGTTTATATACAGATGATTTTACATTTCTTAACATAGTTTGGTTTTCGAGCGCCGACCTACTTAGCGGGTAGTCAGCAACGGGCACTTCTTGGAGTCCTGAGGGGGTGCCACTCGCCCGCTACATTTTTCACTCTTACTTAAAGCGACAACCTTCTATCCCACATTCCGCACCCTGAAGTGTCACATACCATCGGCAGCAGGCAACAGGGATAAGTAGTACATAAATACTATAAAAGAGGAGAAGAATTAAGAAGTGCGATCGCCAACAACGGGGGAAATCACAGTATAAATGTACTAAAAAAAAGAGAACAATGAAGAGGTGGGATCGCCAACCTGTGAAATGTGAGATAGAAATAATCATGTGAAAACAAGAGATATCAACAAAAAATCTCTCAAATGAAAGGAAATAAAATTCATATGTTTCAAAGAAGAACGATCACTAATCAATCAAGTAAATAGTAGCGATCGCCTTGCTGCCGGGAAAAATCTTAATATCCACAATCGTTCATCTGTCAGGTTAGATATCTGTTTTATCCCATTGACAATTAATAAATGAACCCACCTAGAATAGACATCGGCAGTGTCAATAAAGTTACCTCCTGCTGCCATAAAGGCATCTAAAATCTCAAATGAAGTGGCTTCATCAATGGTCCATCCAAAGACGTTACCGCCAAAACACACAGGTGATACTTCTAGTTGAGAACGTCCGAGTTTGCGTTTTTCCATGTTTACTACACTCTTTGTTGTTATTCTTTGCTTCTTTAATTTAGACGCTCATGCACCGTCACTACTTGATTCGGACGAAAGATTTTTCTTTGAGCGGATGTGATAAACACGGACGCCCGGATTTCTCACTATTGTGCTGACACAGAGCGTTTTTGCTTTTTGCAATAATTTTGAAACCACGCCAGTAGTGATTCAGGAATAGTTACGCTCGTTCTACTTTTTGAATGAATTATGAATTCTGAATTATCTTGACGAATGGTGTTTTTTCGGTTATACTTTTTTTATAATGGGAAAGTGTGCGCCCATATATTCCCCCTAAAAATCTATCTTCGTTCGTAGTAGCGCTTCAGCGCCGGCTAAATCTTGATTTTGGCGTTGCTGAATCACGGGATGAATTTGCACGCGCGTAAAGGCGCAAAGGCGCAAAGAATCGATGTTTAATCAACTCGAAAAATGTCAATTCATACGACCATTCAGCAACGCCGTGATTTATTACATGCCATGCTAACGAGGTACATAGGTCGCCGTTCACCTTCAGGGAGGGACAGCTTTTCATCTCATGTGCTTACTCACAGTTTGACAGGTTGTAGGAGTAGACTGCAAACCATTACCACTCTCCTTTTGGGAGATAAGAGTGACTTCCCCGTTCCCGTGGAACACCCAGCCTGTTGCTGGGTTAATTTCTACAACAGTTGCTTTGGATGATGGTTTGGCAATTGGTTTTTCTTGGTGCGGGTGTTGTGATATAATATTAGGTACGCGATTATCTGACCAGACTGCCTCACTGCTGAGGGGGTCATAAGGGTTAGGGGGTAAACCACCACGTCCGGTGATAGTAAAGCTACTATCTTTTCCTTCTGCCAAAGCTTCGCAACTCGCGTTTTTGATTGTTGGGGTCAAAGCAACGACTGTGGGTAGTTTGGCTAGTCCTAATGGCTGGTTAACATTGGCTCTGTTGAAGAGGATATTACCACTTAAGTCTGGTGTTGCACCTGTTGCAGTAATGTCATTTGTAGTGTCAGAAGGTGTTGTGGTCGCCTCAATCCCAAAGATACCAGCACTGTTTTTGATGGTGATATTTCCACCCCTCCCAAGAGGAGAATTAGTGGTGATGTCGCTGTTTTCACCTGGAACTGCGACTATAAAGCCATTTTGAGAATCTATGATAATGTTCCCGCCCGTAATTTGACTTCCATTCGCATTGGTTGTGATGCTACTACCTCGGCGTAAGATGAGTGCAGGGGTTGTAAGCTGAATATTTCCCTCACCACCTTTTGTGTCAGCGCTGAACTTGGCCAAGTTGTCTAAACGAATTTGGGGTGAGGTAACATTAATATCGCCGGCGCTTCCTGTACTTTGAGAAAGAACAAAAATGCCACTGGAAGCATCGACAGGTTCAACTCTTGTACCAAATTGAGCTACGCGAGTATTGAAAGTGCGATCTGCGCTTTGCGCAGCAGCGAAGCTATCGCTATCCCATTTGGATTGATCAGAAATAGGTTAGCTTTACCCATAGTCTGAATCAACCCATCTATACTAGAGAAATTCCCTCCTGTCACCCTGCTGATAATGTTGCGGATGTCAAGTGCATTGTTAAAAAAAGCAGTCCCGCCCGTGGGAACAGAGAACTCGCTAAAGCTGTGAAACAAATTAGCCCCTGCTTTTGTCCCCCCTGTAATATTGTTTGTACTACCATTTGGCATCACAATAGAATTATTCGGTAAAGTCCTATCAGGTGTAATCTGAGCCAGCGCACTACCCCCAAACAAAGCGCTTACCCCGACAACGAAAATTCCCAATAACCAGCGTTCTTGGATACTTACCTTGAACATCGCACCCTTACCCATACTGTAAATTTATCTACACAAAGATGAAGACAATCACAACGTATAAGAACCAAAAATCAGCCCATATCTCAATCTTCACCAATTCCGCAGCGGTACTAGTAGAGCACGGCTTAAATAAACATACCATTAAATCTCCAGCAATGTAGTAATCAATATTTCGCATACCTGTAGTGCGGGGGGAACAAATGGAAGTGACTTGCACTGGTGCTAAACGATGGTGTGCTAAATCACCGAATTCATTTGTGATACAATAGACATAGTAGGGGCGCGGCGGCCTTGCGCCCCAAAAGCGGATTTCGGGCAACGCATAATTAATTTTCACTCCATGTCTAATAGACATATAACAATCCTTTTGAATGAATTATGAATTCTGAATTATCTTGACGAATGGTGTTTTTTCGGTTATGCTTTTTTTATAATCGGAAAGTGTGCGCCCATATATTCCCCCTAAAAATCTCTCTTCGTTCGTAGTAGCGCTTCAGCGCCGGCTAAATCCTGATTTTTTACCGTTTCTAAATTTAGTAATGAAAATAGTGTACCCTCCCCAACCCAATACTGCGTAGGTTTTGAATAGTCGAGGTGCCAGAAACCCGGTTTCGCAGAAGTTACCGGGTTTCTAATTTTTGCAAATCCTACGCAGTATTGCATCACTAAGGACTTTGAAAACATCCTCTAAGATTTAATTTAGGGGCTTGTACCTTTTTCTTTTTGGTCAACGCCAAGGATTTCTGGCGATGATGTAAACCGAACTGTTCACTAAACTATGCCGGACTGTTTACCGATGTAAACCGAACTGTTCACCGGACTGTGTACCCTGTTCACCGGAAGAATACGATAAATTCTGAATTATCTTGACGAATGGTGTTTTTTCGGTTATGCTTATCTCATAATGGGAAAGTGTGCGCCCATATATTCCCCCCTTCAAATCCTTCGACCTTCGTAGTAGCGCTTCAGCGCCAACTAAATCCTGATTTTTTAGCGTTTCTAAATTTAGTAATGATTTTGGTGTGCCCTCGCCAACCCCTTTCCCAAGAGGGTGGTTTCATAAATATGAATTACTCAGAGTTTATTTAAGTATTGCTGCCTCTTTCACCCCCCTCATTACGAGAATGATTATTATCCTGAACCTGAGATTTTTTTAGATTTTATTTTCTGGAAGTACCTTATTGAACCAATTCGAGTGGAAGCAAAGGCTAGAAACCTCATTTTTAGCGATCGTGGTATTGAACCGAGAACCTTGTAAAATCAAGCATTCCGGGTCTGTAAACCCTTGACGTGGAATCGCTCTCAGGCGAACATAAGGGCGATCGCCACCCGTAGCACGAATTGACTTTTGAATTAAGCGAACGCGAGTGCGTCTCCCCGAGTGAGAAGGAGCTGACTATCCTCAACGACGGACTCGCTGTCCTCAATTGATACATTCATCACTATCTGATTTTCTGACGGATGCTTGTAATAAGGTTGATTAATCGGGGGACATAAATAGTCAAAGGAATTATCAGTATGTTCCAGCTGTAAAATTGCTTTGAGTGAGCTTGTCTTAAATCTATTACTCCACAGAGCGATGGCATCTGAGATACTGTTTATAGTTTCTAGGCGCAGCACAAAGTAGAACGAGATCAGATTAATTAGATAGCTGCGCCTTATTTCCATCTGCACGTAGTTAGAGATATAAAGCGGTTGGTCAGCAAATTGTAATTCAAAGTATTGTTTGTAGGTTTGCGTAGCAAGTAACTTTGAACGTGCAACTGAGGTGTCTAGAAAGTGTTCTTGGGCAGATTTATCCTCCATGCTATGTTATTCCTCGTCTGAATCTTCATCCTGGCTATCGTCAAGTTTTACCCCGAATGGTAGGGTATCAAAGCCTAAGTCTTCTAAAGTTAAAATTGCAGATTCCACTTTTGAATTCGTGATTGTTTCAAGAGCGATCAAGGATGCAAGTAAATCATAAGCTCCTTGGTACTGAGTCGCAGTATAATCAATCCAGCGGTTAGAACATGCAAGTGCGTCATGCAGCGCCATTACTACTTCGGTATAGGGGTAACCCATGCATTTATCGCGCAACGAGCGCATGGTACGCAGCAAGTTATCTGCATAGACAGCCGCCATTGGTTCTCCAGAATATTGCTGGAGTTTTTGTAAATCTACCAAGATAGCCTTAGTGATTTCTACTGGGGAAGCTTCTTTGACAGTCTGCGAGGTATTCATTGTTTTTCTCCGACTTCAGCTTGAGTTTATCTGGACCTATTTAGCATATTTCACACTCAGAGTTTAGATGCGCTTACCCTGTGTATTCAACAGCTACAAGTGGAGTACGCAATCAAGCCAGAGCAATCGCCTCTCCCGTTTTGATACGCCAGAATCACAGACACACATGTGTGTCTAACTTCGTTGTTTTTCAATAGACATCTCTAGAAACTAGATTTATGCTTAAGCCCTATAAGGGTTTCAGACTCATTTTCACTCTTTTGTTTAAAAGAATCGTGGCGCAACAACTCCAATCAGCACGACGAAACCTAAGGCTCTGCGAAAATAGTTAACGCCTTGAAATAATTCCTCCCAAGCCCAAGTAAATAAGGAGCCAAAAGCCAGTGCGTCTAGTCCTGTATTGATTCCGCCACTGGTAAAAATTAGTTTGGCTAGGCTAGCCGCACCCCAAACAATCAGCGGTAGATTTGGCATCTGAGCCAAAACAATATGACCCTCGCTGTCGCGGAAGATTTGATCGAATAATGTATTTTCTATTGCTTCTGAATCCATGAGCAGATCGATTTCCCAACGTTTGTGCTATTCCATTTCCAATCATAAACCAGGAAATACCAAGGGTGATTATAATATAGTAAGGATATAGGAGGCGGCTAAAAAATGGCAGGCAGTTACTCGCTAGGGGAACATTTCGAGAATTTCATCAAAATTCAGGTTGCCTCTGGACGCTACAACAACGAGAGCGAAGTCATACGGAATGCCTTAAGACAAGCAGAACTGCGAGAAATCAAATTAACGGTTTTGCGTGAGCATGTGACGAAGGCCATCGCCCAAGGGGGACACTATACCGATGATGACATCGCCGCCATTCTGGCAGCGGATGTGTAACGGTAGAACCCTATCCCTATGTATGAATTACGTTATAAAGTACGATTCGGGGCTGGTTCTATTATGTTAATCTTGAATTTCTGTACGAAGGCGGCGCAAAAGCTCAACTGTAATAGCATAAAATGATTGCTCAATGCGAATCTGTCCACCAGCCAACTCTTGTTGTTGCTTGAGTCGAAAGAAGGTTGTTAGTCCTACGACTTCTCCCAATTGATTCAAAATGGGCGCACCACTGATCCCTCCCTGAAGCTGAATGCTAATCTCTAGCACCCGCTCAGTGCAAAGTTGATCCTGCCGGATACGGTTGACAAGCCCGGTATTGCAATAGAGATTCTCCTCAAACCCGCTACTATCGGGGGCAGGAAAGCCAATTGTGATAATCCGCTCTCCTACTTCAACAAGTTCCGAAAAACCCAGTCGCAATGGAGTAAGAGGGGTGCGTGGTAGCAGGCATAGGATTGCTACATCGTCTTCTCCCCAACTAGGTAAATGAATTGCTGCTACCTGGAGAGATCCTTCCTTGGTAATTACATAAACAGCTTCAGGCAAAACGCATTTTCCTGTAGCTTCATTTATAAGAACGTGGCGGTTGGTCGCTACTTGATTTGGGCTAATGACAAAACCACTGCCACTGGCGGCAATCCCTCCTAAATTTACCTGTATCCAAACTACCGAGGAGGAATAGATTCGGACAGAGTGATTGAGGTTCTCAAAGTCGGGACTGTGGACTCCAAGCATTTCAGCGTGTTCTAGAAGCAATGCTGTATAAGCATCTCGCTGTCGGGAACGAGCTAGAATCTCCAGACCTAATTCGACTTGAAGTGAGGACAGGGGAGCATCAATCCGATAAAAATGGGTGACTGCTTCCGAGAAACGTTTAACGCTCTTGAAGTGTCGAGCTAGCTCTTCAGCATTTCCCTCAGGATTGATGGGTAGATTCTCGATCACGCTTAACCATCTTCTATAAATTACAGCTACATCTGTGACTTCTGCCACAGCTTCTTTCGTGCGTCTAAGTACGGGATCGCCTTCATCAAGCAACTGCTGCACTTGATTTTCAGCTTCTGCTAAACGCCAATCCAACGCTCCGTAACTCTCCAACCAAGTGTGGGTACTCCGACTCAAGCTGCTCCATCGATCTAGAGCCAACCTTACCTTCATCTCTAATTCATCACGGTTGCGATAAACTTCAAATAACACATTGTTATCCGCAAGAGTTGGCAGATACGACTCTCGGCTACCTTCGTAATATTGTAATCGCTCTCGAAAACGAGTTGACAGTTCCAGAATATTTGTCTTCCCTGCCGAATGCAACGTTGCTCTTAGTTCCGCAGCCAGTTTTTCTAACCGTGCAAGGTTGGCTTGATAGGTTTGAGAGTCTCGGAATCTAGCTTGGAGCGAAGCTGCCTGAGCTGGTGTTAGTAAATGTGAGTCAGCGATCGTAATGCCGCACTGGTTCCCTGTTCCGATATCGCGGGCAGTCACGCTCAGAAGGCAGTTTGCGTCGATATCGAACGTGACATCTATTTGTGGAACACCAGCTTTGGCTAAAGGTATTCCTTGCAATATAAATTGTCCAATTTTGAAATTATCGTCAGCAACCTGAGATTCTCCCTGAAAAACTTCAATTCTAACTTGGGTTTGATTGTCCTCAATGGTAGTATAACGTTTCGTTTCTCCGGTCGGTATAGTTTTATGCTTGGGGATCAAGGAGTCAAATTTGAACTGACCCGGTGCTACATAACTTTTAATGCCTAAACTGAAAGGAACAGCATCGAGCAATAATATACCTTGCATATCTCCTGTCAACAAAGCCGCTTGCATTGCTGCTCCACGAGCAACGGCTGTGAGGGGATCTAAATCTGAGCCTGGTTTCAATCCAAAGGTTTCTCTAATGCAACGATGGACAGCAGGCATCATCGCTCCACCGCCAATTAAAAGTATGCGACTAGGTTTATGGCTGATTTTCTGGCAAGTGGCTCGAACACGATCAAGCCAGGGCGATGCGAGGCGTTCCAATTCCTCTCGCGTCAGTGTCAACTGAGTTGTACTAGCATTCACTAGCTGAGGCAGTTCTATTGTCCAACTGCCGCCGGAGGAGAGTTGAATTTTCATTTCTTCGCAAGCCTGACGCAAACGAGTTACAGCCTGACGATCTCCAGTGATATCCTCTCCGGTTTCTGTTTTAATAAACTCCACAAAGTGGACGTATACAATCTCGTCTAAATCGGCACTCCCTAGTGTGTTATCTCCTTGAATTTCCAGCACCTCAAAGATGCCATCCCCAACTTCAACAATTGAAAGGTCAAAGGTTCCGGCTCCAAGATCTGCGACCAGAATTGTTTCATTTTTGGTTTCACGGATACGTTGAGCAAGGCAAGCAGCCGTTGGCTCGTGGATCAATCGCAGGATATTGATGCCAGCAAGAACTCCCGCCGTCCTTGTTGCTTGTTTCTGTGCATCATTAAAGTAAGCAGGTACTGTAATTACGGCATTTTCTAAAGAGATTGAGGGTGGATGTCTTTCCAGATACTCTCTTACCCAGTCTTCAGGTGGAGAATTCCCCATGCTTCGAGCCGCCATTGAGGAAATTGTCTCGCCGATCTTTTTTCGCAGGTACTCTAAAGCTAGCTGACGGGCGCAGTTAATGACGCGAGCTGAGATTTCTTCCGGGCGATAATCCTGTCCCCCTGCTCTGAATTTTCTGTCGGTTCCCATTTCCCTTTTGGCTTTAGTCACAATGGCACGGGGAGACTTTCCTAGCATTTCGGATATTGGCACGCCAACTATCTCGCGCCCCATCTGATCGATGGCGAATACTGAAGGTATCTGCCGTCGCCCGTACCATTCCACAACCTCCGGCTCTCCTCGTTTTTTGTTATAAAGACAAACCACACTGTTACTTGTACCCAAGTCAAGCCCAAATGCGTCAGTATAATCTGCCAAGACTTTTGTTGTAGCAGTTTGAACCCATACAATAGCTTGTTCTTCAAAACTGCGTCTATCCAAAGCCTCGATACTGGGAAGCTCGGTAGCAACAATGGAAAGCCATCGCTGCCCAACAAGACCAAGGTCTCCTAGTTCTTTAATACGCCGCAAAAACCTCGCTTTTTCTTCTGGCGATCGCCCTGCTTCGTAAGCTTTAGTGGCGCAAAGCTCAGCCAGTTGCTCTATCCGACCTGCATTTGTGAGTAATTCTTTGAATCTTTCATCGAACACTGCCTGGTCATCGCCAATATAAAGTCGTCGCAGTTCAGCCGCACGCAGAAATTCTTTCGCTCGGTCATATGCGGCGATCGCTTGCTCCGTTTCTCCCAAACGTTCGTAAAGAAGACCAGCCATAAAAAAGTCGCCTCCTTGCTCAAGCAACAGCGCCTTTTTCTTGGGATCTAGAGCATTTTCCGAGACAGACTCAAGAGCAACAAGGGCTTGACCGAAAGCACCTGCTTTCTCAAACAACAGGGAAGCTGCAAAGTAATCTTGAGCTTTTTCAGCTTGTAAGCCAGCTTCGAGATAATTGCCTGCTGCTTCCTCTAGGAGACTCCATCTAGTGAAAATTTCTGTCCTTGACTGCGCATCAGAGGCTTGCAACAAGGCTGCAAATGAGGTTCGGGCTGTTCTCACTGCTTCAGATAGAAGGCGCTGTGTGCGGTCAACCTCAGAAATAATTACTGAATCTTGAGTCTTTTTTCGCCATGCTTCCTCTACAGTTTTTAGCAAGCGAGCTGCTAACAAAAATTCCTTACGTTCTATGTGCAATCTGACCATGTTCTCTATTGTCCCCCTCAGATCCTGCATCCATTCAGGAGTGATAGAGGGACGGAGTTGGATAGCAAGTCCTAATTCTCCAAGTCGTTGGTGGCAGTCACTTGTGCGTTCGAGGTTACCTGCTTTTTGAAAGTGTTCGAGGGCAATGCAATAGTCTTTTTCCTCCCAGAAGCTCTGGGCCACTTTCTCATGAGCCTGCGCGATCAAATTCTCGTCTCCCAAACGATTTGACAGAGCAAGAGTGCGTTGGGCAATTTCCTTGCCAGAAAGAGACATGAGGTAATGGATAGCTCTATGGTAATCTCTAGCTGTTTCTGCCAATTCAGCCGCTTCAACATAGCGCTCAACAACCGCATAAACTTGATGAATTTGAGGCAGTTCGGCTGTCTCAAATTGCCCTAAAAAAGCTTTCCAAGGGTCAGCGAGTTGAAAGGAATGCTTGGACAAGAAGTTGTTGAGAATTTCGCAGAGTTCTGCTGTAGTCAGAGTCCTTTCGTTACGCCGTTTTAGTAACTTAGCCAACAGCATATTGGTGTCGCCAATGCGTGCGAGTTGAATGCATATCTCCTGCTGTACTTCTCTAATAGATGACGGTTTGTGAAGCCGTTGAGAAAGCCGCCATGCAGCATCTAGATTTTGGGCTGCTTGAGGTTTTGCCTCAAGCAGAACTGAGAGTGCTTGCCCGACAGACAAGCTGGAACTTGTCTCTTCCTCGCCAAAGAGTGGATCAAACCTTAAAATTACCTGGAGCAGTTCCTCACAACCGCATTGTCTAGCAAGGGTCAGGGCTTTGCCATAAGTCTTCCAAGCTTTATCCCTTGCTTGAGGAATGGCTAATTGCTTCTGTAGCGTTTCGCAAGTTTTTGCCAACTGTTTGCGCGGTTCCCCATATCCCCATAGGTTTCTCAAAAGTCTTGTAAGAGGTCTATACAAAACCTGAAAGAACCTCTGTAAATTCAAGTGCCTATTAAACATCTTTTAACAACTTGATTAAAGGACTTTACAGAATCAGCCATCTTCTGTGATCGCTACACTTACTTTTTAGAATTAGCATAAAATTCTCCTACTGCCAATGACCATCGCATTCTCATTCAGCGTCAATGTACACTTTTGGGGTTTGATTAATTCTGACAATACATTAGTATCAAGAATAATCATCATTCAAAAGTGGGTGAAGGACGCATAGCTTCTCTGGCAAATTCTCCTAATTCAAAATCTCCCAAGTGGGCAAAGCGTTTTTCTATCATATTTACAAGATTTACAGGCGTTTTTTGATTTTCTATCAAAGCAAGACGGAGAATCTCTTTTACTTCTTCTTCTAGGGAACGGTCATTTTTTGAAGCTCGTTGTTGCAAGAGGTTTTTGATATTGTCATCAATGTTAAAAATGGTAATGTTTGTCATAGTGAGTGAATTGGGTTATAATGTATTTAGATATGTAATAATTATATTTTACTTTAATTAGGCATTGAGCCTACTCCCTTCCCGCTACAAAATTAGCGATCTTAAACCTTGGCTTCCTTGGCTCAGGAGCGGTTTTTTTTAGGTAATCTTCTGGCGCGAAGGGAGTATAGCCTTATAATATCATCTTCGTCTGAATACTTATTATTAGGACTGACGCGGGGACGCGGTGACACACCGGACGCACCAGAGGTTTTTATGATAACTTGTATCTTGCACCTCTAAGTAGGGCTTGCTGAAAAAGCCTACAAAGCGAATCTGGAGGTCAAACAGCTTGAAAAATAGAGAATTCATCGCTTTGGTCACAAATTTACCCGACCATTTTCATTATTTTGTGCAAGGGTTTTGAGCCTATAGATCCTATAAACTTGCACAAGTTTTATCAAGAAAACCTGAAAACCCTTATCTAGTCTACCTTGCTCATTTGTTCAGCAAGCCCTAAGTAGAAACCACAAATAACCAAAAAAGGAGTCAGAAAATTGACAGTGCTTTCAAAACTCATTCAGTCCTCTAAAAGAGGACTTCTGCTACTCGCGCCTGGGACTTCAAGTCCCAGGCGGATGCGGGCGCAGTCAGAAACCAATTAAATACTGAGTTATTTTTTTGATGTACTACCAGGCTGGTGCAAGATGTGAGATAAGCAATTAACCGAACCTGATATAAAACCTAGACGCAATTATTACAAAGCGTCGAAGTGTATAAAAATCTATGTTCTTACTTCCTTCCCGCTACAAGATTACCGATCTTATTCTTGGCGTCCTTGGCGTCTTGGCGGTTCGTATTATAGGTAATCTTCGGGCGGGACAGGAGTACCCGTTTTGATACGGTGTCCCCACCATTTTCCCACCCCCTCCTGGGTTTTAACCCCAGGCTATCCCCATATTCAAGATTGATGCTTAGCTTTCTTGCGAAAGAAAATCCGACCCAACTTAGGGTTACTGATATTTTTCCGCCATTCTTCCATATAAGTATAGAAAACTGGAGTCAGGTAGAGAGTCAATATCTGAGAAAATACTAATCCACCAACGATCGCAATCCCCAAAGGACGACGTGCTTCCGAACCCGAACCCGCGCCAATAGCAATTGGCAGTGTCCCCATCAAAGCTGCCATAGTAGTCATCATAATGGGACGGAAGCGGATCAAGCAAGCTTCGTAAATAGCATCATAGGGACCTTTGCCATCTCTTCGCTGTGTTTCAATAGCCACATCCACCATCATAATACCGTTTTTCTTCACAATCCCCACCAGCAAGATAATGCCGATGAAGGAGTAAAGATTCAAATCTACCTGGAAAATGTACAGAGTTAATAACGCACCAAACCCAGCCGAAGGTAAACCCGAGAGAATAGTCAGCGGATGAATGAAATCCTCATAAAGAATACCCAAAATCAGATAAATGACCACAATCGATACCACCAACAGCAATCCCAAATCATTGAAAGACTTTTGGAAGACTTGGGCTGAACCCTGAAAACTAGCAGTAATGGTTGAAGGCAAAATAGTCCGCGCCAGTTCGTCCATCTGCTGCGTTACTTGCCCTAAAGATATATTATCTCCCAGGTTGAATGAAATGGTGGCGGAGGGAATTTGACTGACGTGGTTGAGGGTGAGGGGACTGACTTGTTGGGTGATGTTAGCAATGGTATTTAACGGAACCAGTTGTCCATTGCTAGAGTGAATGTATATCTCCGCGAGGGCACTAGGATCGCGTTGATACTGGGGTTGTAGCTCCAAAATCACGTAAAATTGATCGTTGGGAGCGTAAATAGTTGAAACCTGACGAGAACCATAGGCACTACCAAGGGCACTTTCAATTTGTTGAGCCGAAATACCGAGGGTAGCCGCTTTCTTGTGGTCAATCTCCACTTGCAACTGGGGAGTACTCATCTGAACGTCGCTGTTGACATCTTGGAGTCCCGGTATGGTTCTGACTTTCTCTTCTAATTTAGGAACATAATCATAGAGTTCTTGAGGATTGAGACTTTGTATAGTATACTGATACAGAGAATTTGTCTGCTGTCCGCCGATGGGAATGGCAGGTGGAGAGCGCAAGAATGCCTGAATACCCGGTACTTTCGTCAACTTGGGTCGCAAATTTTGGATGATTTGGTCAGAGTTAAAACGTCTTTGGGAACGTGGCTTCAGTAGAATCGTGATTCTTCCTGAGTTGACCGCCGCATTAGGACCGCTTGCACCAACAATGGAGTCAACTGCTGCTACACTCTTGTTTTGACGAATGATGTCAACGATCGCCTCCTGGTGACGCAACATATCATCAAAGGAAATGTCTTGTGCGGCTTTTGTGTTTGCCATAATTTGTCCCGTGTCCTCTGTGGGAATAAACCCTTTGGGAACCACGGTGAATAGATAGAATGTCGCCAGCAAGATGATGCCGGAAACCATCAGCGTGACGAGACGGTATTTGAGAACGGGTTTAAGAGTCCAGTCATAACCCCGCAGCAGCAAATCAAATCCACGTTCTGAAACTCGATACAGCCAACTTTGCCGTTGTTGGTGGGATGCTTTCAAAAAGCGACTGCACAGCATGGGTGTGAGACTGAGGGAGACAAACCCTGACACCAAAATGGCAACGGCGATGGTCACTGCAAATTCGTGAAATAATTTACCAATCAATCCACCCATAAACAGCATGGGGATGAATACCGCTACCAGTGACAGCGTCATCGACAAAACGGTGAAGCCGATTTCTTTCGACCCAATGAAAGCAGCTTGCAGGGGAGATTCACCCATTTCTCGGTGACGGACAATATTTTCCAGCACAACAACTGCATCATCGATCACAAAGCCCACGGATAGGGTTAATGCCATCAACGAAAGGTTGTTTAGGGAGTATCCCAACAGGTACATGACGGCAAAAGTGCCTATGATGGCTACAGGGAGTGCCAAAGAAGGAATCAAAGTGGCAGACAGGTCACGCAAAAATAAGAAGATGACTAGGACAACTAGACAAATCGATAGAAATAAGGTAAACTGTACATCTTCTACAGAAGAACGGATTGTTTGGGAGCGATCGTACATAATACCCATCTCAATGGAGGCGGGCACTTGTTCGCGGAGACTGGGCAGGAGTTCCTTAATAGCATCAACAATCTTCACTGTGTTGCCATCCGGCTGAGGTTGCACAGCTAAGACAACGCCGGGGTTTCCGTTGTAGATGTTCGAGACTTTGTTATTTTGCACGCTGTCAATCACCCGCCCCAAATCTTGAAGTCGTACTGGTGCACCATTCTTATAGGTGACAATCAGCGGTCGGTAGGCGGCAGCGTCGTTAAGTTGACCATTGGCCTGAATTATGTAGCTTTTGTCTTTGCCAGAGAAACTGCCCGTCGGCAAATTCATATTTCCTTGCTGAATGGCAGTCTGCACCTGATCCAGCCCGATGCCCCGCGAAACCAACTCTCGCGGGTCAATCTGGACACGCACTGCATATTGCTGCTGACCATAGACCTGCACTTGGGCAACACCATCAATCATCGAGATCGGCTGACCTATGGTCACCTCTGCGTATTCGTCTACGCTAGAAATGGGGAGCGTTTTAGAATAAAGGTATAAGTAGAGAATAGGCGCTACCGATGGGTTAACCTTGCGGTACGTGGGCGGGTGAGGCAGACCAGGTGGCAATTGCCCCGCAGCCGCTGAGATTGCCGCCTGTACATCTTTGGCAGCTTCATCAGGGCTGCGGCTGAAATCAAATTGTAAAGAGATGTTGGTGCTGCCCGTTGAACTGGTAGAGTTGAAAGAACTCAGTCCACCAATACTGGAAAACTGTCTTTCCAGTGGTGCTGCTACAGAGGCTGCCATTGTTTCGGGTGTAGCACCAGGTAACGAGGCTGACACTGAAATGAATGGATACTGGACATTCGGCAAGGCACTAATGGGCAACAACTGATAACCCATGAGACCGAAGATGACGATACCTATCATCACCAAGGTCGTCATAACGGGACGGCGAATAAAAATTTCTGAAAGGTTCATGTTAGGAATGGGGAGTGGGGAATGGGGAGTGGGGAATGGGGAGTTGGAGTTAGGACTCAGGAATTAATTCATAATTCATAATTCATAATTCATAATTCATAACTCCTCACTCCCCACTCCCCACTCCCCACTCCCTACTCCCCATTCTTAACTTGGTGAGTTGTTTCCTCCAAGCTTCCATATAGGTGAAAAATACTGGGGTGAGATAGAGGGTTAATATCTGAGAAAAGACTAGTCCACCTACTACGGCAATGCCTAGGGGACGGCGGGATTCTGAACCTGCGCCTACTCCCAGGGCGATGGGTAATGTTCCCATTAAAGCTGCCATTGTGGTCATCATAATTGGACGGAAGCGAATTAGACAGGCTTGATATATAGCATCAAAGGGACTTTTGCCTTCGTTTCGCTGCGCTTCTATGGCAAAGTCAACCATCATGATGCCATTTTTTTTCACAATACCTACGAGAAGCATGATACCGATGAATGAATAAACATTCAATTCCACATGAAAAATTAATAGCGTTAACAATGCACCAAATCCAGCCGAAGGCAGACCAGAAAGAATGGTTAGAGGATGAATGAAATCTTCGTAGAGAATGCCAAGGATAAGATAAATTACTAAGATAGCAATCAGTAGCAATATTCCTAAACTGGGTAGTGAAGATTGAAACAACTGACTCGCACCCTGGAAGTTGGTGATGATACTGGCAGGAACTACTGTCTTAACAAGTTTTTCTACGGTTTCTGTGGCTTCTCCCAGAGATATATTAGGTGCAAGGTTGAAGGAAATGGTCGCCCCATTCATCCGCCCAAAGTGATTGACCATCAATGGTCCAACTCCTTGGGATAATTTGGCAAATGTACTCAGGGGAATCTCTCCTGTGGTAGTGTTAACAGTGCTGGTGTTACTGGTAGTGGTGTGAATGTAGAGCTGCATCAGGGCATTAGGGTCTTGCTGATACTGTGGTTCAAGTTCCAGGATGACTTCGTACTGGTCACTAGCCGCGTAGATGGTTGACACTTGATAACCGCCATAGGCATTTCTCAGTGTGCTTTCGATCGCTTGTGCGGTAATGCCCAAGGCTGAGGCTTTATCCCGGTCAATGGTAATATTCACCTGTGGCGCTAACTGCAAATCGCTGTTGACATCCAGGAGTTCCGGGAGGGCTTTCATCTTGGCGACGAGTTGCGGTACGTACTGTGTCAAAGGTTGGACATCGGAACTCTGTAACGCCAGCTGATATATTCCTGTTGTCTGCTGTGTACCGATGGGAATGGCTGGCGGAATTTGTAAGAAAACTTGAATACCCGGAATACTCGTCAGTTTGGTGCGCAATGTTTGGGCTATTTCCTCAGCAGTGGCGCTGCGCTGCGATCGCGGCTTGAGGCGGATCAACAGGTTACCGGAGTTTCCTGCTACGGCTCCCCCACTACCACTTGCACTTGAACCTGGTCCTATGTTAGAATTAACTCCGTCAACATTTGGGTCTTGCCGAATCAGGTTAACCACATCCTGTTGGTGACGAACCAAGGCATCAAAAGAAGCATCTTGAGCCGCTTGTGTCACTGCAATGATTTGTCCCGTGTCTTCGCTAGGGATAAAGCCTTTAGGAACCACCATAAAGAGATAAATGGTGACAACAAACAGGGCAGCCGATAAAATCATTGTGGTGCGGTGGTACTTTAAAGCTATTTTCAGGGTCCAATCGTAGAGACCGAGAACACGATCAAACACATACTCCGATGCTTGATACAGACGGCTTTGATGTTGGTGATCTGGTGGACGGAGGAAGCGACTGCACAGCATTGGGGTGAGGGAGAGGGAAACAAACCCAGACACCAGAATGGCAACGGCGATGGTCACGGCAAATTCGTGGAATAGTCGCCCCAACAATCCACCCATAAACAGCATGGGGATGAACACTGCTACCAGGGAGATGGTCATGGACAAAATGGTGAAGCTGATTTCTCTAGAACCATTCAACGCTGCTTCTAGGGGACGTTCACCCATTTCCATGTGGCGAACGATATTCTCCAACATGACGATCGCATCATCCACCACAAACCCCACTGACAGGGTCAACGCCATCATAGACAAGTTGTCCAGGGAGTATCCCAACAGGTACATCACCGCAAAGGTGGCGATCAGCGAAACAGGTAACGCCAAACTCGGAATCACCGTCGCCGAGAGATTCCGCAAAAATAGGAATATCACCAAAATAACCAAGCCGATGGTCAGAATCAGGGTAAATCTGACATCATCTACTGAGTCTCTAATTGACTGAGACGCATCGAAGAAAATACCGATTTCTACTGATTTAGGAATCTGGCTCCTCAAGTCAGGGAGTGATTTGTTTATTGTGTCTACGACCTGCACGGTATTTGTGCCCGGTTGCCGTTGAATCGTCAGAATGATGGCGCGTGTATCATTATACCAGCTTGCCAACTTGGGGTTTTGAACACCGTCAATCACCCGACCCAGTTGATTGAGGTAAATCGGGGCACCATTGCGGTAGGCAACGACGAGCGATCGATAAGCTGCGGCATCTACTAACTGACCGTTTGCCTGCACCGTAAAGTTTTTGTAATTACCCGAAAGACTACCCGTGGGCAAATCCACGTTTCCTTGTTGAATTGCAGTTTGCACCTGATCTAGTCCAATCTGCTGACTGGCTAACTTCTGAGGATCAAGCTGAATGCGAGCAGCATACTTTTGGGAACCGTAGACCTGCACCTGAGCCACACCACTGACTGTAGACAACTTTTGGGCTAAATAAGTTTCGGCATAGTTGTCTACCTTGGAAAGCGGTAGGGTAGGAGAGTACATATATAGATAGAGAATCGGCTGATCGGCTGGGTTGACTTTGCTGTAGGAGGGAGGATTCGGTAAATCATTAGGAATCTGTCCCGACGCAGCCGATATAGCCGCTTGCACATCCTGCGCAGCATCGTCAATGTTACGGCTAAGGTTAAACTGGAGTGTAATTTGGCTACTGCCCAAAGTACTAGTAGAGTTCAGCAAATCCAGACCGGCAATGCTTGAAAATTGCTTTTCTAGGGGTCGGGCGACAGACGACGCCATAGTTTCAGGGCTAGCCCCTGGTCTTGCAGCCGACACCTGGATGGTAGGATAATCAACACTGGGTAAATCGCTGATAGGTAACAAGCGATAACTCATCACACCAAAGATGAGTATACCCGCCATCACCAAAGTCGTCATGATGGGACGACGAATAAATAATTCTGATAGGTTCATGATATTTGGTTGTTGGTTGTTGTTAGTTGATTGTTGTATACAATTTTTAACTCCTAACTCTACCCCTGTTAAGGTGAACCAAAAATTTGGAAAATCACGTCCAATTTTCGATATTTGACCTTCGTGTTCTTCGTGCCTTCTCCCAAGGGGAGACGCTGCGCGAACGCGGTTTAAAAATATTTTTGAACCACGAAGACGCGAAGACGCGAAGAACACGTCCCTTGCGCGTCTCCCCTTGGGATTCGGAAATCCAAGTCTTACGACTTGCACCTTGAAAGGGCTACTCCTAACTCCTAACTCCCTATTCCCCATTCCTAACTTTTCGTTTTAATTTGCACTTTGTTACCGGAAATGAGATTTGCTTGACCGTCGGTCACGATTGTTTGACCAGGTTGCAACCCACTCTTGATCACGGTAAACCCATTGACTGTGCTGCCAATAGTCACGGGGACGTTTTGTACCTTCTTGTCGGGCTTGACAACAAAGACAAACTGACCATTTGGTCCGTTCTGAACTGCTTGGGAGGGAACTACTGTTGCATTTGGTATGGTGGTCAGCTTCAGGGTTGTGTTCACGTATTGACCGGGCCATAATTGCCCTTGAGGATTGTTAAATTCGCCGATAAGTTGAATGGTTCCGGTGGTGTTATCCACTGTGTTATTGACAGAATATAAAGTACCTTTTATGGGAGGAGTATTACTGTTGGGAAGGGTGGCTTCCACTGTCAGCTTATTATTTTTCATATAGTTTTGAATGTCTGGCAGATTCGCTTCTGGAACGGAAAACGAAACCTGAATTGGGCGAATCTGGGAGATGGTCACGAGGGCATTGGTATTAGTTTGAGTTGTACTGCTTTGATTCGTTCCAGAATTGCCTGGTTGAACCACATTGCCTTGATTCACCACAACGTTGCCAGCAATACCGCTGATGGGAGCGTAAATTTTGCTGTAGGACAGTTGCACTTGAGCACTTCTTAGTGCGCCTTCGTCTGCCTTGACGACTCCTTGTGCATTCTGGATGGCAGCTTCATCTACCTTTATTGCAGCTTGGGCATTGGCGATCGCCTGTATATCTGCCTGGAGGGTTGCTGCTGTTGCTTGGCGGTTGGTGGAGTATTGCTGAGCTTGATCCTGGCTGACAGCACCTTGTCTGTACAAGTCACCATAACGACGAGCTTGTGACTGTGCTAGCTGCGCTTGTGCCTGATCTTTCGCCAGATTTGCCTGAGCTTGTTTCACCAGCGTTAGGTCTTTGCCTAAGGTTGCTCTATATTGCTGTACCTGAGCCAAGTCTCTCGCTAAATTCCCCTGCGCTTGCTGAATAGAGGCTTGTTGCGTTCGGTCATCTATGGTGAAGAGGAGTTGTCCCTTTTTGACCTCCTGACCCTTTTTGAAGAAAACACCAGTAATTACTCCACCAACCTGAGGTGTAACCGATACGGTAGACTCTGCTTGAACATTGCCAATTGCCTGCAATTGCACTGGAACCGTTTTTTGGGAAGCCTTAGCGACGGTAACAACAGGTGGTCCCTGACGCCCTTTACCTCTGGCTTGAGACCTTCCAGTTTTGCTGCTGTTATTGGTAACCTGATGGATACCAAAGAAGCCCGCAGTAGCCAGCAACCCCACACCGAGTAACACCACACCAATCCGCCTAGTGGGTCGCTTGGTGGGTGAAGGATTGGGCTTCAATTTTAAGTGATCTAAGTGATTCTCCGTCTTACTCTCATTGGTGGTAATGTTATCTTGCATGAGAGCCTCCAATAGGTTTAAGTTGATGGTTAATGGTGAAATCTCCGATCTGCGGGTTCACAATAACCAATTCTAGGAGTTGATACTAAGGTTTACAAGAAGCTGAATTCCTAGCCCTAACAGTCACAAAGTACTAGATGTGGTATGACTTTTTTCCTACTCCAGAGGTAGCAACTCAGTAGCAAAGACTCTAGAAAACCTAGGCAGAGATTTGTTATAGAGGAAGAAGAGGACGTGGCGACACAAACACGCAGGAAATCCATCAAAACAAATCCCCCCTCCCCCCCAAGGGGGAAGTCAAAAGTCAAAAATCAAAATGTTTTGAATTTTGACTTTGAACCCAGCGAGTTACTCCCCACTCCCCACTCCCCACTCCCCACTCCCCACTCCCCATTTCTATGCTTCGCCCCACATCCCAATCCTTTCGTCTGTTGCTTTATCTGGAGTGGCTGTTGTTAGTCACAGCAGTGATCATGGAAGTCTTGTTACCACTCCAGTTGTCCTGGCAGTTGCTGCTGCGAGTTCTCACCATTGCTGCCTTCGGATTTATGGGTTTAAAACTGCCAGCCAAGATATGGAGCGCAAAATTAGTTTATACAGCGCTGGAATTCGGCTTGATTTTGCTGCTAGCTATTGAAGATGGCTTGTCCACTCGCTGCGTTTTCCTGCTGTGTCTGGTGCTGGTGATGCGGAGTTGCCTCATATTTGGGCGGGTAGGACAGTTTACGGTGTTGGGCTTAGCTTTTTTATCCTATGGAGCGCTGCAATTGTCAAGACCTATTATACCTGAGAAGTTCAAAGTAGCTGTATGGGATTGGCGATGGAGTTCCGTGTTGTTGTTTAGCCTGACGTTGGTTTTTGCTTTATTGTTGATTAATGCCCTGCTGGCAGAGCGGCAAAGTCGAGAGCAGTTGCAAGTCGCCCTTCAGGAGCTAGAAATTACCCATGAGCAACTACGACATTATGCACTGCGAATAGAAGACCAGGCAACTTTACAGGAACGCAACCGCATCGCCCGCGAAATTCACGATGGTCTAGGACACAACCTAGCTGCTCAAACCATTCAAATTAATAACGCCCTACTGTTCTGGCAATCGAATAATGAAAAGGCATTGACGTTTCTCAAACAGGCAAAACAATTGGGGGCTGAGGCGTTGTTGGAAATCCGGCGTTCAGTGTCAGTCTTGCGATCAAATCCGCTACAAGGGCAATCCCTTGACTCAGCTATTGAAAAGCTTCTCAAGGACTTCCAGCACACCACAGGGATTGAACTGTTGAGTAAAATCTATTTACGATTATCCTTAACCACAGAAATAAACACAACTGTTTATCGTATTGTACAAGAATCCTTGACAAATATCTACAAACATGCTGATGCAAAGACTGTTATGCTGAAGCTACAGCAGGAGGCTCTCATGCTTCATCTTTGTATCGAAGACAATGGTAAAGGGTTTAACCCAACTCAAAATACCACTGGGTTTGGATTACAGGGGATGCGAGAACGAGCAGTGGCGTTGGGTGGTCAGTTTAGTCTCTACAGTGAACCAGGAAAAGGTTGTCGCATCTGTGTTTCTCTTCCACTATCAAACTTGTTGTTATGATTCGGATTTTGTTAGTTGACGATCAATTCCTCATTCGTCAGGGACTTAAGAGTCTGCTGGAGTCCAATTCAGATATGGAAGTGATCGGTGAGGCGGAAAATGGGCAACGGGCGATTGAGGAGATTGCTACGTTGCAACCCGATATTGTGCTGATGGATATTCGGATGCCGGTGATGGATGGAGTTGCGGCAACTGGGGCGATCGCTCAGCATTATCCCCATACGAAAGTGTTGGTTTTGACGACTTTCGATGATGATGAGTACGTCTCTCAAGCCATGCGGTTGGGGGCTAAGGGGTATTTGCTTAAAGATACTGAACCTGATGAACTGGCAATGGCTATTCGAGCCGTCTACAAAGGACACACCCAATTGGGTCCGGGATTGTTTGAAAAAGCACTTATGCCAGTTGCAGCACCATCTCCATCCGTTGAAGAACCCCCTGAATTGGCGCAACTCACGCCCAGAGAACAGGATGTGTTGCGTTTAATGGCTTCTGGGGCGAATAACCGTGAGATTGCCCAATCACTTTTCCTCTCAGAGAACACCGTTAAGAATTATGTCACTAGTATTCTTAGTCGCTTGAACTTGCGCGATCGTACTCAAGCAGCCCTGTTCGCCCATTCTCTGTTCAAGCAATCTTTGTCAAAGCAATAGGAGTGAGGAATGAGGAGTTAGGAGTTAGGAATGAGGAATGAGGAGTTAAGAGTTAGGAGCACCCCACGGGCAGCGAACCACCCCCTATGAATCAAAGAAACATGTGTTCAATATCAAACCGTTGTCTGAAGCTTGAGTAAGCAACAAGAGGTGAAATTTCTTGACGTCGGTCGCCGATGACGATTAACCACATGGGTTTCCAGACAGAATTACCAGTATCATCATCGCTCCTTCGGCAGTGTCCAAGGGGCGATTGTTTATTGGTGGTGCCAAATAATGTTACTGCCCACGTTGAGGTTACAATGTTAATTTTTCTATGGGTCACGCTAATTTCTTCGTGACATTGCCAAGTGGTATCGTGTGTTTGTGATTTTGGTG
This sequence comes from Stigonema ocellatum SAG 48.90 = DSM 106950, assembly GCA_016903675.1. GTDB lineage: Bacteria > Cyanobacteriota > Cyanobacteriia > Cyanobacteriales > Nostocaceae > Stigonema > Stigonema ocellatum. Next base: position 1,260 of record JADQBA010000111.1, on the reverse strand, counting down.
GATGAAAACGTCCAGGGTGGGGCTACTGAACCCCTAACGCCAACAGCACTAAGAAGCAATTTACTTGCTAGTTTACCATCAGGCGACTCATTGGATACGTATGGCTGTTGAAATGCGATCGCTCTCTCATCTGTACTCTCATGGCTTGCTTTGAGCAATGCCTAGGCACACGCCCAACTATGAGCGTCTAGGCTTTCCCAACTGTGCGTTCCACACAGCACCTTACCGCTTGAATAATGCTAATTGTTCTGTACGCCGTGACAAGATTGAGGGTTCAACCTAGGACTTTGAGGTGTGACATTGGACGCATCTGCTGTCAAGACTACCTCACATGAAAGAATTTCTCGTCCACCCAGTAGCTTGTACGATGGGTGTTCTTATAGGAGTGGGTTTTTGGCGAAGAGTTACACTTTTGTGGTTGTCTCTACTGGGTTTAAGCGACACCCAATCTACTTGCACAGCGTCACTGCTTAGGGGTTCAGTCCTGGGGTTGGGGGGCAGTCCGCCGCGTCCAGTGATGGTAAAAGAACTGGCTCTTTGCTTGCTTTTTGGGTTGCAGCTATTGTCAATTTGACTGGAGGCGTCAACGAGATTTATGGGCAGTTGTGTTAATCCTCGGCTGGGGTCTGCGTCGGGTGTGTTAAGATTTACCTGACCGTTTAAATTGGGATTTGTCTGGGAAATTGCAGTGATGCTACTTGGAAGCTTTTGAAAGTCCATCTCCTGAGTTAAGTCGCTTGTTCCCAATAGTCTCACCAAGTCTTCTCGGCTAAGTACTGTCAAACCATAAATACCAGTAGCGTTGATTTGGACTTTGCCACCTGAGCCTTTAAATGCATTGGCGGTGATGTTGCTATTTTCTTTAGGAGGGGCGATGATGAAGCCATTGGGGACATCGATGGTGATATTACCGCCGTTTCCACCTGCATTGGCAGTGCCTGCGGTGGTAGAGATAAGAGCGCCACGACGCATTATGAGTAAATCACTTTGTAAGTTGATGTTACCACCGTTAAGAGATTCAGATTGGGCGTTGAGTATTCCACTGTTGTCTAGGGTAACTCTAGGTGAGGTGACGATAATATCGCCGGCGCTTCCTGTACTTTGAGAAAGAACAAAAATGCCACTGGAAGCATCAATAGAGTCAACTGCTGTGCCAAATTTAGCCACCCGATCATTTCTCGTGCGATCGCTTCCATCCACAATAACTTGGTTTGTAGCATTAACTGTAATTTTCCCCGCATTTCCAGCACCAGAAGATAT
>JADQBA010000072.1 GCA_016903675.1 Stigonema ocellatum SAG 48.90 = DSM 106950 | reverse complement strand
CCCCCACTCCCCCACTCCCCCACTCCCCCACTCCCCCACTCCCCCACTCCCCCACTCCCCACTCCCCACTCCCCACTCCCTACTCCCTACTCCCCATCAGTGTTTGGAGAATCATAGTAGATCCTAAATTTATCTGGCACGTTTACCTGAGCATGTCTTGTCTGGGGTATTAATTGGAGATTGTTATGCATTGTCTGCATCTGTAACATCATCTCCCTAAGCTGTTTTTGCAACTCTTCAAACTCAGATGGCGTGATTACTGTTTTATTTCCTTCACCTACCACAGCAGTTACTTTCTTATAGCCAAGGAAAGTTTGGGCTGAAGCAAATGAGGATGCAGCAGCAACAGCTGTGACAGTCTCATTTGTATTCTTTTTAGCCAGATTGTGATTTGCAGGATGTACTCGCAGTTGATGCACCTGCACGGGAGTTTGCGCTACAACAGGTTGAGATACATTTATGGGCAAGATTTTTGTATTTACACCTTGTTCAAAAGGCACTTCATCATCCAGAAAATTGTTCAATCCAGAAACTTGTAGTCGAGACTCTGAAAGTTTGAGTTCCTTGAGTAATTGATCCTTTTCCTGCATGTGTTCCTCTAAGACAGATAACTGCTGCTCAAATTCTGCCCCTTTTCGAGAAGAATTTCGCCATCCATAGACAGCAGCAGCACTTATCCCAGCTCCTAAACTGAGGGCAGTTGCAAATACCACGTAAGGGGTAGCAATATCTCTAAGTCTGCCCGAAAAAAAAGGTTCTTCTTGAAACTTGATGCTAATTTGCTTGTCACCGAGTACGGCAAGGGGTATTGCCATTGCTGAAAACACAGCTACAGAAGCCATTGCTGGTGGTAGAAAAAATTTTGCTACTGCAAATAGAGACATATTTTTTTAATAGTTGAATTAGTTATCAAAAAAACAGGATGAGTTTGTTGTTTGTTGTTTGTTGGTTGTTGGTTGTTGGTTGTAAAAAAAACAACAACTCACAAGTAAGCGATCAGTGAATATGTTTGCTACCTCAGTATCTAATTTATGATTTTTTTTGACTATTTTCAATGTAAAAACCATGAATTTACCAGTAAACAATTAAATTTTTTGTAAATTTAGAAAAAAACTGAGATTAAAAAAACAAGATTGTTTGAAGTTTCTGGACAAAAATACACGTATATTCGCTTAATTATAATTTGGAAAAAAAGCACAATGCTTGCCTAGTTGTTTTCACTTAATATTAATAACACTTAAAGATTGCGTATTGATTATTAATTGAAAACAAAAAAATCAATTCTTTGTCTTAGATTAAAATTCAGACCTAAGAAAATCGGTTCGTCTGGTTGCCCCGTTCGCTTGGGCGAACAGCACTGGCTCGGACATGCAACGTCTCTCCTCCTTCTTTCTCTGGACTCACCTGCACTCCTCTGTTTTAACTGCCGTCAATTGTGTTATAATTTTGCTATCGGGTGATGAGATACGTAGACTTCAGGGTAAAAGTGCGCGGATCGGTTAAGCCGCATCGTTTTTGTCCAAAATCCACGGATGTCAGTAGGGGGACATGAGGGACAGGAGGAAACTAATTTGTCTTCCCCTGCACAAAGTGCCGAACTGCTTATCCGAACTGAGGCTCGACGGAGTTGGCTTTATTTTCAGAAAATTTTTGGAAATATTTTTCTAGTATAGACTAAGATTGGCAATATAGATGCTATATTAGTAAGTCTAGTAGTGTGTTTAAATAATTAATAATCTTTTTGGGATTGACAGTGGCGAATACAAAGTCTGCGCTTAAGCGCTCCAAAATCGCAGAACGCAATCGGCTGCGTAATAAAGCTTACAAATCAGCAGTGAAGACGCTGATGAAGAAATACTTGACGGCTGTAGAAAAATACGCAGCTAATCCTGACCCAGAATTAAAGCAAGAAGTACTAGATCACATGTCTGTTGCGTACAGCAAAATCGATAAAGCTGTAAAACGGGGTATTCTCCATCCCAACAACGGGGCAAGGAAAAAGTCGAGACTTGCTCAAAGACTCAAAGCGCATACACAACCAGCAGCAGCAACATCTGAGTAGTCATTAGCCATTAGTCATTGGTCTCGATTGCAAATGACTAATGGCTAATGACAATTGACAAATGACATAATGACTAAAATGCAGCTAATTGACACCCACGTTCATATCAACTTTGATATTTTCCAGGCAGATTTAGAAGCAGTACGCTCGCGATGGCAACAAGAAGGTGTGGTGCGTTTAGTACACTCCTGTGTTGATTTGTCGGAATTTTCTAGCATTCAAGCCATAGCTTCTCGTTTTGCTGAAGTCAGCTTTGCCGTGGGATTACATCCTTTAGATGCAGATAAATGGGGTAACGACACGGCAAAGCAACTAAAATCTTTAGCTTGTTCTGACTCTAAAGTAGTAGCAATTGGGGAAACAGGACTGGATTTTTACAAAGCAAATAACTACTTTCAACAGCTTGTGGCGTTTGAAGCACAGTTGGCGATCGCGGCTGAGCTGAGTTTACCAGTGATTATCCATTGCCGCGATGCCGCAACACAGGTAAGAGAAGTCCTGCAAAAATGGAAGAACCTTAAAGGAGAAAGTGTGCGAGGCGTGATGCACTGCTGGGGTGGAACGCCGGAAGAAACAAACTGGTTTGTTGATTTAGGCTTTTACATTAGCTTTAGTGGAACAGTTACTTTCAAGAGTGCCAAACAAATCCAAGAATCAGCAGCTATGGTCAGAAGCGATCGCCTGCTCATTGAAACAGACTGCCCTTTCCTCGCTCCCGTTCCCAAACGGGGTGAAAAGCGCAATGAACCAGCGTATGTTCGCTATGTAGCTGAGCAAGTAGCGCGACTGCGGGGAGAAACTCTCTTATCGATCGCATCTCTCACCACCCAAAATGCCTGTGAATTATTTGGCTTGGCACTATAAAGTGCGCCTTCGTCTTAGCTTTAACTTTGTTTACCAAAATAAAACTTGACGAGGGCAAAAATATGGTAAGATTATTTCCTCCAAAAAAGGTTTCCTTGCGTCATAATGTTTAAGGAAGCGATCGTAAACGCAATAGCTCCAATTGGGCTACCATCCACCTATCTCTACAAGCGGATGCTCTTATTCCACGATGTCTACCCCTTTCAACTCAGGTTGATCTAGACTTTTGCAGCGATATCGCCGATCCATTTTTACCTATAGAAAATCATAAAGTACTGCCTTGCGATCACCACCCGCCAACATCAAAACAGACAGATAAAAAGAGCGTGCTGAGGGGATGATTACCTTAGTATTATAAGCTGGTATCAATGTGAGTAGAAATACAGATACTACATCAATGAGAAACAACGTGTAGATGAAGTAAAGCGCTTTTTGGAGGGGAAGTGAAAAAAGCAACACGAATACAGCAACTGCTAAACCACTTACGAGAGAGAAAACAAGATTTTAGCTGCATTTTGGCTACTATTGCCTCTTCTTGGGGCAATGAACCCCTTTTCAGGCATCGCTTTTTCCTAGTCTAATTGCGACTTTTGCTCCTCTGCTGCACCTAGCAGGTGGTGTCAGGAGAGGTTCCCAAACAGTGACAAGTTTAACCAGGTTAACAAAGGTAGAGGCATGACGAACGAAACTATTATGGAACCCGCCTTTTTGTTGCCCGACTTGATTGAAATCCAGCGTTCTAGCTTCCGCTGGTTTTTGGAAGAAGGGTTGATAGAAGAACTGAACTCCTTTAGTCCGATCACAGACTACACAGGCAAACTAGAACTGCACTTTTTGGGTCATAACTACAAACTTAAAGAACCAAAGTACAGCGTCGAAGAAGCAAAACGGCGGGATAGTACGTATGCAGTACAAATGTACGTGCCCACACGCCTGATTAACAAAGAAACAGGGGAAATCAAAGAGCAAGAAGTGTTTATTGGGGATTTGCCTCTGATGACCGATCGCGGCACATTTATTATTAACGGTGCCGAGCGTGTCATTGTCAATCAGATCGTGCGATCGCCAGGAGTATACTACAAATCCGAAATTGACAAAAACGGGCGGCGAACCTATTCAGCCAGCTTAATACCTAACAGGGGAGCATGGCTGAAATTTGAAACAGACCGTAACGACTTGGTGTGGGTACGCATCGACAAAACTCGTAAGCTGTCGGCGCAGGTACTCCTGAAAGCGTTGGGATTGTCAGACAACGAAATCTTTGACGCTTTACGGCACCCAGAATATTTCCAAAAAACCATCGAGAAAGAAGGACAGTTTTCCGAAGAAGAAGCCCTGATGGAGTTGTATCGCAAACTGCGTCCTGGTGAACCGCCTACAGTATTAGGCGGACAACAACTCCTAGACTCGCGCTTTTTTGATCCCAAACGCTACGACCTTGGGCGCGTGGGAAGGTACAAACTCAACAAGAAACTGCGTCTCCAAGTCCCAGACACAGTGAGGGTACTAACTTCTATCGATATTCTAGCAGCAGTTGATTACCTGATCAACCTTGAATTTGACATTGGTAACACTGACGACATCGACCACTTGGGCAACCGCCGAGTGAGAAGCGTCGGCGAGTTGCTACAAAACCAAGTACGGGTTGGGTTAAACCGTCTAGAACGCATTATTCGGGAACGGATGACCGTATCCGATGCTGAGGTACTAACTCCCGCTTCCTTAGTAAACCCTAAACCATTAGTGGCGGCAATTAAAGAATTCTTTGGCTCCAGTCAGTTGTCGCAGTTCATGGATCAGACAAATCCTCTGGCAGAACTGACTCACAAACGCCGTCTTTCAGCCCTAGGTCCTGGTGGTTTGACCCGTGAACGCGCAGGGTTTGCCGTGCGGGATATCCATCCGTCCCACTACGGACGCATTTGCCCCATTGAGACACCAGAAGGTCCCAACGCTGGTTTGATTGGCTCGTTGGCAACCCATGCCAAGGTGAATCAGTATGGCTTCTTGGAAACCCCATTTAGACCGGTAGAAAATGGGAAGGTGCGGTATGACATACAGCCGGTGTACATGACAGCAGATGAAGAGGACGACCTGCGAGTGGCGGCAGGGGATGCACCTACTGATGAAAACGGCTACCTGATAGGACCACAAGTACCGGTACGCTATCGTCAGGAATTCTCCACCACGCCACTCGAACAAGTAGACTATATCGCAGTTTCCCCAGTACAGATTGTATCTGTTGCTACAAGTATGATTCCATTCTTGGAGCATGACGACGCTAACCGCGCACTTATGGGGTCAAACATGCAGCGGCAGGCAGTACCCCTGCTAAAACCAGAGCGTCCTTTGGTGGGAACGGGCTTAGAAGCCCAAGGAGCCAGGGACTCTGGGATGGTGATTGTATCGCGCACCGATGGTGATGTTACCTATGTGGATGCCACAGAAATTCGCGTACGTTCACGACCACTACCCGCAACGTCTGGGGAGGACGATGTAGAGGGTTCTGCCGTAGAAGCACCAGCTCGTCGGGATAATTCCAGAACCCCCCACGAAATTAGATACACCATTTCCAAGTACCAGCGGTCTAACCAAGACACCTGTCTCAACCAAAAACCCCTCGTTCGTGTAGGAGAGCGGGTCGTGGCGGGTCAGGTGCTAGCTGATGGCTCCTCCACAGAAGGTGGTGAATTGGCACTAGGACAAAATATTGTTGTTGCCTATATGCCTTGGGAGGGTTACAACTACGAGGACGCAATTTTAATCTCCGAAAAGCTGGTACAGGAAGATGTCTACACTTCAATTCACATTGAAAAATATGAAATTGAGGCAAGACAAACCAAGCTAGGACCAGAAGAAATCACTAGAGAAATTCCCAACGTTGGGGAAGACGCCCTGCGCCAGTTAGATGAACAAGGAATCATCCGCATCGGAGCATGGGTAGAAGCCGGAGATATTTTGGTTGGTAAGGTAACACCCAAGGGTGAATCAGACCAGCCACCAGAAGAAAAACTGTTGCGGGCAATCTTCGGTGAAAAAGCGCGGGATGTACGAGATAACTCCCTGCGTGTACCCAACGGGGAAAAGGGGCGTGTCGTTGATGTGCGCTTGTTTACCCGCGAACAAGGCGATGAACTACCCCCAGGTGCCAATATGGTAGTGCGGGTGTACGTGGCGCAAAAGCGTAAAATCCAAGTAGGGGACAAAATGGCAGGACGCCACGGTAATAAGGGAATTATTTCCCGGATATTACCATTGGAAGATATGCCGTATTTGCCCGATGGAAAACCAGTGGATATCGTACTCAACCCCTTAGGGGTACCCAGCCGGATGAATGTCGGACAAGTGTTTGAGTGTCTATTAGGTTGGGCTGGTCACAATCTAGGAGTCCGGTTTAAGCTGACGCCCTTTGATGAAATGTATGGTGAAGAGTCATCCCGAACCATAGTACATGGCAAGTTACAAGAAGCACGGGACGAAACAGGCAAAGATTGGGTATATAATCCAGAGCAACCAGGCAAAATCATGGTGTTTGATGGTCGCACTGGTGAACCCTTTGACCGACCAGTCACAGTAGGTGTAGCTTATATGCTGAAGCTGGTGCATTTGGTGGACGACAAGATCCACGCCCGGTCTACAGGTCCATACTCATTGGTGACCCAGCAACCCTTGGGTGGTAAGGCACAACAGGGTGGTCAGCGGTTCGGTGAGATGGAGGTGTGGGCATTGGAAGCCTTTGGTGCAGCTTACACCTTGCAGGAGTTGCTCACTGTGAAATCAGACGATATGCAAGGGCGGAATGAAGCGCTCAATGCGATCGTCAAAGGCAAGGCAATTCCCCGACCTGGAACACCAGAGTCCTTCAAAGTGTTAATGCGAGAACTGCAATCACTAGGGTTAGATATTGCCGTACACAAAGTGGAAACACAAGCAGACGGTGGTTCCTTGGATGTAGAAGTCGATTTGATGGCAGATCAAGGAAACCGTCGCACACCTCCACGCCCAACTTATGAATCTCTTTCCCGCGATTCAGAAGACGAAGAGTAAAAAGTGAGGAGTTAGGAGTTAGGAGTGAGGAATAAAAATTTATAACTCCTAACTCCTAACTCTACCCCTGTTAAGGTGGGTAAAAAATTTGGAAAATCATCATGTCCAATTTTCGACATTTGACCTTCGTGTTCTTCGCGTTTTCGCGGTTTAAAAATATTTTTGAACCGCGAAGGCACGAAGAACACGAAGAAAAAGTACGGGCGTATTGCAATACGCCCCTACGCTTCACCTTAACAGGGGTACTCCTAACTCCTAACTCCTCACTAACAACTGAATACTGACACAAACACGGCTTGAAAGTCCGTGTTGCTTATAAAAGTCATAACTTAGAACTCAAAACTAAACAGATGAGACCTGCCCAAACTAATCAGTTTGACTACGTAAAAATCGGCTTAGCGTCACCAGAACGTATCCGCCAGTGGGGGGAAAGAACTTTGCCCAACGGTCAGGTAGTAGGTGAGGTGACCAAGCCAGAGACGATAAATTACCGAACTTTAAAGCCGGAAATGGATGGCTTATTCTGTGAGCGCATCTTTGGTCCAGCTAAAGATTGGGAATGTCATTGTGGTAAGTATAAAAGAGTACGCCATCGTGGCATTGTGTGTGAACGCTGTGGTGTGGAAGTTACCGAGTCTCGGGTGCGTCGCCACCGCATGGGCTACATTAAACTGGCCGCACCAGTGGCTCACGTTTGGTATCTCAAAGGTATTCCCAGCTATATTGCCATCTTGCTGGATATGCCCTTGCGGGATGTGGAGCAGATTGTCTATTTCAATTCCTATGTTGTTCTCAGTGCTGGCAATGCCGAAACCCTAACCTACAAACAGCTACTTACTGAAGACCAGTGGCTGGAAATAGAAGACCAGATTTATAGCGAAGATTCTCAGCTACAGGGAGTAGAGGTAGGCATTGGTGCCGAGGCGCTTCTGCGGTTGCTAGCTGATATCAACTTAGAACAAGAAGCCGAAAGCCTGCGGGAAGACATTCAAGTCGCCAAAGGTCAAAAGCGGGCAAAGCTCATTAAGCGACTGCGGGTAATTGACAACTTCATTGCCACCGGATCTAAACCAGAGTGGATGGTAATGAGCGTGATTCCTGTGATTCCTCCAGATTTGCGGCCCATGGTGCAGCTGGATGGCGGACGGTTTGCCACCAGTGATTTGAATGATTTATATCGGCGGGTTATTAACCGTAATAATCGTCTGGCACGCTTGCAAGAAATTCTGGCTCCAGAAATTATCGTTCGCAACGAAAAGCGGATGCTGCAAGAAGCCGTGGACGCTTTAATTGACAATGGTCGTCGGGGACGAACAGTGGTTGGAGCAAATAACCGACCGCTGAAGTCTTTGTCGGACATTATTGAGGGTAAGCAAGGACGTTTCCGGCAAAACTTGCTGGGTAAACGAGTTGACTACTCTGGACGTTCGGTAATTGTGGTGGGACCAAAGCTAAAAATTCACCAGTGCGGTTTGCCACGAGAAATGGCAATCGAACTATTTCAACCGTTTGTCATCAATCGTCTCATTCGCAGCGGTATGGTGAATAACATCAAAGCAGCGAAAAAGCTCATATCTCGCTCTGACCCGAGTGTGTGGGATGTGCTGGAAGAAGTTATTGAAGGACACCCAGTTATGCTCAACCGAGCACCAACGCTGCACCGCTTGGGTATTCAGGCTTTTGAGCCAATTTTGGTGGAAGGGAGAGCCATTCAACTGCACCCCCTGGTGTGTCCAGCGTTTAACGCTGACTTTGACGGTGACCAAATGGCAGTACACGTACCACTATCCTTGGAAAGTCAGGCAGAAGCACGGTTGTTGATGCTAGCTTGTAACAACATTTTGTCTCCTGCCACAGGTAAGCCCATTATTACACCCAGCCAAGACATGGTGTTGGGGGCATATTACTTAACAGCAGAAAATCCTAATGCAACAAAGGGTGCAGGGGGATACTTTGCTTCTCTAGACGACGTCATAATAGCTTACGAGCAGAAGCAAGTCGAGCTACACGCCTATATTTACGTTCGGTTTGACGGAGAGGTTGAAACTGACAAACCAGATACAGAGCCTGTCCATGTAGAAGAAAACACCGACGGTACCAGGACTTTGATGTATAAGTTCCGTCGTGTTAGAGAAGATGCCAAGGGAAATTTAATTTCTCAGTATATACGGACAACTCCAGGTCGCGTTATTTACAATAAAGCGATTCATGAAGCAATAGCCAGCTAGGAATGGGGAGTGGGGAATGGGGAATGGGGAATGGGGAATGGGGAATGGGGAATGGTAAGAAAATTCCCTACTCCCTACTCCCTACTCCCTACTCCCTACTCCCCACTCCCCCCTCCCTACTCCCCACTCCCCCCTCCCTACCCCCCTACTAATGACTAAGGACTCTTGACTAATGACTGATGAAAAAGTGATTTTTCGGAATCGTATAGTTGGCAAAGGTCAACTGAGAAATTTAATTGCTTGGTCGTTTACGCATTATGGTACGGCTCGTACGGCAATCATGGCCGACAAATTGAAAGATTTGGGATTTCGCTACGCTACTAAAGCAGGAGTCTCCATCAGTATTGATGATTTGATGGTGCCACCAAGTAAGCGATCGCTCTTGGAAGCAGCTGAAGCCGAAATTCGTGCCACCGAAGCCCGTTACCAACGGGGAGAAATCACCGAAGTGGAACGCTTCCAAAAAGTGATTGACACTTGGAACAGTACAAGTGAAGCCCTAAAAGACGAAGTTGTCAGCCACTTCCAGAAAACAAATCCCCTGAACTCAGTGTACATGATGCAAAACTCTGGGGCTAGGGGTAACATCTCCCAGGTGCGGCAATTAGTGGGAATGCGGGGACTCATGGCAGATCCCCAAGGGGAAATTATCGACTTGCCCATCAAAACCAACTTCCGCGAAGGACTCACCGTAACGGAATATATCATTTCCTCTTACGGAGCGAGAAAAGGCTTGGTAGATACAGCCTTACGGACTGCTGACTCTGGTTATCTCACCCGCCGTCTGGTGGACGTATCCCAAGATGTGATTATTCGGGAATTTGACTGCGGTACTACTAGGGGAATTTCCGTACGTGCCATGACCGAAGGCAGTAAAGTTTTAATTCCCCTCGCCACACGTTTGCACGGACGGGTCATTGGAGTTGACGTGGTGCATCCGACCACAGGAGAACTTATTGCAGCCCGGAATACGCCAGTTCCTGAAGAATTAGCAATAAAAATTCAAAAAGCTGGGGTGACAGAAGTCGTCATGCGATCGCCCCTAACTTGTGAAGCTGCACGTTCTGTGTGCCAACACTGCTATGGCTGGAGTCTAGCACACGCCAAAATGGTTGATCTGGGGGAAGCCGTAGGCATTATCGCCGCACAGAGTATCGGCGAACCAGGAACCCAGTTGACCATGAGGACATTCCACACGGGCGGTGTATTCACTGGTGAAGTGGCAAAACAAGTGCGAGCCGATACGGATGGAACCATGCGCTTTTCCCCAAAAATGCGGAACAGAGCATTTCGCACACGCCACGGTGAAGACGCCTTGTATGTGGAAACCAACGGGACCATGTTTTTAGATCCAGTGGGAGATAACGAAACAAAATCCTCCCCCATAGAAATTCCCGTTACTCAAGGTTCAACAATATATATAGTTGATAAACAACCAGTAAAACAGGGTCAGCTAATAGCAGAAGTTGCTCTTGGTGGACGTACAACCCGTGCTAATACAGAAAAAGCTGTTAAAGATGTAGCTTCTGACTTGGCAGGGGAAGTAAAATTTTCAGAGGTACTGGCGGAGCAAAAAACTGACCGTCAGGGCAACACCACCACCACAGCATCGCGGGGTGGTTTGATTTGGATTCTGTCAGGTGAAGTTTATAACTTACCACCAGGAGCCGAATTGGTGGTGAAAGATGGCGATAAGATAGCCACCAATGGTGTATTGGCAGAAACTCAGTTAACAACTTTACATGGTGGTGTAGTGCGCTTAAGAGAAGCTACCCCAGGTAAGAGCACGCGGGAAATTGAAATTATCACTGCTTCTGTAGTGTTAGACCAGGCGACGGTGACAGTCCAAAGCTCTCAAGGGCGCAACAACTACTTAGTCTCCACCGGCAATAACCAAGTCTTTAACCTGAGGGCAACCCCAAGCACGAAAGTCCAAAATGGTCAAGTGGTAGCTGAGTTAATCGACGACCGCTACCGCACAACTACTGGTGGATTGCTGAAATACGCTGGTGTGGAAGTCCAGAAAAAAGGTAAAGCCAAACAGGGTTATGAAGTAGTACAGGGCGGCACTTTACTGTGGATTCCTGAAGAAACCCACGAAGTTAACAAAGATATCTCCCTGCTGTTGGTGGAAGACGCTCAGTTTGTAGAAGCTGGTACTGAGGTGGTCAAGGATATTTTCTGCCAAAACAGTGGTGTGGTAGAAGTCACCCAGAAAAACGACATCCTTCGGGAAGTGGTACTCAAGCCTGGAGAACTGCTCATGGTGGACGATCCAGAGGCAGTGATTGGCAGAGATGGGACCTTTGTTCAGCCCGGTGAGGAATTGTTGGGGCAAGTCTTTACAGAGTTACGGTATATCGAATACGTGGAGTCACCAGAAGGACCAGCACTGCTGAGTCGTCCGGTATTTGAGTTTGCCGTGCCAAGCAATCCTGATCTGCCATCAACCACTTCAGTCAGTCAACAAACAGGTCGTTCCATTGAGTTGCGGGCAGTACAGCGACTCCCTTATAAAGATTCAGAGCGCGTCAAGTCTGTGGAGGGTGTGGAACTGCTGCGAACCCAATTGGTGCTGGAGATTGAGCAGGAAGGTGAACTTGACCACAACGCTTCTCCCCTAGCAGCAGATATTGAATTGGTACCTGACACCGATGATCCAGAAATCCAGCGCTTGCAACTGGTGATTTTGGAGTCCTTAGTGATTCGTCGAGACATTACTGCTGACGCCACCCAAGGTAGTACTAATACTACCCTAGAGGTAGAGGATGGAGACACAATCGCACCTGGATCTGTAGTCGCACGTACCCAAATTTTATGTAAAGAAGGCGGTATTGTGCGGGGTGTGCAAAGAGGAACAGAGACAGTTCGTCGGTGTTTGGTGTTGCGCCATACTGACATGATCCCGATGAATACTAATGCCAAGCCAAAGGTCAAGGTCGGTGACTTGGTAGTGGAAGCTACAGAAATTGCCCCTGGAATTTTCGCCGAGGAATCTGGGCAAGTGGTGCAAATCGAAAAGTTAGGAGTTAAGAGTGAGGAGTTAGGAATTAATCCGGAAACTCCTCACTCCGCACTCCTAACTAATAACTACTCTATCACCCTCCGCGTCGGTCGCCCCTACCGCGTCAGCCCAGGGGCTGTGTTGCAGATAGAAGACGGCGATTTAGTGCAGCGCGGTGATAACTTGGTGTTGCTTGTGTTTGAACGCGCTAAGACTGGAGATATTATTCAAGGTTTGCCGAGAATCGAGGAACTACTAGAAGCTCGTAAGCCTAAAGAGGCGTGCGTCTTAGCACGTCGGTCTGGGGAAGTCAAGGTAGTTTATGGGGATGGCGATGAAGCGATCGCACTTAAGATCCTGGAAGCCAACGGCGTAGTTACAGATTATACCATCGGACCCGGACAAAATTTGATCGTTCCAGATGGAGCTCAAGTACAAGCGGGACAAGTGTTGACCGATGGTCCTTCCAATCCCCACGAAATTTTAGAAATCTTCTTCAACCTAGGTTCTGAGGATGGAGTCTATGCCTGTGCTAGCCATGCTTTGCAGAAGGTGCAGACGTTCCTAGTGAATGAAGTGCAATCAGTGTATCAGTCCCAGGGCATCGATATCGCCGATAAGCACATTGAAGTGATTGTCCGCCAGATGACCGCGAAAGTGCGGGTGGATGATGGTGGTGACACCACCATGCTCCCTGGAGAATTGGTAGAGTTGCGCCAAATCGAGCAAGTGAACGAAGCGATGGCAATTACTGGTGGTGCGCGGGCACAGTACACCCCAGTATTGTTGGGTATTACCAAAGCATCGTTGAATACCGACAGCTTTATTTCCGCCGCATCCTTCCAAGAGACAACACGTGTCTTAACGGAGGCAGCAATAGAAGGCAAATCAGACTGGCTGCGCGGCTTGAAAGAAAACGTCATTATTGGACGATTAATTCCAGCTGGTACTGGTTTCAATGCCTATGAAGAACCAGGGGCGGTTGAGGACTATGCTGTTGATATGAGCAGTAGTGTCTTGGATGAAGTCGATGACCCACTAGATATGGTGCTAGATGACCGCACAGCCCGCACCTACAATTTAGATTCTCCTACCCTGGGGGAATCGGGATTTGGCACCAGACGTGCAGAAAAGTCCATTTTGGATGAGGATGATGAGTTAATTACTGATGAAGTAGACGATCTTGTAGAAGTAGAAGAAGACGATTTCGACGACGACGACGACGACGACGACGACGACTTCGAGGACGACGACGAGTAATAAAGAGGGGAGTGGGGAGGTGGGGAGTAGGGAGTGGGGGAGCACCTTGTGCAGGGGAGTGTAGGTGAATAAAAACTCCTAACTCCTAACTCCTAACTCCTAACTTCCCACTCCCCACTCCCTACTCCCCACTCCCCACTCCTTGTAGTAATGGGGACAGCAGTTGCTGCTTGGGGATATCAACGCTTAGCCAATCGTCTAGCAAGATTCCGCCTGTATCAGCACTGTTAGGATTCCAACTCCAGTAAGCAAAGCTTAAGTTTTTCTTTTGAATGTATTTCACAAACTCGTTTTGCCAAATTCCTTCTGGGGAATTTGTGTCTACTTTTCTGCCACCAAACTCCCCAATCAGTATGGGAGCAATATTCTGACTTGAAATATAGTGAAATCCGATTTGCCAACGATTGACCAGATTTTTGGGAAAACTGGGTTCGGAAAAGTAGGGCTGATTATACACTCCAGCACCGTACTCGTGGAGAGAATAAACCAGCTTGTTCTTACGAACTAAACGTACTGGGTAGCGCGAGACTCCTTCTAAATTGCCCCCATGCCAATGGTGCTCCAGTTTTTGACCAGGGACATTCTTTTCTACCCCTTCCACCACAATCAGCCAGTTAGGATTAACAGCGAGAATTGCATTGCCAGCGCGTTCGGCTGCAAGTCGCCAGTCGGTGGTTAGGTCGTTAGTACCCCAGCTGGCTTTCCCGGAAGGTTCGTTTTTTAAGTCTGCACCGATAACATTAGCTTGATTTTTGTATCTGTCGGCCAACATTTTCCACGTATCGATCCAGTCTGCTTCT
Source organism: Stigonema ocellatum SAG 48.90 = DSM 106950 (assembly GCA_016903675.1). Lineage (GTDB taxonomy): Bacteria > Cyanobacteriota > Cyanobacteriia > Cyanobacteriales > Nostocaceae > Stigonema > Stigonema ocellatum. The sequence continues at coordinate 31,705 of JADQBA010000072.1, read as the reverse complement.
GTAAAGCCCTCTCCGTACCACAATGGGGAAATGGCGAGATCGTTAAGGCGGTGGTTGTCGAGTAGAATTAATAATCCTTGGCGTTGGGCTTCCTGAATGATTAAGTCCATTACCTCCAAGGGGGTTTTACCAAGCAGTTCTAGATTGCTGCCAATGTTGAAGTCTATGTTGGTGACATTAGGCGATCTCACTCCCGCCACAGAATAGGGCAACCGGATCAGATTATATCCCAGGCTCTTAATCTGCGCTAACATTTCTTTATAATCCCGCCTCCACAAGCCATGGGGAGCGTGGGATTCTGTTTCCATACCAAACCAGTTGACACCTCTGAGTAATACTGTGTTGCCTTTTCCATCCACGATTTTTGCCCCACGGCTTGAAAGCGGTAGTTGTATTGTCATTGCAGCACTTGCCAAATCTAGCTGGTTCAGAGCAGGCAATTTTACCAAAAAACTCCCCAATAAAACGACTAAAGCTACTGAAAATATTAGTAATTGCTGGTGAGGTTTTAGCTGGTTCTGTTTCTTTTTAGGGGCGTATCGCATATCTGCCGAGCCAAGGCAATCCAATAGTTTAATCTGTTATAACCTGCTATGGGCGAAAATGTGTTAAAATTAGGTGCTACGCATAAGCTTCGGGATGACAAATGTCTCTTGGTGTCTATATACTTAGGTAGTGTAGAAAATAAAATTATACAAATGGACTTCCAAGGGCGGGTAAACCGACAATTCCTCCCATGTTCAATAAAAAAACGGGGCATTCTGGCGGATTTTTATGTATAATAGTACAAGAATATCAAAAAATAATACTCACACAAAACTCAAGCAAAAGTCCCTTGGAGTGGGGCAAGAAGGCAGTGAAACTTGGTACGGCTGCTCCCGCATTTAGACTATTTGGCTCTCCCGTAAGGGTAAGCTACAAGATGCTGGGCAGTTTAATTACCTTCTTAAGCAAACCACGTGCTGGAAACCGTGGGAGTATCAAAAAAATCCAGGTTAAGCTAGAGAAGAGAGTTAGTGTTAGCTTTTCACCCTTTTGGGTAAGAAGCAAGACTTGTTCTCACTCAGAAATTTTCAATCATTTGGCATTGTCCTTACCCCATGCTGCGAATCATTACTCAGCAGGCAGACGTCAGAGCAGAACTACAACGGATCTGCGATCGCACCCATGACGATCAGGTGCTTCACAAAGAAGCAACAGTGCGAGAAGTGTTGCAGGCAGTGAAGCGCCAAGGCGACAAAGCTGTATTGCATTACACAGACGAATTCGACAAACAAACTCTCAAGCCAGAAGAACTACGCGTTACAGGCTCGGAACTAGATGCTGCTTACCAACAAGTATCGGAAGAGTTACTCCTTGCAATTCGACTCGCAGGCCGCCAAATTGAGGCATTTCACCGCCAGCGAGTTCCAAAAAGCTGGGTACACTTTGGTGATGATGATGTAGTGCTTGGCAAGCGCTACACTCCCGTAGACCGAGCAGGTCTATATGTCCCTGGTGGTCGCGCCGCCTATCCAAGTACGGTACTAATGAATGCGATTCCCGCTGCCGTGGCTGGTGTACCCCACGTGGTGATGGTAACACCACCAGGACCCGCAAAGGCGATTAACCCAGCAGTGTTGGTCGCCGCTCAAGAAGCTGGAGTCCAAGAAATTTATCGTGTCGGCGGGGCCCAGGCTATTGCCGCTTTAGCCTACGGCACAGAAACCATTCCTAAAGTTAATGTCATTACTGGTCCTGGTAACATTTACGTTACCCTAGCGAAAAAACTTGTCTACGGCATCGTAGGCATCGATTCCTTAGCCGGACCAAGTGAGGTACTGATTATTGCTGATGAAACAGCAAATCCAGTATATGTTGCTGCTGACTTATTGGCGCAAGCAGAACACGACCCTATGGCAGCATCAATTTTGTTGACGACGGATGCTGCTTTGGCGAAAAATGTACAACTTGCCGTGGAAAGACAACTAGTCGATCACCCCCGTCGGCTAGACACAGAGAAAGCGATCGCTCATAATGGCTTAATTGTGATTGTAGAATCACTCGCAGCGGCAGCTGAACTCTCCAATGAGTTTGCTCCGGAACATTTAGAGCTAGAAGTAGAAGATCCTTGGGCACTCCTACCACAAATTCGCCATGCTGGTGCTATTTTCTTGGGCTACTCTACCCCAGAAGCTGTAGGAGACTATTTGGCAGGACCAAACCACACCTTACCCACTTCTGGATCTGCTCGCTATGCCTCAGCATTAGGAGTCGAAACGTTCTTGAAACACTCCAGCATCATCCAATACTCGCAAACCGCACTGTCCAAGGTTGCTGGTGCAATTGACCTGCTAGCCGCAGCTGAGGGTTTGCCCTCTCATGCTGATTCAGTCAGACGCCGAGTTGAAAGGGGTGATGAATTCTAAATTATTGATTTTTTCTCTTGACTTTTGGCAAGACATAGTTGATGAGTTTAATGCTACATAAACTAATCTAAGTAATTGGGCATAATCCATTTCAACTATGTTTTTGCACTTGCACTATGCCCGACCTTCATGAGTGTATTTATTTTCATCTTTGCTACTTATCTGCTTGGGCATATTGGTTTAGTCGCCAATCACCTTTGCCAAACACTTATTTCATAGGTTCCCACTGTTGAGGAGACGAAAGCGGTGATCAAGACTATTTTGGTGGCTCTGGATGATTCAGAACTTGCAGATCGAGTAATTGAGAGTTTGCAGGAATTGGTACTGCCACAAGACAGTAAAGTTATTCTCTGTCATGTATTTCCCATGCCAGATTCAGAAATGGAACTACCCGCTTTACGTCCTCATCCAGAGTCACCAGCACTATCTTCTTTACAAACTGAAAAACAACTAGAATCTTACCAAGCCCAGTTATCAGTCAAAAGTCAATTAGAGATGGTAACAGGCGATCCAGCAGAAGAGATTATTCGCCTTGCTAATATTTATCAGGCTGATTTGATTGTCATTGGCAGTCGTGGATTAACTGGTATGACACGAATCGTCCAAGGTTCTGTAAGTAGTCAAGTAGTGGAAGATGCCCAGTGTTCAGTGTTGGTCGTCAAGCCGAAATGAACACAACAAGTGCAAGAAACAGAAGTTGAATTAGCTCAGGAGGAATGGCAGTGTTACTGTGCAACTGGCAAACACTGGGGCGACGGCATATGTATAAATCAACGAAATAGTAAAAAGGCTCACATTCTCAGGCTGAGTGACTCAGTAAGAAAATGCAAGCAACCAAAACTAAAGAGCAACATTTTTTAGCCATTTTCTAAAAAATAACCGCCCTGATGATGATCTGTATTACACAGACACTCCTTGCAAAGAAAGCTTACTCTGGATACAAAGTTATGTCTTCCACCATAAGGAGGGTTTTAGGTAAACTTTGGATGTGATTAAAAATAGATTTCATACCCGAACACTATTGCCCAATACGCTTGGTGTTAAGTAGAGACGCGATTAATCGCGTCTTTACTACTGACGGTACGTAAATTATCTTAACACCAAGCGTATTGCAGTATTGCCGATAATTTCCCTTACACCCGATTCGTAAGGTGGGCAAGCAACACAAAAGGGATATATAGCCGGACTACAGTCGTCTAGGCATTTGGTATACATTAAAAAAGCGATCGCTTAAAACTGAGCATGACAACAACGCTGCTGAACAATCGCTATCAAGTTATCCAAGTCCTTAGTGCTGGTGGGTTCGGTGAAACCTTTTTGGCAGAAGATACCTATATGCCTTCTCGCCGTCGCTGTGTGATTAAGCAACTCAAACCGATCACAAATGACCCACAAACCTACCAAATCATTCAACAACGCTTTGAACGGGAAGCAGCAACCTTGGAGTATCTGGGCGAAGGTAGTGACCAAATTCCCAAACTTTACGCCTACTTTTCGGAAAATGGACAATTTTACCTCGTCCAAGAATGGATTCACGGTCCTACCCTAACAGATATTGTTAAAACCAAAGGGCCACTGAGGGAAACTGCTGTTAGGGAAATTTTATTGAGTTTGCTACCAGTCTTAAATTATGTCCACAGCAAAGGCATCATTCACCGGGATATTAAGCCTGATAATATCCTTCTGTGCAACCCCCCAGCCTCCAGTACTTCCCCTCATCAAGGAGGAGTTGTGGGGAGTAAACCGGTTTTGATTGATTTTGGTGCAGTCAAAGAAACCATACGAACAGTTGTCACCTCCCCAGGATATCCTACGAAATCCCTTGTTATTGGCACCCCTGGGTATATGCCTAGTGAGCAAGCTGTGGGACGCCCAGTGTACGCTAGTGATATCTACAGCTTAGGCTTGACAGCAATTTATCTGTTAACAGGCAAACACCCTCACGAGCTACAAACTGACCTTCAAAGTGGGGAAATACTTTGGCAGCATCAAGCTTCTGGAGTGTCCGCAAATTTGGCGATAGTACTGAATCAGGCAATTAAGCCCCAAGCTTGCGATCGCTACACTACCGCCAGCAAAATGCTATATGCCTTACAGTCTGCTGCTTCTATTCCTCCTACAGTCACTCGTGCAACTCAACCAACAGTAGCTTTATCGCTGACTGCTGGTAAATCACCCCAGCCAATTCAGCCATTGTCTTCTCATCCAAACACTCCTGTTATCCCTACATCTTCCACGCCAGGACACTGGCAAAAGCCCATTTGGATCGTCAGTAGTTTAGTTACGGGAGGCTTGATTGGCGCAATCGCGATCACTAGTATCAATCACCAGCCAGTATCTGAAGCACCCGGCACATCACCTTCACCCACATCGCCGCCGCTTTCAGAATCTAAAACTATCAATACAGCCCCTTCACCAAAATCCCTGACTCCTACTTTTAAACAAGCCCCTACTCGTACTTTTAAACCTGTTAAGAAGCGTGTTATTTATCAACCAACCCCAACCCCAACCCCAACCCCAACCCCAACCCCAACCCCAATTGCATCATATCCACCACAGCAGCCAGTAACTCCTACACCTTCCTCAACACCGATTGAAACAACCTCACCACAGCAAGAATTTGAGCCTGTAAATTCAGATACTCCCACATTTCCAGCAGCAGTATCAACACCACTACCAGAACAAGACAACAAGACCCCTGTTCCCACCCCAGAGTCGCGTCCAACACCACAGAACAACAACTTACCGAACAATAACTCAGCTAGTAATACTAGTAGACAGACCGTTCCAGCATTTCCTACAGGTACACCAAGAAGTACCGTAGAAGATACCCTCGGCAAGGCAAGCAAAGATTTAAAAGGTGTTTGGCCCAATACCCGTGCTGTCAGCTATAAATTTGTGCCAAATCAAATCGACCTTGGCTACTTATTTGATCGTAATTCTGGAGAACTGCGTGAAACTGAGGCAGCTTTTGCTCAGTCTGTAGACCCTCAGGTCATGCAGAAAACCGTGGAGGGAATGTTAGGCGGTGAAGCAACGGCAAAAATTAAGCAAGGACTGCAACAGGTGCAACAGGGTCAGTTAGATCACTTTAATTTTATTAAAGGATCATTGAAGGGTCAAATTGTGCGTCAGGACTGTGGCTTTATTTACATTAGTATATGGGACGAGGACTTACATGATTTTGTGAGTCCATCTCAAAGTAACAAGTGTTGAACCACAGCGCGGAATTGAATCAGAAATGATTTGACTTCGCGCTCTTTGTGCCTTCGCGGTTCAAAAATATTTTTTTAACCACGAAGACGCGAAGAACACGAAGAAGATCCAAGTCTTTCGACTTGCACCTTGAAAGGGTTGGTCCTAACCTTTACCCTTTCCAATATTGCCTACTTCACCTTAGCTTTTGCGCCAGCACCTTCGAGCTGCTTCTTGGCATCTTCAGCAGCGTCCTTGGCAATGGCTTCCTTGACTGCTTTTGGCGCGGCTTCCACCAAATCTTTCGCTTCTTTGAGACCTAAACCAGTCAATTCTCGGACTACCTTAAGAATGGCAATCTTCTTATCAGCTGGTACTTCTTCGAGAATCACGTCAAACTCGGTTTGCTCTTCCACTGGTTCAGGAGCAGCGGGTGCGCCAGCACCAGCACCAGCCAGACCAGGCATCATCATCATGCCACCACCTACGGGAGCGGAAGCATCAACTCCGAAAGCTTCTTCAATTTGCTTCACCAATTCAGAAGCTTCCAGCAAGCTTAGGGTTTTCAACTGTTCCAAGATTTCTTCAGTTTTTGCAGACATGGGTATACTCCTATTGAATTATCAACAAACGTGGTGTTAGTTGTTAGGTGTTAGTTGTTGGGTGTACTTTTTACAACCAACCACCAACCACCAACAATGAACAGAAACTTATGCAGCTTCTGAGTCTTCCTTCTCGGATATAGCTTTGATAGCGCGTACCAAGGACCCAGGGACTTCTTTGATCCCCACAGCCAATTTTGTTGGTACGGCGTTGAGTCCCACCGCCAGCTTGGTAGGAATTGCCTTGAGACCGCCAGCCAAGCGAGCCATGAGTTCTTCTTTTGAAGGCAGTTCAGTCAGTGCTTTGACATCGTCTAGAGTCAAAGCCTGCCCATCGAAGACACCACCGCGAAGTTCTGTCTTCTTGGTGTCTTTTTGGAAGTCCTGGTAGGTCTTAATTGCAGCCTTCATATCTTCGTGCACCAGCAAGAAGACGGAAGAACCTTTGAGGAACTCGTTCATTGGCAACCACTTCTGATCGCCTTCCACAGCGATTCGCATCAGGGTGTTTTTAGCTTTTTTGCAAACGGTGCCAGTTGGACGCATGCGTCGTCGCAAATCGCTAATTTCAGCAACGGACAATCCCTGATAGTCAATGACAAGGGCTAGTTGAGACTGACTCAAAATTTCTTTGAGTTCAGCGACTATCTCTTTTTTCTCTTCTAGGGTTTTACTCATCTTGTTTCACCTCCTTTTTTGTTGGTTGGGGAAGAGTTGTTTGTTGGTTGTTGGTTGTTGATTGGGGAAGAGTTGGTTGGGGAAGAGTTGGTTGTTGATTGGGGAAGAGTTGATTGTTAGTAACCAACACCCAACACCAAACAACAAACACCAAACAACAAACACCAAAGAACAAACCCCAGCTAAGACAGCCAGGGTTCAACAGTTATACTCCCGATGCGACAGTAATTTAACCACGAAAGAGTGGAAATTTAGGCAATTTGGGGGTTAACCTCGGCAGGATATTAAGCCAACGGCACCTGCTGTCTCCGGCTGTTTGAAAAGTTAGGAGTTAGGAGTTAGAAATTGTTGCTCCTCACTCTTTTAAGCTGCTTCGTTTTGTTTCAAATCGCGTAAGGCGTTGACATCGACTCGAATGGATGGTCCCATGGTGGCAGAGACATACATTGTGCGCCAGTAGCGACCTTTAGCTCCTGAAGGACGGTTACGTTCAATTGTTTCTTGCAAGGCCTTCAAATTGACTAGTAAATCTTCAGGCGAGAAGAATGTCTTACCAAACATAACATGGACAATACCAGTACGATCAGCTCGGAATTCCAATTTACCTGCTTTGAATTCTGCGATCGCACCTGCTAGGTCAAATGTTACTGTTCCACCCTTTGGTGATGGCATTAAGCCACGGGGACCGAGTAACTTACCAAGCTTAGCCACCTGTGGCATTACATCAGGCGTGGCGATCAGCTTGTCAAAGTCCATTCTACCTTTTTGAATTTCGTCAATCAGCTCTTCTGAGCCAACGATATCAGCACCGGCATTGGTTGCTTCTGTTACCTTTTCCCCTCTGGCGATTACTGCTACCCGAACGGTTTGTCCTGTGCCTTTGGGTAATACGACTGTTGTTCGCAGCTGTTGGTCAGTATACTTAGGGTCAATCCCTAACCTGATATGGGCTTCAGCTGCTTCGGTAAACTTTGCTGTCGCCGTCTCTTTTAGTAGGGCTAATGCCTCTAGAGGTTGATACTCTTTGTCTTCAACTTTTGCTTGCAGCGCCTGAACTCGGCGCGATACTTTTTTCGCCATTTTTTTCTCCTGGGGTTCATTACGAAGCTTAGCCTCTCCCCCATAATTTTGTGAGTGAGCAATGAGGAGTGAGGAGTTAGGAGTGAGGAGTGAGGAATTGAATTATTAACTCCTAACTTCTAACTCCTCACTCCTAACTTTTTAGTCAGTAATTGTTACGCCCATATTTTTGGCAGTGCCTTCGATAATTTTCATCGCCGCATCAATATCATTGGCGTTGAGGTCAGGCATTTTCGTTTGGGCTATTTCCTGCAATTGTGTTCTTGTAAGCTTTCCAACCTTCTTTTTATTGGGTTCATTAGAACCCTTCTCAATTTTCGCTGCCTTAGTAATTAGCACCGATGCTGGTGGAGTCTTGAGAACAAATGTAAAACTTCTGTCTTCATAGACTGAAATTTCTACTGGAATCACCGTCCCAACTTGATCTGCTGTTTTGGCGTTATATTCCTTGCAGAACATCATGATGTTAACGCCATGCTGACCTAAAGCCGGTCCTACTGGCGGTGCTGGATTAGCTTTGCCAGCATTTAAGGCCAGTTTAATGACCGCTGTTACTCTCTTCGCCATTTGTATTAGCTCTGTTTCTCAACCTGATTGAATTCCAATTCTACTGGTGTATCCCGTCCAAAAATTGAAAGCAAGGCTTTTAGCTTACTCCGTTCCGGACTTACTTCAATCACCTCACCTTCAAAGTCCTTAAATGGACCAGACAGAACCATTATCTTATCACCAGTAGCCATGTCAATTTTGAGGACTGGCTCTTGTTCGCTAGTCTGTTTAAAGATTCTTTCCACTTCTGTATGGGAAAGAGGCACTGGTTTGACGTGACCACGACCTTTGCCTGTGCCGCGCCTTTGTTCTGCTCCCACAAAATTAATTACATGGGATGTGTTGCGCACGACCTGCCATGTGTCATCATCCATCAGCATCCGAACTAGCACATAGCCAGGGAATACTTTTTCTTCTGTATGCTGGCGACTTCCATCCTTACGGATTTTCACTGCTGGGGTCTGTGGAATTTCCACGTTGATGATTCTGTCAGCCACATCAAATGTTTGAATGCGCTGCTCCAAATTTGTCTTAACACGCTTTTCACAACCAGAGGCTACTTGTACTGCATACCAGCGAGCTTCTTGTAAAGCACTTGCCGTATCTGTTGCGTTTTCCTCCGACTGCAGATCAGAGTTGCGTTGTTCGTCTGTTGCATAAGTCATCAGAACACCTTATCTGCTGCCCAAATAAAGAATCTATCGACTAAAAATATTAAAGATGCGGAGAGTGTGACCATTAACAACACGGCTGCCGATTCACTCACCAACTGCTGGCGACTGGGCCAAACCACTTTCTCGAACTCTTCTTTAATTCCCTGATAAAAGTTCCCAATGTTGAACCCATTGGCGGCTTCAGGCATTTCTGCTTCGGTTTTTTTGGTCACGGTGGTTTATCTCCCCCAATTACATATACGGCTATTACATGTTCATTTCTCTCTTTGGTGATGACAGCTGTAGCTCGAAATGAATAGCTTGAAGCAACAAGCTGTAAGCACAAATTATTTTGCCCGAAATTCATAGTACTCACTGCTATTCTAGCAGATTTTCCACTTATTTCGGGCAATTTTTTGCTAATAGCGCGCCCTGGAGGACTTGAACCCCCGACATCAGGTTTTGGAGACCTGCGTTCTACCAACTGAACTAAGAGCGCACGAGCTATCTTTGATTCAGCTATGACGTTGAACTTTTTCTAGTATAACGCAATTTTTCGTCTATGTTATTTTTTTTTCCCGAAAAAGAGCGCTGATTGCGTCCTACATCCCCCAATTTGATTGCACGAATGAGACAGGCTAAGCTTGTACTCATTCTTGGGGGTTTTGGACTTCGGGTCATTTCCTATAAGGCGCGGTCAAAGCGTTGCTTGATTCGGGTCGCCTTGCCAACCCGACTACGCAAGTAGTAAAGCTTAGCACGCCGTACCTTACCACGACGCAATATTTTTATGCTGTCAATTCGCGGAGAATGTAGCAGAAACACCCGCTCGACGCCCACGCCTTGAAATACACGCCGGACGGTAATAGTTTCATTGATCCCGCCATTGCGCTTGCCAATTACCACTCCTTCATAGGGTTGTACGCGGTATTTTTCACCCTCTTTAATTTTGACTCCGACTCTCACTTGGTCGCCCACATAGATGTCGGGCAGATTGGATTTTAGCTGTTCCGCTTCAATGGAGCGGATTATCTGTTGAGCATTCATAGTTTGTAATAAACTCACGAGCCATCATAATAATTCGATAACTACTTTTTAGTCTAGACATTTTTAACTAAATAATTTATCCTGTTCGACCCTATGGACATGGAAAGTATGTAGCATAAGGATTGAGCCACAGGTATAGGATTTATGAAATTTAGCGTCGTCATCACGACCTACAACCGCATAAGGTTGCTACAACGAGCTATTAACTCTGCCCTGAACCAAACAATAGCCTGCGAGGTGGTTGTTGCTGATGATTGTTCATCTGACAACACTGAAGACTATGTCAAAAGCTTAAGCAAAGATCTTGCCGCTTTGGGAGACTCGCGCCTTGTTTACATTCGCCATGAGGTAAACAAAGGTCATGCAGCAACGGTCAATACTGGAGTTTCTAACGCAAGCGGAGACTGGATTAAGTTTTTGGATGATGATGACTACTTGGCGGCAAATTGTCTGGAGGAGATGGCAAAGGCGATCGCACTGCGAAAAGAGGCTATCATCTGCTCTTGCGTTGCTGCTCAAGTGAACGAGCAAGAAGTTGAACTGAGTCGCACCCCTCAAGTGGGTCCTGGGTTAGCTTATTATATCCCGCAAGCCGATATTCACTACGGTATGCTGCTAGAGATGACCCCTTTAGGCACCCCTGTTCAGGTAGCCACCCGTCGTGACGTTTTCTTACAAGCTGGTGGTTGGGACTCCAATCTGGATGCCAACTGCGATGATATTGATTCTTGGATTCGCATTGCCCAGTTTGGCGATGCCATTTTCCTGAATCAATGCCTTGTTTACCGCACCATCTGGCTTGGTGCTTATAATCAAAAGTTTTCCCTAAAACAGCGGTTAGATACCAATATCTTGATGAAAGAGAAGATTTACGCCTTGCTTGATGAAAAGCACCGCCCGAACATCCCCGATCTTAAGGATATAAAAAATTACTTAACACTCCATTGGACTATAGTCTCGCTCAAGCAAAGAAAAATTAAGATATTTTTGGACATGGGAAGCTCAGTTTTGCTGTCTTTGAGTGCTTGGCGGCTTTTACTCAATGCTGTCTTAGCACGTCGATTCAATCGCCACAATTCTAACATTCGCAAATTTGTATTAATTGAGTCTTAACTTAAGGGGTGTGGGGTGTGATCGGTGCTCGGTAGGGTTCGATAAAACAACCACACCCCAAACGGGTACAAGCCGAACGTAGCTTGGAGTGCCGGTCTTTGGCGCTCCAACTTCTCTCTACATTTATGTATGAAATCAAAGAAAAATGTATTTTAACCCTTGTAGGCGCAAGCGTCGAAGGCGTCCGAAAATTTTGCCCCTGATTTTAATTATGGGGTTCCCACTCAGCCACCCCCTACCCCCTACCCCCTACACCCTTTTCATAGGCTTGAGCTGCTTAATTACGCAACGACGACCAGACGGCAAATGTGTATCTTCTGTCAAAAAAGTCTTACTAAAACCACCCTCCGCTAGAACTTTCACAATCCTGTAGCGATTACTAATAATTTCTCGGTTCATATAATACTTTTTCCTTGATGTTATCTTATAAGAGTATACTATTTCATTCAACAAGTATCTAGGACTCTAGTTATTAAAACTAGTTAGAGAGTTAAGATTACGGTAAATTTATAAAACTAAATTAACGTTACTTCAATAAAGTTAACAGATGCTTCCAATAATTATGAATAAGTAACTGGACGGCTAAGGGCAGACTACGATAAGAAATTAACTATAGCAATCCTCCGCAGATTTTTGAAATACACGTAGGGTGGGCACTGCCCACCACAACCCGGATCTGGTGGGCAGTGCCCACCCTACACTACGTAAAATTTTTCATGAATGATTTAGATCTGGTGGGCAGTGCCCACCCTACACTACGTAAAATTTTTCATGAATGATTTAGGATTCCTATATTAGCAATTTTAAATAACATCTATTTATACCTATAGCAATTATCCGCTTTCTTTGTGAGAAAATACTGAGCTTCAGAAACCCGGTATCTGGGAGATACCGGGTTTCTTTATCTCACGAATGATTCAGGAATGCTATATCTACTCATAGAGGTTGTTTTTAATTCCAGTCAATGGTTTTTAAAAAATACAATCAGCATCAACGCTGCTTGCGGAAGTTTCATACAAATGTCAATGTTCAAAACTTTACTAGATTTTGTGGAAATTCTATATAAGGAAATACTATGGTAAATGTATAGCAATCCGTGCAGGAGATTCAAACACCTCTCCCTCGTCCCCCTTGTCCTCCTTGTTCGGATATCAAATAAGATTGCTATATAGCTAATATTTCTTGGGTGGAGATCTGCTTAAATGAGTCATGCATTCCTGCGTTTAGTTTCTAGTAGTGGAGAACAGTCTTACTCTCTACTGACTACTGGTGAGATGGTCATTGGGCGTGACCACAGTTGCCAAATTGTTCTGGATTCCAATACTTATCCAATGGTTTCGCGGCGTCATGGAACTATTCGTCCATCTAGAACGCTAGATGGCAGAACTAGCTTTGTGCTTTGTGATTTGAAGAGTGGAAATGGTACTTATTTAAATGGACACCGTTTGCAGGGTTGTCAGGAATTGCATGGGGGCGATCGCATTAGTTTTGGAAACAATGGTCCAGAATTTGTCTTCGAGTATCAACTCAACCACCAATCAATTGGCGTGGTACAGCCTGCGGTCACCCCAACTCCCACAACAGCCGTGAATTCGGCATCGCCAAATACGGATAATGACGCAAGTTGGTCGCAGCTACTTCCTATTTTTTCTTCACCAAAAGATTTGTATCGAAAAGCTTATCTGATACCAGGAATTATCACAGTGGTATTCGTGATCCTGTTGTTTGTCGTCAAGGGTATTTGGTATCAGCTATTACTAGGAATTTATTTGGCTGGTGCTGCTTTGTATTTTGTTTACCAATTGTGTGGAAAGCCTAAGCCTTGGTGGGTGATAATCGCTGCTGCTGTTTTTACCGCAGTTATTTTGATAACTCCCGTACTTAGTATATTTATTTTGGTATTTCGCCAGCTTTTACCTGGAAATGTACCAACAAATATGAGTACTATCGCCTTTCCAGAATTGTTTATTCGGTTCTTTTTTGGCGCTGGGTTGCTGGAAGAATTGCTCAAAGCCTTGCCGATTATCGGATTTTATTTCTTAGGAAAGAGACTATCATCTCCTTGGCGTGAACGTATTGGTGTTTGGGAACCGCTGGATGGAATTTTGCTGGGAAGCGCTTCTGCCGTTGGCTTCACCCTGGTTGAAACTCTAGGTCAGTATGTGCCTGGGACTATTGCACAAGTGGCTGAAACAATGGGACCTGATGCTGGTCTGCGGGCGGGGTTGGAATTGCTGATTCCGCGAATTTTAGGGGAAGTAGCAGGACATATGGCTTGGAGTGGCTGGTTCGGATATTGTATTGGCTTGAGTGTGCTCAAGCCCCGTCAAGCTTGGCGAATTTTGGCCATCGGTTATTTAAGCGCAGCAGGACTCCACGCTTTATGGAACGTGAGTGCAGGACTAACAAGTACCTTGGGAATCTTTGTCTTAGGGTGGTTGCTGTTGATTGGGGGATTGTCTTATGCCTTGTTGGTAGCGGCAATTTTGAAAGGGCGTACTTTATCGCCAACGCGATCGCAAAATTTCGCAACTCGCTTTTTTAATTCATGACAAAGAAGCTGCTTGCACTGCTTCTTGATTTGAATTGAGAAAAAAATACTTATGACTGTAGCAAAAACATCAGTCATTTTCCAAATATTTTGGTTAGATTAAGAAATATAAACAAATCTGGTATTTGGGACAGACGTAATGTATCTAGTCTCAGCACTTGATTGTCTATTTAGTATTCATAAGGAAAATTACCAGTGACATTACAGATAAAACTGGCACAAACCTCGGAAGAATCTTTACTTGCAGAATTTTTTCAAGAATCAGTTGGTAAGTGGCACTCAGAACGACGCTACTATACACTACCTGATGGAGAAACAAAGGAAATGGTGAGTACAATCACCTGCCGATTTTTAGAGGCGGGATGTGATGAATTGCAAAAACTAGCTCAGATACACGGTTTGCCTGAAGCAGTTATTTTGACCTGTGGTGCTGAAGTTATCTGGGAAAGTACGGATTCAGTGACGGGAAGGAAGCAGTCCAAGGGTTCAACACTGTTTGGGGCTTTGGGAAATGTATTGTATCGCGATCGCGGTTTTGCCACAGCCAAACCAGTCACAGCTCAATATCACTTCCCCAACCCCAAAACCCTGTGTTTACGAACCGAATACAACGACTCAGTCTTTGAGGAAGAGTTAAAATTCATTGGCAGCAAATATCGCACCCGCCAGTCAATTATCTCCCGCGCAGGCGAACAGCTGATGATTGGTCAGTATCTAGAAAAGCGAATTGACAAAATAATTCGTAATTCGTAATTCGTAATTCGTAATTAAGAATTCATTAATTACGGATAAATTAATAATTAATCACGATAGGGAGATATAGCAATCCTAAATGATTTGCGTTCCTTAGAGAAACCCGGTTTCGTAGGGGCGTATTGCAATACGCCCCTACTGCGAAACCGGGTTTCTGAGGTTTAGGAAATTTGGAATTCAAATAGAATGACTATAGCAACTTGACTTCTCTGGGCTAAAGCTGGTAATTATGAATTTTCTCTTCCTAACTCCTAACTCCTAACTTTCTCTTCCTAACTCCTAACTTTTTAGTAATGATTTCCTGATTGGCGTTGATGCACAGCAGTTACGCCCTCAGAATTGAGAACTTTGCCATTTTCCACAGTCGCATAAACCAACCAGTGATCGCCAACCTCCATCCGGCTTTGTACGGAGCATTCAAGGTACGCTAAAGCATCAGAGAGGATGGGACAACCATTTTCAGATGTTTCAGTAGCGACCTCACTAAATCTGTCTTGTCCTGGGGCAAATGGTTTGAGGAAGTGCTTCATCAACCCCAAGTGATTGCCTTCTTTAAGGATATTGAGAACAAATTGATTTCCAGAGTGGGTCAGTGGTTCTACCGCCCGGTCTTTAGCAACAGCTACAGTTAAACCGGGGGGATTAAAGCTAGCTTGAGATACCCACGAGGCTAACATCCCACTGGATACATCCCCTTGCTTTGCCGTAAACACGCACAGTGCACCAACAACTCGTCCTACTGCTTGTTCAGTCGCAGTGGCGGGAAGACTTTGCGATCGCACTTTTTTAGCTTTCTTCAGTGCTTGGGCAAAATCGGTTCCCGTTTCTTCACACATTTGCAGGGTGAGATCGTCGGGTTTAAACTTCACTCGGATTGCTTCAAAACCAAACCGATACCCAGCGTCTTTCAATTTACCTTCAATTAAATCAACTGCTTCCCCACTCCACCCATAAGAACCAAATACCCCAGCAAGTTTGTTGTTAGTAGCGGTAGAAAGAACAATACCTAAAGCCGTTTGGACGGGTGTTGGTGCATGACCGCCGAGGGTAGGAGAACCAATAACAAAGCCAGCGGCTTTTTCTACCGCAGCGCGGATTTCTTCAGGGTCAGCAAATTCACAGTTAATTGATTCTACCGCGATACCAGCTTTGGTGATGCCACGGGCGATGGCTTGGGCTAAGATTGCCGTATTCCCATAAGCCGAAGCATAAATCAACGCTACCGTGGTGTCTTGAGATGTTTGCTGCTGACTCCACTGACGGTAAGCTTTTGTCAACTCGATTAAGCCATAGCGCACCAAAGGTCCGTGTCCGGTAGCGTATAATCTGACAGGCAGATCAGAAAGTTTATCCAGAGATGTTTCCACTTGACGGGCATGGGGAGCCATCAAACAATCAAAATAATAACGCCTGTCTTCGTTAAATATTTCCCAGCCTTCATCAAACACCTGATCCCCACAAATATGTGCCCCAAATAGCTTATCTGAATAGAGAATTTCTGTTTGTGGGTCGTAGGTACAAAGTTGGTCTGGATAGCGGGGATTAGGGGTAGGAATAAATTGCAAATCATGACCCCGCCCTAAATCCACAGTTTCCTCACCCCGCATGACCAGAATTGGCAAATCTGGGTTTTCCAGTGCGCCACGTAAATTTATTGCTCCTGGATTAGAACAAACAAAGGTTATTTGGGGTGCAAGTTCAAGCATTGCTTTTAAAGTCGCTGCACGGTTGGGATTGACGTGACCGAGAATGACGTAATCAATCTTTTTTACATCCATCCGCTGTTGCAAAGCTTTCAGGTAGATTTGCGTAAACGTTTCCCCAGGAGGGTCGATGAGGGCAGTTTTATCTGATTGAATCAGATAAGAATTGGCAGTGGTACCCTTGGCAAGAGCATATTCTATCTCAAACCTCAGGCGTGTCCAACTGCGCGATCGCAGCACTGTTGTGTCTGTCCCAATGGGGAGTACTTGAACGTCACGGGGTTTAGTGGCTGTCATGTTAGGAATGGGGAGTGGGGAGTGGGGAGTGGGGAGTGGGGAGTGGGGAGTGGGGAGTGGGGAATGGGGAGTGGGGAATGGGGAGTGGGGAGTGGGGAGTGGGGAGTGGGGAGTGGGGAGTGGGGAATGGGGAGTGGGGAATGGGGAGTGGGGAGTGGGGAATGGGGAATGGGGAGTGGGGATTAGGGATTAGGGATTGGGGATTAGGGATTAGGGATTGGGGATTGGGAATTGGGTAAAATGAAATGATGATGAGAATATTCACCATTCACCAGTCCCCATTCACCAGTCCCCAGTCCCCAATCCCCACTCCCTACTCCCCACTCCCTTCTTTAATAGTGGTTTCCGACTTTGCGGTGGTGGACTGCTGTGAGGGCGTCTGGTTTGCTTACTCGTCCCTCGTAGACGGTGCTGTATACAATCCAGTGGTCGCCGCCGTCCATTCTGCTGACAACTTCACACTCCATGTAGGCGAGGGCGTCGTTCAGGATGGGAGTACCGTTTTGTGCTGGCTGAGTTCTGATTCCTTCAAAGCGATCTGCACCGGGAGCAAAGCGCTTGAGGAAGTGCTTCATGAGGCTTTGGTAGTTACCCTCTTCTAGGACGTTGAGGACAAAGCGATCGCCTACTTGCATTAGTGATTCTATTGCCCTATCTTTAGCGACAGCTATGGATATTCCCAAGGGCTTGAAGCTGGCTTGATTTACCCAAGAGGCAAGCATGGCACTGGATACATCGCCTTTTTTAGCGGTAATGATGTATAATCCGCCGCTGACTCTGCCTAGTGCTTTGTCTAGGTCAGCACCAAGGGATTTCATTTGCTTAATGCTGCGATCGCGTGTTACCCATTGTCCCAAGTCTGTGCCTGCTTCTTCACACAGCTTGTAAATAGATTCCCCTGGAGTTTCTTTGATCTGAATTGCTGGAAAGGCTGATGTTAAACCCAAATTCCGGAATTTATTTTGCAGGGAGTAAATTGGTTCGTCGTTTCCACCACCTGATTCAAATATGCCCACGGCTTGCTTTTCTTGGACAGATCCTAAAATGGTGCTGATGGCAGTTTGGATACTCGCATCATCAGAAGCTGGAGGCATTCCAACAACTATTCCGGCGCACCGGCTCACAAGTTCCCGCAATTCTTGTAAATCTGAGGCTCCTCTTAAATCTACCATTTCCACGGCAACGCCAGTTTTTGTAATACCGGTGGCAATTCCTTGAGCAAGAGGATAGCTATAGCCGTAATCTGAAGTGTAAAATACACCTACTGTGGTTTCTGCTTTTGCTTGTGTTTGGCTCCAAGTGCGATAGCGTCCGGTCAGTTCCTCAACATTGTGGGATAGTAGGGGACCGTGTCCTGTGGCTATCATGTGGATTTTTTTCAGTTCAGCCATGCGCTTAAGGGCAGACAGCACTGACCTGGCATTGGGAGCCATTAGGCATTCATAGTAATATTGAAAATCTGGTTCAATAGCTTTTAGGTCTTTGTCAAACATGCTGTCTGAGCAATAGTGCAGCCCAAAAGCGTCGCAGGTGAACAGAACTTGGGTTTTGTGGTCGAAGGTGAATATGGTGTCGGGCCAGTGTAAATTTGGTGCTATCACGAATTCCAGTTCGTGTCCGTTGCCCAAATCTAAGCGATCGCCATTTTTTACAATCTGGCGCTTAAAGGGACGGTGCACCATATTTTCTAGAAATTGGATTGCTACCTTAGAACCAACAACGGTGATTTCCGGCGCTAGTTGTAAAATATCTTTCACTAAACCGCTGTGGTCTGGCTCGGTGTGGCTGATAATTAGATAATCAATCTCTGCTGGGTTGATTAGACCCTTGAGGTCATGTAAGAACAACTGGCGAAACTTTTCATGGGAGGTATCGACCAATGCAGTCTGCTCACCGCGTATGATGAATGAGTTGTATGTGGTGCCGTTTTGCAGACCGAACTCGATGTCGAAGCGATCGCGATCCCAGTCCAGAGAACGAATTGCTGTCGTCTGATCGGCAATGTCCCCCCTCTGCATGGTTAGCCTTTTTTGGGTCTTTTCGGTGAGCGCTACCATAAGTCCCCTCCTTAGCGAATGAGTATTTTTTCTCTAATTTTATCTTGACATGGGTTTATTGTAAATATTTATTAAAAAAACTATAGGAATGATGGGGAGTGGGGAGTGGGGAATGGGGAGTAAAGAAGGGGGAGTGGGGAGTGGGGAGTGGGGAATGATGGGGAGTGGGGAATGATGGGGAGTGGGGAATGGGGAGAGATGTGGTTAGGGCTGGAGATTGGGAATTCCCGGCTGCATTGGGGATGGTTTGTTGGTGAAACCCTAGTTTGTGCTTGGGATACGGACTATCTACCAGCAGAGGTTGTTCAGCAACTTGCTGAATGTCAGGAGATAAGAATGGGGAGTGGGGAGTGGGGAATGGGGAGTGGGGAATGGAGAGTGGGGAATGGGGAGATAAGAATGGGGAATGGGGAGTGGGGAGTGGGAAATGGGGAGTGGGGAATGGGGAGTGGGGAGTGTCCAAGGGGATATGAGGGAGATACGGTAAATATAGACAATTATTACTCTTCCTCATCTTCTCTATCCTCCCCATCCCCCCCACTCCCCACTCCCCACTCCCCACTCCCCCTTCTTTACTCTTCCCCATCCCCCCCACTCCCCACTCCCCACTCCCCACTCCCCCTTCTGTTGGCTTCTGTCGTTCCCAGTCAAACAGCTATTTGGCAAAGTTACCCCAATGTTCGCGTTATTACCTTAGACCAAGTGCCTCTTCAAGGTGTATATTCCACATTAGGAATTGACCGTGCCTTGGCTTTATGGGGTGCTGGAAAAAACTGGGGTTTCCCTATGCTGGTGATTGATGCTGGGACAGCACTAACATTCACAGCTTGTGATGCTAACCATTATCTGGTTGGGGGAGCAATTCTTCCAGGACTGGGCTTACAGCTTGCTACTCTTGCTGGAGGAACAGGACAATTACCAACTGTTGACTTACCTCAGCAACTTCCTCAGCGGTACGCTGTGAATACAAAAGAAGCGATGCAAAGTGGGGTGATCTATACTTTACTTGCTGGACTCAAGGATTTTGTTGAGGCGTGGTGGGAGTTATTTCCTCAAGGTAATGTTGCCATGACTGGGGGCGATCGCACTCTACTAATAAACTATCTCCAATCCCAATTTCCTGAGATTGCAGCACGTTTACTTGTAGAACCAAATTTAAAATTTTGGGGAATGCGCGAAATAGTCAAATTTTAGTTGTTGGTTGTTAGTTGTTGGTTGTTAACTCCCCACTCCCCACTCCCCACTCCCCACTCCCCACTCCCTACTCCCCACTCCCCACTCCCCACTCCCCACTGTTGACAAATTCCCGAATGTCTTCAGCCACGAGTCCGGCGCAGGACTCTGGTAGGTCACTTCCGGCGTGGGCGATCATTTTCAACGACGCCCTAGGATTGTGTTGAGCATAAGACTGACTCAAGGCTAAAGCATCTGGTGTGTCTTTTCCACCTTGCAAAATTAAAATGGGGACTTTTAGCAAGTACAATCGTTTGTGGAGTAGTTCTGCCTCAAGTTCTGGATGCTGGCGTTGGAATAATAGCTGGCAAGCTGTGGGGTATTGCAGCATTACCTGACGAAATTGCCAATCCTGTTCAATTTTTGCATCTAAACCCAGAATTTTAGTGAATGGGCGAAGCAGTCTCAATAATTGAAACACCATGGGTGGAAGCTTCACTAACTGCTGCATCTTTTGCCAGCGTTTTTTTTGTCCTTCTATCTCTACGCCTTCTGGCGCTAGCAGTACCAAACCGAAAATTTGTGCTGGATACTTCAAAGCATAGCTAGCAGCAATCCACCCTCCAAGGGAATGTCCTACTAAATACACCTGAGGAAGCTTCAAAGCTTGCAGGAACTCAGCTAGGAACTCCACTTGCAAATCAATCGAATAGTGAATGTTAGGACACTCAGACTCACCAAACCCAATCAAATCTGGTGCGAAGCAATGGAGATGTTGTGAAAGCGACTCCATGACAGATAGCCATTGACTGCTATCGTTCCAAGTACCATGTAAGAAAATTACAGGTGTTCCTTCACCAACCTCACGCCAGAATAATAGCCCTTGAGAAAGCTTTCTCCGGGAGTTACGCAATAATGCATCCATTTTAATGTGATAGTTCACCCGAATAAAATTTGTCATTAGTCATTGGTTATTAACAAATGACTAATGACAAAAATCTAACATATTGATTTTTATGCCAGTGTTGTCAAGCCCTTAAAGTAGTCTTGCAACTGCCGATTATGGTCATGGGACAATTGCTCTGGAGGTAAGGAGTTAAGCGGAAAAGCCTGAATTTCCATGACTTCCAAAGTATCCTGAATCTCCATTTTTCCTTGCACTTCGGCTTCAACCACAATACAAATCGAATGGATTCTAGGATCGCGGTCTGGTGACGAGTAAACACCAACCAAACGCCGAATATTGACTAACTCCAGTCCGGTTTCCTCCATCAACTCCCGCCGAACTGCACTTGGAACATCTTCTCCCCAGTCCACTATGCCTCCTGGCAATGCCCAGCGACCATTGTCACGCCGCCGGATCAGTACAATCTGACCATCAGGTAAAATTGGGATGATACTCGTGCCAGGGATAGGATGACGGAAGATGACACCTAGCACGGTTTGTCCAAAGCGCCATAAGCTACGCGTGGACTGGAGAGTAACGGTAAAAAAAGCAATAACGTTCAATCTTCAAATGTTTGTGCGTATTACTAGAACAGTAAATATGGTTGTTTTTTGGAATAAATGGTAACAAGTCTATGGACTTCCTACTATTTACAGTTGGGTCTTAATAGTGCAAAACTTCCTGCCACTTACACCCGTAGAAACACTCAAATACGAGTATTGGATCATACAATAGTGCTTGTGGTTTGGGGTTTTATTTTAACGATTACCGTGGAACATATTCATTCTAGCATTCGGCGACACCACAATACCATGTATAAATATATGCGCATATAGTTATTTTATGCTAATAATCAGCATTGCAGTTGCTGCAAGTGACTTGGATCATCTCATGTCGTGTAATTTGTGATTGGGATAAGAAAGCTGAAAATCGATTTCTAATTTTAATACAATTTCTTAATCAAAATCTATTTTCTGCAAAAACTAAGCTGATCAGCCAAAAAGCGTTGCTTATTTTCCTAGTACAAGACAGCTATGCTGGAGGCAGCTATGCTAAAAGCCTTTAAGGCAAACTAACTTTGCGCTTGTTTGTGATGATTTGTTCGTAGTGAGGACTTCAGTCCTCAAAAATACGAGGACTAAAGTCCTCACTACAAACCCATCACAGTTGACTTGCCACACTACTAGTCCTTAGTTCTGGGTAATTTTGGTTCAAAATTACCATTGACACATGAACGTTGAATGCAGTAATCTAGATTGCTATTTAAAATAAATCAATAGCTAAAGTAGGCTAAAATTACTAGCATTCGTCCAGCAATAAACCCGAACCGACCTTGGAGCAGGGAATCAGCTGAATGTGTAAGCCTCAACTTGAGGAGCGCTCTGTAAGGAGCGGTAATGGTCTGTAAGACCGAAAGTGACTAACGGCAGGATCAGCCCAAGAATCCCACGGCTTTTTGAAATAGACTCGCGTAGCGAGGCTATTTTAGTCGTGGAAATGTCAAGTGATGCCTAATGGCAGATGTTTTGTTGTTTATTAATGAGGTGAACATGGCTAAGCGCCGCAATCCGAAAAAAGAAAAGGCGCTACGGAACCAGGCATATGCCCGCAAGTTTCGTAAACGAACTACTACAGGACGTATGAACAGAAGGTTCCAACAAAGACCGCCGAAGAGTGAAGAAGAAGAGGGCGCAGCAGCCGTTGATAATGATTAAGTTGCTGTTAGTTGTTAGTTGATTGGTGTTTGGTGTTTGGTGTTTGATGTTTGGTTCCAACCAACAACTAACAACCAACCAACAACTAACAACCAACAACTAACAATCAGCAATTTGAGTACGGGCTTCCTGGAGTGCTTTACTTACCTGTGTAAAGCCTGTACCACCGTAGCTGTTACGCGCAGCAACCACTTGTCGAGGCGATATCGCTTCATAAATATCTGCTGTAAACGCTGGATGCAACTGTTTCCACTCCTCCAAACTCAAATCTTTAAGTAGTTTACCTGCGGCAATACTGGTTTTTACCACTTTGCCCACGAGGTTGTAAGCTTCCCGGAAGGGGACGCCCCGTGCCGCTAGATAATCTGCTACATCGGTAGCATTGGAAAAGTCTTGGGTAACAGCTTCTGCTAAGCGCTGGGTGCGAAATTCCAAACCTTCCGAGAGCAAAATAGTCATTGCTTCCAAACAGGCTTTGACTGTGTTAACAGTGTCGAATAAGCTTTCTTTATCTTCTTGCAGGTCTTTGTTGTATGCCAAGGGTAGCCCCTTCATCATTACTAACAGGGCTTGGAGATGACCAAATACTCGGCCAGTTTTACCCCGCACCAGTTCTGGAACGTCGGGGTTTTTCTTTTGGGGCATGATGCTGGAACCAGTGGCACAGCTATCTAGGAGGGTAACAAAGCCGAATTCTTCTGATGACCAAAGAATTACCTCTTCTGAAAGACGGCTGAGGTGAACCATGATTAAGCTAGCAGCACCGAGAAATTCAATCGCAAAATCGCGATCGCTAACTCCATCGAGGCTATTAGCATAAACGCTATCAAAATGCAATAGTTCTGCTGTGTAGTGCCGGTCAATGGGGAAAGTAGTTCCCGCCAAGGCACCGCACCCCAGTGGTGAGATATTCACCCGGCGATAAACATCTCCTAGGCGTTCCCAATCGCGTTGCGCCATCTGAAAGTATGCCAAGAGGTGATGAGCCAAACTCAGGGGTTGGGCACGTTGCAGGTGGGTATAACCGGGAATCAGAGTTTCAACGTGTTTTTCCGCAATATCTAGCAAGACACGTTGAAATTCCCGCAATCGGCTGCGGATTTGTTGGATTTGGTCGCGGAGGTAGAGTCTAGTGTCAGTTCCTACTTGGTCGTTGCGGGAACGAGCAGTGTGTAATTTTTTACCTACATCACCAGCAATTTCTACAAGGCGTCTCTCAACGGCAAAATGTACATCTTCCGCCTCGACGGTTGGGTTAAAATTACCTTGCCTATATTCCTGGCGAATTTGTTCTAAACCAGCAACCAGTTGCTCTCCCTCCTCCTGGGAAATGATGCCGGTGTGAGCTAACATTTTGGCATGAGCTTGGGAGCCAGTGAGGTCGTATTCTATTAATTCAATATCAAAATTGATACTGGCATTAAAGCGAGCGATCGCCGGATGCAGCGCTGATTCAAAACGCTGACTCCAAGTTTGTTGTTCATTCATAAACATCAACAGGAATGGGGAGTGGGGAATGGGGAGTGGGGAGATAAGAATGGGGAGTGGGGAATGGGGAGTGGGGAGATAACAATGGGGAGTGGGGAATGGGGAGTGGGGAGATAAGAATGGGGAGTGGGGAGTGGGGAGTGGGGAGTGGGGAGTGGGGAATTGTTGATTGTTGGTTGTTGGTTAGTTGTCTTACCAAACAACCACCAACAATTCCCCAAATAACAAACTTATTCCCCACTCCCTACTCCCCATTCCCCATTCCCCATTCCCCATTCCCTACTCCCCATTCCCCATTCCCCATTCCCCATTCCCCATTCCCTATTTTTTAACCGTAGGTTGTTAGATTCCTAATCATATAGCCAACAACTAATCCTATCAACATTGCCCACACTTGACCTGTTTTGACAAAGTGGTTAAAGGCGTTTTGTATCTGACCAAGAACATCGGGATCAGTGATTTGTTGAGCTACCACTGTCCAATTTACAGACAAATGACCAATTAACTGAAATATTGAATCGCTAATTAAGTTCATATTTTGTAATAACGCCTAAAAGGAAATAGTCAATAGACTCTGGACTATTGACTCCGCAAAGCGGGATGACTTCACTGTCATAACCTCTACTGACGTTAATGTCCAGTCAACAAATCGGTTATACCACACAAATTCTGTAATTGTGCGGCATAGCCCAATATAGCAATCCTATTTGAGATCTGAACAAAGGGGACAAGGAAGACTTGGGGGACAAGGAGGACTTGGGAGAGGTGTTTATAAATCATTTAGGATTGCTATATGCTTATAAGCACTACTTCCAGAAACCTGGTAAATAAGTGCGAAACTGGGTTTTTTTTCCCCGACATCCTAACTCTTTTCAATTTTCAACTACATCCACCCAAGACCAATTATCATTAACTTCTTTAGCCTGTAAAAGCCGTGCATATGATTTTAAATTTCCTACTCCAAAAAGATAGTTTTCAATGGGTGTACTAGGATTTATTTTATAAAGCCAAGCTGTATAATTAAAGTCATCAATGCTGGTAAAAAACACAATAATTTTAGTCTGATTATTGTGATTGGTAATGATGTTAATTTCTCCACTTCTCTCACCACCTTCAGAAAGATGAGTATACTGAGATGGTAATTGAACCTTATAGATTTTATGAAGAACATTACTCAGATTATCGAACCATTTTATCCGTTGTGAATCATTTTGTTTTAATGTACCTGATGCGATCATTGTCACTATTTCTTCCCGCTCTCCAACATGAGAATAAAAATCTTGTAAAATAAAAACCTTATGCATAACCAACAAAACTATAATAGTAAATATATTGATAAGCAAAGGCAAGAGTGCTTTGTATTTATAGCGTTGAAATCCTTTCAAAAAATACTGAACAGATAAAAGTGATAAAATGATAAAGAATGTAGCTAACAATAAAAAACAAATGCTCTGAACGCTAAATATATCATGATTCCCTTTTAGGGAAAGTAAGGTTGATAAGAATGTATATTGTACAGAATGAGGTAAAAATGATCCTCTAAGCAAGAGTAACAAAATACTTGTGACTAAAGATAAGTTCAAAAGTATAATTTGCTGGTTACGTAAATTTGCTTGAATCATTATTATTTTCATAAAAGTAACTAAGCTTATACTATTGTTCGTAGTAGCGCTTTAGCGCCGGTTTAGTAGGTATGCGGGAAAATTTATAACTATGTTATTACGAACAGCGCGGAGCAAAGTCAAGCAATCGCAAGGGTTTCGAGCGTTTTACATTTTGTTACATAGTTAGGTTTATTTGTGCCTACCTACTTAAATCGCGGTTAAACCGGCGCTAAAGCGCTACTACAAACCCAGGGAGGGTCAGATAAAGTGCAATGTGTTTTGAAGAATTGGTATTAGCATAACAACTAAGGCTTTTTATTTAGATGAAATAAAGTTGACCCAAATATAAAGATTATACAAAGTCCGTATATTGAACCCCCATGTACCTTGATCCCACCAATATAATTACCCAAGGAAATTGGTGTGAATAAACACAAGGGCTGGCGCGTGGTTAGTGGTTAATATTTCCAGGACTTACGCACTTTACAAATCAACCATCATGTGCCTAACGAAACTTCGCCGTTGCCCCGTTGCCTCGTTCCCAGGCTCCGCCTGGGGACGTAATTAAGGAGGGCTGCTGCCTCCCATTAAACGCGGAGGCAGCAGCCCTCCACCAAGGAGCATTACAAGGCAGCAGCCCACTAACGAGAATGTGATGCATAGTCTGCGTTCTCTGTCAATGCGTAAGTCCTAATTTCTTTACATGTAGCAATCCTATTTGATTTATGAGAATTGCCATCATCACCAAACCCAATACCGTTCAGTTAAGGTTAGCTGGAGTTATAGAAACCCGGTTTCTTAAAGAAACCGGGTCAGGACTTACGCACTTTACAAATCAACCGTCATATGTATGACGAAATTCCGGCGTTTGACTCGTTCCCAGGCTCTGCCACAGAATGTGATTAAGGGAGGCTCTGCCTCCCCTCAAATCGGGAGGCAGAGCCTCCTTTGAAGAGCATTACAAGGCAGAGCCTTGTAACGAGAGATGTTGTACATAGTTTATTCTTTTTGTCAATGCGTAAGTTCTACGGGTTTCTCCAAGGAATGCAAATCATTTAGGACTGCTATATCTCCACCAACCTATTTAGTTTCATAATTCATAATTCATAATTCATAATTCATTTTTGATTTTGTGAGCTGTTCGTAAGATTTTGCCAGCCAACATTGCTGCGCCAAAGCCATTATCAATATTCATCACGCCTACACCGACCGCACAAGAATTGAGCATTGTCAAGAGGGGTGCTAATCCCCCAAAACTTGCGCCGTAACCAATGCTTGTAGGAACAGCAATTACCGGACAATCAGCTAAACCAGCCACTACACTAGGTAAAGCGCCTTCCATCCCAGCCACCACAATCAACACTGATGCTGATTCGATGACGTGGCGATTATTCAGTAACCGGTGAATTCCTGCAACTCCCACATCCCAGAGGCGCTGTACGTGAAAACCAGAAAGTTCTGCTGTCACAGCAGCTTCCTCAGCTACGGGTAAATCAGCAGTGCCAGCAGAAATAATACTGAGGATGCCGGGATACTGTGGTTCTATGGTAGGGGGAGCGATCGCACAAATTCGTGCCAAGTTGTAGTAGCGCAAACCTTTCACCTTGGCTTGTAGCAACTCGTAAACTTCTGGTTCTATACGAGTTGCCATGACAACTGGGTTATGTTGGCGCATCACTTCCATAATTTGAGCAATCTGATCGGGAGTTTTGCCCAGTCCCCAGATGACTTCTGGGAAACCAGTTCTCAAGGCACGATGGTTGTCAATTTTGGCAAACTCGCCCACAGATTCGTAGGCTAAGTCTTTGAGTTTGTCAAGGGCAAATTCAGGAGAAATTTCACCCTGGGCGACGGCTTGTAGTAGATGATGTAGATCTTTTGGTTGAGTCATACTACCTACTGGGCTTAGTTATTTAAGAACTTAATTTCTTCGATGTTCCACAATCCCCAACTAGGTAAGCCAGAATATTTCAGTCCTTGGACGCGATCGCGCACAGCCATTAAAGCCACATCATTAACTAAATGAATCACAGGTAACTGCTCTTGAACAATACGCTGAAATTCTCCATAAATTGCTTTGCGCTTTTTTTCATCTAGTTCCTGCGTCCCGATGGTAAACAAACGGTCAATTTCTAGCTCCCATTGGAGGGGTTGCCATCCTATAATAGGCAATTGTCCCGGCTGACGAGCTAAATTAAAATAGTGTGAGCCACCTCGACTCGTCCACAAATTTGCCGTACTGTGCGGCTCAATTCCTCCTGTAAAGCCAATCATATGGCATTCCCAATCTCGTGTCGTTGAAATTTTGTCCGACAGGGTATTAAAGTTAATGGGGCTAAAGTCAACCTTAATACCTATTTTGCCTAAGTCTTGTGTAATTTGCGCTCCCATAGCTTCGCGGACTTTGTTACCAGCGTTAGTCAGCAAAGTGAACCGGACTCGATTCCCTTCACTATCCAAAAGTTCTCCGCGATTGTTGTATTGAAAACCTGCGTTTAAGAGTAATTCCTTAGCTTTGTTTGGGTTGTAGTCGTAGACCTTTAAGCCATCTTTTGGGGAAAGATAGAAAGGACTTTGCACCGAAATTGGTGAATTTTGCACGACACCAATACCGCGAAAGATATTGATCAGTATTCTTTCACGGTCAATAGCATAAGCCACTGCCTGTCTAAATGCCAGATTATTAAACCAGCGAGACTTGATGGGATTTACAAACGGTCGATTATTATTATCTCTAGCTTTACTTAAATTAAAACTCAGATACATCGTCCCAGACCAAGCCCCACCGTTGTAGACTTTGAATTGTCCTCGCTTTTCTTCTCGCTTTAATAAAGAAAAATACTCTGGACGCAGTGGACGTGTATCTCCCATCACATCTAAATCATGAGAGCGAAACCTGAGCAATTGGGTATCTGTATTTTCAACAAATTCCCAAATAATCCGCTCAATTAATGGTAATTGTTGTCCTTGAGCATCCCTTCGCCAGTAGAATGGATTACGGCGAAACACGAGGCGTTGACCTGCTGTGTAGCTTTCAAGCTTGTATGGTCCGTTGACGATAATTTTAGAGGGATTTGTATCTGTTGCCCAAGTAGAAACAAACCGAGGGTTTCCTTGGGAATCAAGAGATTTTATGGATTCAGCCAAAATATGCTTTGGCAAAATAGCAACTCCATCTGGTTGGGCGATCGCTCGCAACAGAGGGGCAAAAGGTTCTGGTACAATAAATTCTACACGTCGCTCATCCAATTTATTCACATGAGGAAAAGCTTTATTCACACCAATTTTTAGACTATCCTTTAAATCGGTGGGAACTCGTTTATTTAAAATAACATCTTCAAAGGTGAACACTACATCATCTGCGGTCAGTGGCTGACCATCTGACCATTTCAGATTTTCCCGTAAGGTAAAAACAACTCGTTTTTTATCCTCAGAAATTTGCCAAGATTCAGCTAAAGCTGGCTCAATGGCACCTGTTACCCCGGTTTCTCTAGTTAAACCTTCAAAAGTAAATAGAAAAATGTTAGGAAATTCTTGGTTGAGAGCAGGATTAAAAGTTTTGGGGTCATTCAACGTAGAAAGCACAAGTTGAGAAACTGGTACTGCATGAGTTTTCAAATTTGCTGGCTGACAACCTAAAAGCAGTAATTGACAATTTAGTCCTAAAGCTAATGTCAATAGAACTACAAGGTAACGCCGAAAAAATGAGGAAATCACAAAAATCATGGCTTAGCATAATTCATAATTCATAATTCATCTGCTAGTTTCAGTTCATAAATGTTCCAAATATAACCTCCAGGAGAAGGAAAAATAGAAGTGTATTTTACGCCTTGGATGGTATTGCGTACCGTCACTAAAGCCAGCCCATTGACTAAGTGAATAAAAGGCAAATATTCTTGTGCAAGACGTTGCGTTTCTGCATAAATGGCTTTGCGCTTCGCTTCGTCGAATTCTCTTGCTCCCTGGATGTAGAGATCCTCTATTTTCTTTTCCCAATTGGCAAACTCCCATCCTTCTATTGGAGATTGTCCTTTTGCAGGTTTCTGATTGAAGACGTGGAAGCTACCTTCTACAGCCCAGACATTGTAACCATCATGTGGATCAATATTCCCGACCATAGCTCCCAAATAACATTCCCAATCAAGGGTGTGAGCGATTTTGCCTCCAATGACATTGAAGTCAACATACTGTAAGTCAACTGTAATGCCTATTTTGCTCAGATCCTGCTTGATTTTGGGTGGGACTGAGGGTCTATTACTAGCAGGCGATAACATTGTGAAGCGCACTTGATGACCATCTCCATCTAGCAGCCGACCTTTGTTATCGTATTTGAACCCTGCTTGGTGCAAAAGTTGCTTGGCTTTTTCGGGATTATAGTCATAGGTCTTTAGACCTTCTTTGGGAGATAGATAGTAGGGACTGGGGACAAAAATTGGTGAGTTTTGAGTTTCACCCAATCCTCGCAGATTATTATTAATCATGGTTTGGCGATCAATAGCGTAGGCTATTGCCTGCCGAAAAGCGACGTTGTTAAACCAGCGAGATTTTATTGGATCTACCAGAGGCTTACCGTTGCGACGACCTTTGTTGAGATTGAAAGCCATAAAACTTGTGCCAGCGTCCGGTCCGGCATTTTGGATGGTAAAGTTACCTCGATTTTCTTCACGCTTGAGCAATTGAAAAGTTGGAGGACTAATTTCTAGCAAATCTAACCCTCCAGAGCGAAACTGGAGCAACTCTGTATCAGGTGATTCTACAATTTGCCAGATCACACGCTCAATGTATGGTTGTGGGTTTCCTTGTGCATCTTTACGCCAGTAGTAGGGGTTGCGTCGAAATACCAAGCGTTCACTGGTTGCATAGCTCTCGATTGTATAAGGTCCATTCACAATAATTTTCTTGGGATCTGTGTCTGTTCCCCAAGTTGAGAGAAACAGTGGTCTGCCATCAGAGCGATTGGTTTCCACTGCTTGCCGCAGGGCGTGTTCTGGTAGGATTCCAGTTGCAGCAGCAACTAATCCCAAAAAAGGCACGAATGGTTCTGGGAGAATAAATTCTACTCGGCGGTTGTCGAGTTTGCGGACTTTAGGAAAAGCTTTGCTCAGACCGATGTAGAGATTATCTTTGTAGTAGTTGGGAATGCGCTTATTCATATAGATGTCATTGAAGGAGAATACGACATCATCAGCCGTTAATGGCAAGCCATCCGACCACCTTAATCCTTCTCGTAAGGTAAAAACATACCGCAGTTTGTCTTCAGAGATTTCCCATGATTCAGCTAAAGCCGGCTCAATTTTCTTGGTTACTCCATTTACAGTAGCTAATGTCTCATAAGTGAAACCGAAAATATTGGGACTCTCTTGAGTGAGAGCATAGTTAAAGGTTTTAGGGTTGGCTGTGGTGGCGATGACCAGCTGGGGTATTTGAGCCGCTGCGGTTTTAAACTGATTGGGATTGCAGCCAGTAAGGGCGATCGCTACCCAAAAACCCACTAAAGCCACAATCCAACTACGTCCAAATTTTTGGGGAAAAAGACCAGAATCCATAAAAACTATCAAAAAATTAGTTTCTCTCTACTTTAATAGGTTTGTAGTTGCGCTTCAGCGCAAAAAAACGGCGATTTAACCCCAATACCCGTGAATGAATAGAATCAGAGGGCAGTAGTCCTGGTATTTCATCCTCATGACCGCCCTCAAGATAGCCCTAGACGGGCACCCCTCTCCCAAATTGGGAGAGGGGTAGGGGTGAGGGTTTACATTCACGGGTATTGGATTTAACACAATACGGTTCAGTTAAGGATAGTGTGTGGAGAGAATCGTAGGTTGGGTCTCACTGTGTGAAACCCAACAAACCCCGAAAAGTGTTGGGTTTCGTTCCTCAACCCAACCTAACAAGGTGAATGGTATTGGCCGCTACCCCCAAGCACATTGCAATTTAACAGGCGCTAAAGCGGTACTACGAACTAAGAAATTAACCGGCGAAGTTGCAAAAAAACGGCGATTTAAGATGCGCTAAAGCGCTACTACGAACTTAGGTTTTTTTGTCAGCTACTTTGAGTTCATAAATGTTCCAGTTGTAGCTGGCTGGGGAAGT
>JADQBA010000358.1 GCA_016903675.1 Stigonema ocellatum SAG 48.90 = DSM 106950 | reverse complement strand
CTGCTTGTTCTGCACTCAACTGTCCCTGCTGGATGAGTTGGTAACCCAATTCATCCCAATATTTTAGGGCTGCCGCACCATCTATTGTGCCAATGCAATTTTCAAAAATTCCACTTATCATTTAGAAACTTTAAGTAGGTTTGTGTTAAAAAATCATTACTTGTTCTGAGAATGTTGCTCTAGAAAATCCTTTAGGTGAGGTTGGTCTAATTTCAGATCAATTTCTTGAGCTTTGGCAATAATTTCCTCTGGGGTCAAACCATCTTGAATTGAAGTAGCAATTAGGGCTATGGCACTGGCTCTGGCTCCAGCAGCACAATGAACTAAAATTGGTTTGGGTAAATTCTCAATTGCTCCAATTGCTTGATCTACCGACTCCTGATTTGGTTGTGAAGGATTTAATGGAATGTTGGCATAATCAAGTCCTGCGGCTAGTGCCTGTTCTTGTTCATCAGCTTGAAAGCCTGTCTCTTGAGAAGAACGCAGGTTTAGTATAGATTTAAACCCTTCTTTCGCTGCCTGTTGTAATTCTTCAGGGGTAATTTGTCCGGCTGCACTAAATTGGTCACTTACTTTTTTGATGTCTGTCATAACAAGCTTTTTCTAACTTATTCACTTCAAGCGTGACGATGGTAAGTTTGCGGAACGGTTCGTCTTGTCTACTAAACCCCTCAAAGCGCGAGCCATATTACTTGGTGGGGCACTCCGTTGGTGGCAGATAGAGGAATAGTTTATATAATAAGTCAAAAGTAATTTCAACAGAGCTTCACCCATGGAACAACCCAATGAGGCAGACAAAGAAAGATTTTTCTACCCTCGCGCTACCTACTATGGTCAGGTCAAACCAGAGAACTTAGTTTTTAATGCGAACCTTCAAGAATTTGCTCACAAAGTTGGCTACATAGCCAATTTAGAAACATCTGGGAAACTTTCACCAGAATCCGCCTACAAGCAGATTAAGGCGCTCTGGAAGCAGTTGAAGCGCAGCAAAAAGGAACTCTTCATTAGTGGTGAGCCGCCAGAAACAACCTAGTACCGCTGTGCGGAATTCGTAATTCGTAATTCTTAATTCGTAATTACCGTGACCATCAGGGTTTTAGACATTTCAAATGGGTGGCTTATTTACGCGCCCCCTGTACTAGTACCGCTGCGCGGAATTCGCTCATTCAAAATTCAAAAAGCTTACATCATAGGCTTTTCGTTGATGCCCGAATAGTAGCTTTATTTCT
Organism: Stigonema ocellatum SAG 48.90 = DSM 106950; assembly: GCA_016903675.1. Classification (GTDB taxonomy): domain Bacteria; phylum Cyanobacteriota; class Cyanobacteriia; order Cyanobacteriales; family Nostocaceae; genus Stigonema; species Stigonema ocellatum. The sequence goes on along the minus strand of JADQBA010000358.1, from coordinate 1,154 downwards.
GCGCCCGGTGTACTAGAGTTACGCTAATTGACGCACTGAGTACCTGAAAATCTTTTTGGGCTTTCTTCAAATCCCCTTAGACAATTCCTAAGAGTCCCCAGTCCCCAGTCCCCAGTCCCCAATCCCCTTTAATGCTGACTGAAGTCGATCGTACCTTCGGCTTGATGCCAACAGGTACGGGTAACAATAGTGTTTCTGAAGTCAGTATTCTTGAGTGTCGCTTGTGTGAAATCAGCGTCGGTCAAGTCAGCACCATTAAAGCTTGTGCCTTTTGCAGTCAAGCTCATCACCAGCGACCAAATTAATTTGTATTTTTCATCACTAGCTAGAGTCCGCCGACCAATGTAAACACCAAGTAGTGTCACAGCAACCGCGACAGTGCCTGCGACCAGATGAGCGATCGCTCTAGTACCACTGAGCTTGGTTGCAAAAGCAACAGCAACAGTGAGCGCAACTCCAACCACGAGTTTTGCTGCTACCTTAGTTTTTATTGTGCTGGCGACCACGATGGCGATCGCAACCGCAAAAACAGCAGCAGTAGCAGCAGTGAAAGCCAAAGAGCTGGCGACAGTGACAACGATGGCGAAACCGAAACTGAGCGCGATATCAACAGCAATAGCAACTGCGATCGCGAAACTAAAACTGACAATTCCTAGACCATAGCGGATAGCGATCGCAAACAAGATGACTAGCATGATCAAGGATGCCACACCAGCACTGAAGTTGTCATGGTTGATTCTGTCAAGTGTAAGTGTCACCAAATACCCTGCCAAACTGGAAAATTCTCCTGATATTCCTGACAACAGCAACGCCCCATTAACTAAACCAATAACCCAGCAGCGTGGTAGTCCCGCCGTGACGTGGCTGAAATTTGCACCCGTGAGGATAGCCATTGAAAAATTTGCCCCACGGATGTCGGAGTACGAAAAGTTAGCTCCTGATAAGTCTTGACCACTAAAGGAGCGACCTTGCAAATTTTGACCAGAGTAGTCTAGGGGCATAGCAGGTTTGGGGTCAGCCCCTTCGGGGAAGTCAAAAGTCAAAAGTCAAAAGTCAAAAGTAAGAACCCCATAAATAAATTTAGGGGCTTGTAGTAAGGACGTAGTATTTCTTGCGCTATGCGTCTCGAAATACATTTTTTTTATTTTCCATAA
>JADQBA010000309.1 GCA_016903675.1 Stigonema ocellatum SAG 48.90 = DSM 106950 | reverse complement strand
ATCTCCCGCCTTACCTGGGCTTCCATCTAAGAGGAAGCTGTTTGCTCCACTAGGCAATCCTCTCTTATCGTTGGTGCCATCAAAGATAACTGCATCACGGGCATTAATGGTGATATTGCCTGCAAAAGCTTTAGCATTGGTATCTAGCCTCCCACCATTAGTCAATGAGAGCGTTCCAGTTGTAACAAATATATCTCCTGCCTTGCTGCTATTTTCAGTAGCAAGGGTGTAGGCACCGCTTCCCATTCCATTACTGGTGGTGCCATCAAAGGTAACAGTATCGCTGACATTGATTTGGATATTGCCAGCCTTACCTTGCCCAGAGCTATAGGTACCGAGTTGACCGCCATTTTTTAACAACAACTCCCTCGCACTGACACGGATATCTCCTCCATTGCCTATGCCTTTAGATACAACTACAGTGGATGCACTACTAGGGAAAGGGGATTCGTTGTTTCCTACCCCGTCAAAGGTAATAGTGTCACGAGCATTAATAGTGATATTCCCTGCATTCCCTCTTCCGTTTGTGTTCGCAGAAAGTTGAGCACCATTGGTTAAGGACAGCGATCCAGTTAGTACTAGAATATCTCCTCCCTTTCCCGTCCCAGTGAGTAAATCGCTCTGGATACCAGCAATTGCATTGCCTATGCCATCAAGCTTGACTGTATCACGGGCATCGATGGTAATATTGCCAGCGTTTCCTTGCCCTCTAACTTTGCTAGTTAGTTGAGCACCATTGGTTAAGGACAACGACCCGGTTGTCACCCGGATATCTCCTCCATTACCCACAGCTTGCTTATTTACATCGCTGGAGACAGAACTAGAGCCATCAACGCTAACGGTATCGCGAGCATTGATTGTAATGCTACCTCCATTACCTTTACCGAAAGTCACGCTAACGATAGAGGCTCCATTACTCAAAAATAACGACCCTGTTGTGATCTTGATATCTCCTGCAATACCTTCACCCGAAGGTAGCAAAGCGGTTCGGGCACGAGTGGGTATGCCATTGCTACCAACACCATCAAAAGTAACTGTATCGCGAGCGTTGATCGTAATGTTGCCCCCATTCCCAAGTCCATAGCTAGCAGCGTCGATCTCAGGGCCACTGGTAAGAGTTACTGACCCTGCTGAGATACTAATATTACCCCCATTACCTATCCCTCCTGGTTCTATCCTGCTAAAAATCGCACTGGCCAATCCGTCCTTTTCCCCGCTGATTGTGAGCGCATCCCGAACGTTAATATTCACATTCCCCGCATTTCCTCGTCCAGCTGGGTTGGTAGAATCCGCTTCTCTGACTGCGCTTATCAGTTGAGTACCATCAGTTAAGGAGAGGGAGGTTCCCTGAATGTTAATGTTCCCACCATTGCCCACTGCCCCTGCCTCAACACTAGTAAGTATTGTACTATCAACCAAGGACACAGGGCCAGCATTGATAATAATGTTGCCCCCATTCCCAAATCCAGCACTACTAGCGTCGAGAATAGAGCCACTGGTAAGAGTTACTGACCCTGCTGAGATACTAATATTACCCCCATTACCTACTGCCCCTGTGTCAGGACCAGTAAATATGTTACCACCAACCAAGGACACAGGACCTGATGAGAACACAGACACGTTACCGCTATTTCCTTGTCCATAGGTTGTGGTATTTAGGGCTGCACCATTTAGTGTCAGCGCACCTGTGGTGATATTTATATTCCCGCCCTGACCTACTGCGTTTGGTCGCACCACATTGGCAATAAAGCTACCATCACTCAGAACAGTTTCCCCTTTGGCATTAATTTCAATATCTCCCGCTTTGCTCTGTTGCGTCCCCAATCCTGATTCTATTCCAGCACGCAGTATACTTCCTCCAGTCAAATTCACATTCTGAGCATTAATGGCGATGCTACCACCATCAAGTGCACGGACATTGACTTCTGCGCCATTGCTCAGAGATACGTTTGCCCTTTGTACATCTTCAGGAATACGAATGGTCAAAGTATTTTGTCCTACATCTAACCCCACCTCTGTTGGGGCAATAATGGCTGCTAGCTCAACCCGTCCCCCATAAGCTCTCAGGCTACCGCCATTTATATTGACATCGCCACCTACTAGTAGTAAACTCTTACCATCTGGTACTCTTAATCCTGTCACCTCCACCCCTATTGGGTTTAGTCCTGCGGGTGCTACGGAACTATTGCTAATCCCAGGGATGGTAAGTTGATTGAAAAACAACGCTGATGGATTTATGGTCAGCAATGCCGGAGTATCTGGATTTGTCGCGCTAAAGAAACCTTGATTGCCAAATTTAATAGCGCTGGCACTTGATGCGACAAACGAACCCCCAACATTCAAACTAGCATTTGGTCCAAAGATGATCCCATTTGGATTTATCAGAAACAGGTTAGCGCTACCTAATGTCCGAATCAACCCATCTATATTAGAGATAGACCCACCCGTTACCCTGCTGATGATGTTCTGTATGTCAGTAGCATTGTTAAAAAAAGCAGTCCCTCCTGTGGGAACGGAAAACTCTTTAAAGCTGTGAAACAAATTAGCCCCTGAAAGAGTACCACCCGTAATATTCAAAGTGCTACCATTTGGTGTCACAACAGAATTATTTGGTAAAGTCCCATCTGGTATAATCTGGGCAAGCCCCCTGTCCCCAGACAAAATGTTTACCCCAATAACCGCAATTCCCAATAACCACCGTGCCTGGACGCTCATCAAAAGCATTGTATTTTTTCCTACACAGTAAAATTACTCTGCACAAAGATTCAGTTAATCACATCTTTGAGGGCAGCACAACCGTTATGCTTTCATCTCACTAGAATTACCCGCAATCGGTGAAGTGATGTCATGTCCGATAAATTAACCATAATTCCCACTCAACCCCGGACCGCCTAAAAGTGAAAGCAGAGTCTCCCCGGACCGCTTGCGCTTACGGGCTAGGGGAGGGGTTCTTTTATTATGTGTGATTCGACGGACTTGATATCAAACACTAAACAACTAACAACAATTTGGAAAAAATTTTTAAAGGTTGGAATAATATGAAACCGCAGTTGAAGAAGGCAGAAGGCAGAGGGCAGAAGGCAGAAGGTTTTATTCAGAAGGGGATTCAGACCCCTCCTGAATAAGAGCCACCAAATTAAAAATTTGGTGGGGGTTTTAAACCCTTGTTCCCTACGGTCACGGGCAGAGGACAGGAGCCAGAATTTCCTTCTGCCTTCTGCCTCCTGCCCTCTGCCTTTCTTCGATAAACGCTGATGTAGACGCCCCTTGGGCGGCTTCCCGTAGGGTACGCAGATGAAAAGAGAGGATGATTGACTGATGCGATTAGGAATTGCACTCTCGACTCAAAACAAGATGTCCATTCGGGAGTTGATACACGCCTTGGGGTTCGACAATGGGGTCGCCCTTGCGCCACGGACGTGATGTAGAGACGCGATAACCCTTGTCTCTACCTGTTATACTACGCACTTCCCCAGTGGGATAGGATGAAACTGATACATTCCCAGGACGATTTGGCAAACCATCAGCACCAGTAATAAAGAAAGTGCCCCCCGGCTTTTGATGAGTGCGTGCAATGCAGCTATTGGCAATTAAATTCTCAACATTTACTAACTCACCAGACAAGGTGGATAACCCCTGAGTTGGGTCATTATTGGGGATGTTGAGTTGTACTGTACCAGCACTACCAAATTCTGAACTGGCGGTGATATTGTTAGTAAGTGGGTTTAGTTGGTCGCGAAATTGAATCCCATAGACCCCTGTAGCGTTAATTTGGACTCTACCACCAATGCCTGTGTAAGCATTAGCAGTGATGTTGCTGCTTTCATCTGGGAAAGCGACGATGAAACCATTGGGAGTGTTGATAGTTATGTTACCACCATCGCCGCCTGCATTGGCAGTCCCCGCAGAGGTGGAGATGAGACTCCCATGACGTAGCAGCAGTAAGTCTCTAACTTGGAGGTTAATATTACCACCATTACCTGATGCAGATTCAGCGATGAATCTTGCTTCGTTGTCTAAACGAATTTGCTGTGAGGTGACTTCAATATCGCCTGCGCTTCCTGTACTTTGAGAACGGACAAAAAAGCCACTGGAAGCATCCACAGGTGCAACAACATTTGTGCCAAATTTAGCTAACCGATTACTGAAATTGCTATCGCTTCCATCCACAATAAGTTGGTCTGTAGCATTAACTGTAATTTTCCCGGCATTGCCAGCACCAGAAGATGTAGAAAGAAGCTGTCCACCATTAAGAATTTCACCAAGTTTCACATTTAAGGTAATATTGCCGCCATTGCGATTACTCCAAGTTCGCGCATCTAAGACTGCACCATCTGATACACGCAATATTGGGGTATTTACAGTGATATCGCCACCATTACCTGTGGAATTGGGGTATGTAGATGTAAATAACCCACTAGAGAATCCGCTACTTGAACTGGTTCCGGAAACACTAACAGAATTTTTGGCATTGATTTCAATGTTACCTGCATCTCCTTGTCCACGGGTGAGGGATTGAAGTTCAGCGCCATTGGTTACAGACATTTCTTCAGCGCTGATGCGGATATCCCCGCCCTTTCCTACACCATTCTGGTTTACCGTGCTCAAAGCAAAACCATTATCAAAAGAGACTCTACCACGTGCATCAATAATCACATTACCTGCATCACCCTTGCCAAAGGTACTGGAA
>JADQBA010000021.1 GCA_016903675.1 Stigonema ocellatum SAG 48.90 = DSM 106950 | reverse complement strand
TCCGTCCGGGCTAATACTGCCAATGTAGACACAACTCTGATGCCCGGTGAGGACGGCGATTTGCTTGCCGGATAAATCCCACACCCGTGCGGTTTTGTCATCGGATGCGGTGACGATGCGCTGTCCGTCCGGGCTAAAACTGGCACTGATGACAAAACCCTGATGCCCGGTGAGGACGGCGATTTGCTTGCCGGATAAATCCCACACCCGTGCGGTTTTGTCCAATGATGCGGTGACGATGCGCTGTCCGTCCGGGCTAAAACTGGCACTGATGACACCATACTGATGCCCGGTGAGGACGGCGATTTGCTTGCCGGATAAATCCCACACCCGTGCGGTGTTGTCCAATGATGCGGTGACGATGCGCTGTCCGTCCGGGCTAAAACTGGCACTTCTGACAGCGGTGAGTTGAATCCGCTCTCGAATATTGTCAAGAATTGTTTGTAAAGCCAAAATGGGACTGGCAGCTGGATACTGTTCTAAAGAACGTCCGTCTTTAACCAGTTCTTTCAACCTTTGTCCAGCATCCATAGCTGACAGTAATGGTTCTATTTGTTGAAACTCAAACTGCTGCAAAGCACTAACCCCTGCCTGTTCAAGCTTAGTGCCTTGTTGTGCTTCCCATGCAAGTTTTGTTGCATTACCTGCTAGTACTCCTGCGATTATTGCTCCTATTATGGACAATGCCAGTATTGTACTCCCAATCCGAATCTGCCGCTTGGCTTTTCGTTGCGCCTTGGTTAATGTCTCATTTGCTTGAGCTAATATTCGTCCCTCTTCTTCTTTGACTGCTAAAGCATTTTCAACTTCTCTTTTGTCTAATTTTTGACTGGCAGCTAAAAACTCATAATCCACATTGCCCAAGCTTTTACCAGTCGCCCATGCCAAGGCATTCTGCAACGCCTGCCCCCGCAACAGGCGAGATTCATCTTGATAACCCGAATCTACCCAAGCTGTGAGTGCTTCTGCATAAGGGCGCAAATCTGCTAGTGCCTTTTCCAGCCAACTCTGATTAAAAACTGCTGCGTAGATGCGGTTGTAAACTTTCAACTTCCCTTCACGCCTGACTACCAATCCTGATAGCCGCAATTCCATTTGTTCAAGACTACCATCTGCGGCGATCGCCCCTTGTTGCAAAACTTGCTGATATAATCCAAGTAAACGACCTGTACGCTGTCCGCCACTCCGTAAAATGCGATCGCGTATCGTCTTCAAATGCTCTGGTTCATCAAAGCCCTCCCAGTTATAAATTACCAATGTTTGCACCAACTCCTCTACCCATTGTGCAACGGCATCCTCTGGAAGGGGAGAATCGGCAGTTTGAATTAGCTTACAAACTTTTTGTGTCAAAAATGGGTGTCCCCCTGTCCAATCCAATACAGCTTGCAACATAGCTTTGGGATTGGTAGCTTTAACTGCCAAACCTTGAGCTAACGGTTTAGCTGATTGTAAGTCAAAGCCAGCCAATTCAATAGCTTTACCAATATTAAAAGGTGTGCGTCGCCTGTCTTGGATCAAATCTGAGGGAGTTGCCACCCCTAGCAGGGCAAATGTGAGTCGTCGGTATTCCAACTTATCGGCTCGATGATTATAACAGTCACGGATAACAGCAAAAAAATCATCTAAGTTGAATTTAAGGCTGAGAATACTGTCGATTTCGTCTACAAAAATCACTAAGTTTTGCTCAATCAACTTAAGTAAAACTTCTTCAATAAACTTGCTAAATAGCAACACAGGAGATAGCTTTGCGTGACTCAACCACCAGTTGTCTAAATTAAATTTTCCATCCAGCTTTAAACTCTTCGCTATCCTATCTATCACCCCAGCATACCACTGTTCTGGAGTAGTATCCGATGCACCAATAGCTGTAATATCAACAGCAGCACAAGCTATACCCTCTGCCTGCAACCGTTGCATCGTTCTGACTCGCAGGCTTGATTTACCCATTTGCCGGGAATTGAGTACATAACAAAACTCCCCTGCCTTCAAGCCCTGGTAAAAGTCAGTATCGGCTTGTCGCGTTACGTAGGTAGGGGCTTCAATGGGCAGACTACCCCCGACTTGATATTGGTAGGGGGTAGGGGGTAGGTGGTAGGGGGTAGGTGGGGTATTGTTCATTGGTAGGGGGTAGGTGGTAGGTGGTGGGGTATTATATATGCGAGCTATTTTGAGATGGATTTAATCAAAGCATTTAGCATTTTTCCAATCTGCTCGGACTTTAAATAGAAGTTGTTGTAATCAATGGCATACTCTAAATCGTGACAGAGAATGAAGTAGTAACGCAGTTCCTCTAGAGAAGCTTGAGCGATGTTATAAAAACGAGCCTTGTCTGCTATTCCTCGACGTTTAAATCCCTCAGCAATATTCGCTGGTACAGATACAGCGGATCGTCTCATCTGAACAACCAATCCAAACTTTTCATCTGAGGGAAAGCTTGCCGTATTCTTATAAACAAGCAGTACTAACTTATGTGCCTCCTGCCAAACATCGAGTTGCTCAAACCTCTCTATCCCCATTTACTACCTCCTTATCTACCACCTACTGAAGTGATAGCCCAGTATAACTCAAACCTCTCCACACCCCCTACCCCCTACCACTTACCCCCTACCACCTACCCCCTACCCCACTCCCAGGCGATCGCCAAAATACTGCCGATACAAATCACACAAGGGCATGACATCGTTACCCTGGAATTTCACCAAGCCCATACTGCGTAATTTAAATGCCAAACCCGTCTCTATCCTTACTGGTTGAGGAGATGCTATGACTTGTTTGATGGCAGCAAGTAAATTGACATCTTCTTGCAAGTTGGATAAATGGCGACGTAAGTGATCGCTGAACATTCCTTCTTCGGTGGGGGAAGTTTGTAACAATTGAGGTAAACTCATCCTACCACGGGCAATTTCGTAAAGCGATCGCCTGACTAGATAAGGATGTCCCCCCACCATTGCCATGAGTTGCGTTATCTGTGCCTGACTCCAATCAAGCTTGTGTCGTTGCACCAAGTCTTGCACTTGTGACTGATTTAACTCTGGTAACTCAATGGGCAATCCCACATTGAATGGTGACTGATTAATATTGAGAGGAATGTAAACTTCCTTGGAATGCACAATCACCAATCTCAGTTTTTTCCAAATTTCCTCATTCTTTGACATTTCATGCCAAACTCGTAGCAATCCAAAAAAGTCAGCAGCAAGTTGAGGATGTTGGAAAACCTGATCGACTTCATCCAAACCTAAAACCACTGGACTAGTCATTGTTGCTAACAAGTATTTTTCAAAGTAGTTTGTACACTTGCTCTTACTACCAAGAACACTTTGCCAATAGTCAGCTAGCTTATTTGTTAAATTCAATTTATGGGTAATACTATCACAGAACCACTGCAAGAATTTATCCAAGCTGGTGAAAGACTCTGCATCCGCTGATTGAAAGTTCAAGTATGCAGTTTGACAGCCTTGTTTCTCGGCATGGCGGAGAATACGTGTCAAAAGTGAAGTCTTGCCCATCTGCCGAGGAGCTTTAATCCGAATCAGTGCCCCTGATTGTAAAATTGTTTCATAACAGTCACTCTCTATCGGGGGACGCTCGACATAAAAGGCAGAGTCTAGACTGACTTGTCCTTCCGGTTGCTCCCAACTTTTCGTGAGGGGGGTTGGTTCTGGTATAATATTTGGCTGTTGAGAATTGCTTGTTTCACCCCCATCAAACAGTTGGCGCAAGGCTTGGAGAATTCGTCCTAAAAGTGAAGGTTGAGAAATTGGCGTTGGGAAGGATGGTTGGGACGCTTGATTTTCCTCCACGGTTGACATGAGGCTAGGTGAAGTATAACGTGATATCTGATAAATTTTGCGCAGTGGCTGGAGGGCTTCCAAAGCCAGAGTCGCGTTTTGGTAACGCTGACGATAGTCAAAGCGCACCATTTTATCTAAAACTTCTTTAAAACCTAGGTTAATTTGAGCGCACTCGCTAAATAAAGCACAACACAACTCGCCTGTGTGGTAGTCTCGCGGTAGATTTAAAGGTTTTAACCCTGTCAACGCTTGGAAACAAATGATACCTACTGCATAAATATCACTGCTAAAATGCGGTTGAAGATTCTGTTGTTCGGCAGGCATATACCCACGAGTACCGATCGCCACCGTCTGGTTTGTTTCCCCTCGATTATTCACCGACAAAGCACTGATTTCCTTAACCGCCCCAAAGTCAATCAGCACAATTTTTCCATCTTTGCGCCGCCGCCTTAAATTCTGTGGCTTGATATCCCGATGGATAACGTTGTTTTGATGAACAAATGCCAAAACTTCCAGGATATCCAGCAAAAGTTTAAAAACGACTTGCTCATTTTTGCACGAACCTGGTATAATCTCTTCTGTTAAATCATGCCCTTCAATAAATTCTTGTACTAAGTAGAATTGCCCGCCTTCTTCAAAGTGGGCAAAAAGTTCGGGAATTTGATTGTTCTCCTTGCCAAGTCGATACAGAGTTTGTGCTTCCCTCTCGAATAGCCTTTGGGCGATCGGCATCATAGCAGGATTTGGGTTTTTTGGTTTGAGATGTTTGACAACACACGAAGGTTGTCCAGGTAAATCCAAATCGTTAGCTAAATAGGTATTACTAAACCCCCCGCTACCCAGCAGTTCAGTAATCTCGTAGTGATTCCGGAGCGTTGTTCCAATTAGAGGGTCTAGGCTCATGTGGGTTGTTGCACTCTACCTGCTAAATCACTAACCAGTCAAACTAATGAGTGATTAATAATTTTTGTAATTTACGCCGTAACTATAGTATATAGTAAAGTTTGACCTTGGGCTTGTGTCACGTATCCAATTCGCCCTGATTCTGCCCTTCCAGTTCAGCGATCGCACTATCGAGTTCCATTTCCAGTTGCTCAACGGTAGGTATAATATCTTTAAGCTGTTCTGGAACGTCCCTTGCAATCTTGTGTGTAGAAACGCCGATAGGCTGTGTCATCCCTTGCAGGGCAAATTCGGCAATTGTCTTGTTCTTAGACTTGCAAAGAATGATACCAATGGTAGGTTGATCGTCAGGATGCCGAAGAATAGCATTCACTGCCGACACATAAAAATTCATTTTCCCAGAAAATTCCGGCTGAAACTCCACCATCTTAAGGTCTATAATTATAAAACAGCGCAGCTTGAGGTGATAAAATAGCAGATCAATCCTATATTCCTGGCCACTGACCTCAATAGGATACTGGCTTCCCACAAATGAGAAACCTGTGCCCAGTTCTAGGAGAAAATCACGAATGCGATCCACGAGCGCCCGCTCTAAATCTCTTTCTTGAGCCTCTTTGCCCAATGTCAGGAAGTCAAAATTGTAGGGGTCTTTGATAAGCTGCTGCGCTAAATCGGATTGGGGTTTGGGCAGAGTCTGGCTAAAGTTAGTGATGGCATTACCCTGACGTTCATAAAGACGGGTTTCAATCTGCATCTCCAGGATGGCGCGGCTCCAGCCGTTCTGGATAGTCTGCTGAATGTACCAAACCCGCTGTGCTCCGGTACTTTCACGCGATCCAGCAAAACGCAGTTATGCCGCCAGGGAATTTGTCCACCAAGCTGCTGGACAAATTGCTCATCAGGGTAAGCTTCCGCGAAAGCCCGCATGTAGAGCAGGTTTGTACGGGAGAACCCCTTCATCTGGGGAAACTCCCGTTTTAAGTCTTTCGCTAGACGCTCAATTACCTTAGTACCGTTAATTTAAATCTGGGCAAATCTGGGCAAGCCTAGATAAACTAGGTTTGACACGATTTTCCGACCTAGATACGGCAACGGATACCGTATCATTTCCCGTTGGATTCCCACCAACCTCGAATAACCTCAATTAATTGAGTTGTCCAGAAGTCCCTGCTTACCAGCATAGCGGGCAAGCCGACCAAAAGACGTAACCATTCGTGTCCTGTTAAGACGGGCAAATGTTATTAGTGTCCGAAAACACAATTTACCTACATGCAACCGAACGTGCTTTCCAATTGGCTAGGCGGACTCGGAAGGAGATAAACATAATCTATTATAGCTCGTTTTTCAAGCCATGTCAAACTACATTTATTTATCTCGGTATTTTCAAAGATATGCATAGATATGCATAGATATATCTATACAGCTACTCACCCCATCCTTCCCGTTGCTGGCGCTCAAGAATCTCTTGGCCGATCTGCCAATAAAGCAGCACTAACTCTTGATTCACAGCAAGTGCTGCCTGCACCTGCGCGGTGCGAATGCGCTGTTTAAGGGTGCTTAGAAAAGCATCATAGTTACTCAATTCAGGAAAGAGGGAATCGGTCACGGCAAAGAATGTATCAAGCGGTTATCTTATTCTTGCACTAGCTGTAGCCGTCTGAGTGTTATTGACCCTCGTGATACGTCTAATATTGTTTGAATTTCATCATATATATTTAGATTAATTTGTCAACAAGAGTACATCTCAATTTTTTAAAATAGTTGATGAATAACAAATTGATTAACTAGTTAAAGGTAGAACTTAGGAGTTAGGAGTTAGGAGTGAGGAGTTAGGAGTTAAAAATTAAGTAGGTAGGCACGAATAAAGGTTTGTAGTTGCGCTTTAGCGCTCATATCTGGGGCGCTAAAGCGCAACTACGAACGAATCTTTATACTTATTAAAAAAAATAAAATTAATTAAATAGAGGTAAAGGTACAAAATGGCAGAAACTTTGAGCAACTACACTCTAACAGATTTATTCACAAGCTTGGCTGGTGACGAAATTAACTTGATAACAGGATTTGTGTGGTTATTAATAGCAGTCACTTTTTCTATGGTTGGTGGTGCTATTGGAGGAATGTTGTTAGCAGGGAAAGATATTGGTTATCAATTGTCTGCTATTCTCGGTGGATTATTAGCTCCTGCTGGTGTTATTCCAGCAATCATATTAGGAATGCTTATGATCAACTTCTTAATAATGTTTTAGGAGTCATTATGTTAGAAATAGGATGGGTATCTGCTAAACTCTTCTTCAAGGGAAAGCTAATACGCGACCCAATGTATTTTGTGCGGCAAACTGCGATTGGTAGTGCAATAGGGTTACTGCTACTGATATCAATTGCATGGGTAAAATTTCCCTTATGGTTATCAGTTACAGTTTCTAGCTTAGTCACCGGAGCAATTATGCCTTTTCTCCTTAAGGACTTCAAAATGAAGTGAAAATCGCGATTGTGTAGAGACGCGATTAATCGCGTCTCTACTTTTTCAAAACAACAAAACAAATAATTATCTGATTTCATCTGCGTCCATCTGCGTTCATCTGCGGTTCAATAATGACTTCCACATCAACAAAAACACCCCAACTACCCCTCTCACCTGAAGGCGCAAAAGTCATTTTAGGCAGAAACATCGAACCAGAAAAACTAGTCATACCCGTCGCCCCAACCAAGATAGACATGTTTGGTCCTCGCGGTGTATGCTTAATATCTCAAACAGAACCAATGTGGGTGTCAGATACCGGACATCATCGTTTATTGGGATGGCGGAGGTTACCGACTAGAGATAGTCAACCTGCTGATTGGGTCATTGGACAACCAGACTTTAACCATGAAGGACAAAATGCCAAGGGTACACCAGGAAGAACAACCTTCAATGTCCCAACAGGAATTTGTGCGTGTGGTGAAGGATTGGTGGTAGCGGATGCTTGGAATCACCGGGTTTTGGTTTGGAAAAAAGTACCAGAAGACAGCAACGTTCCAGCAGACTTAGTCTTAGGTCAAGTTAATTTTACCGCCAATGAACCGAACAGAGGAAACCGAGAAGCTGCTGCTAATACTTTAAATTGGTGTTATGGTGTCTTCTATCACCAAGGAAGGCTATTTGTAACCGATACAGGAAATCGGCGGGTGTTGATTTGGCATCAATTACCTGAAGAAAATGGTCAAGCAGCAGATTTAGTATTGGGACAACCAGATATGCGATCGCGCAACGAAAACAGTGGCGGTACTCCCTCAGCATCGAGTATGCGTTGGTGTCACGACATCACCTTTTGGAGAGAAAATCTCGTTGTCACCGATGCGGGTAATAACCGTGTCATGATATGGTCTGGTATGCCGACAGAAAATAATGCACCTTGTGCAGTGGTGTTAGGACAAAGAACTTTTGATTCGGTCGAAATGAATCAAGGAGTTTATTTTCCTAATGCTAGTAGTCTGAGTATGCCTTATGGTGTTGCTTCTGATGATAATTGGCTCTTCGTTGCGGATACTGCCAACTCCCGGTTGTTAGGCTGGGAAATGCCACAATCAATTTTATCTTTACAAGGTGCTGAGAGTAAAGCGCTTGCTGGACAAATAAATTTTCAAAGTAAAGGTGAAAATCGGGATTATGGACTACCAACACGAAATAGTCTTAATTGGTGTTATGGGATACAAATTTATGGTAGGACTGCGGCGATCGCTGACTCTGGGAATAATCGCATTTTGCTGTGGGAAATTTCATAATTCGTAATTCGTAATTTAATTTTACCTTACAGTATAAAGATAAATGAACCGCAGAGGCGCAGAGAAGATGGAGGAAATCCGGGTTCGTGGTACAGTTCAGGGGGTGGGATTTCGTCCTACTGTGTATCGTTTGGCAAAAGCGTGTGGGTTACGTGGAGAGGTTTGTAATGACGGTCAAGGTGTGTTAATTCGGGTATCTGGTAGTGAAACTTCTTTAGAAGAGTTTATCCAAAGATTGCAGCAAGAGTGTCCACCACTGGCAAGAATTAATGAACTGACGCGCAGGCGTTATGAAGGTGAATTTAGCTTTGATGATTTTGTCATTTCTAGCAGTGTTAGTAATACGGTAACAACAGAAATTGCTCCCGATGCTGCTACTTGTCCACAATGTAAAGCAGAAATTTTTGACCCCTTTAGTCGATGGTATCGTTATCCCTTCACCAACTGTACTCATTGTGGTCCCCGCCTGAGTATTATTCGTGCCATTCCCTATGACCGACATAACACCAGCATGGCAGCTTTTGCCATGTGTTCAAATTGCGCCTTTGAATACAATAATGTAGAAAATCGCCGATTTCATGCCCAACCTGTAGCTTGTCCTTTCTGTGGTCCCAAGGTGACTTTAGAACGTACCGATGGTAAACCGATAACAGCTTCCATGTTCTCCATGCTGGATGATGTTGATGCTGTCTGTACCTTGTTGCAAAAAGGCGAGATTGTTGCCATTAAGGGGTTGGGTGGAATTCATCTTGCTTGCGATGCGACACAAGAAACTGCTGTGCAAAAACTGCGTCACCGCAAAAGACGCGATCGCAAACCCTTCGCTTTAATGGCGCGGGACATAGCAGTCATTGAAGAATACTGCACCCTCACACCCAAGGAAAGAGAATTACTAGAAAGTCCCGCCGCGCCGATTGTATTACTACAGAAGAGGGGAGTGGGGAATGGGGAATGGGGAATAAAGAATGGGGAGTGGGGAATAAAGAATGGGGAGTGGGGAATGGGGAATGGGGAGTGGGGAATAAAGAATGGGGAGTGGGGAATGGGGAATGGGGAATGGGGAATGGGGGATAGAGGGAAATGGGATAGAGTGAGAGGGAAACAAAAGAAAAACTCCCCACTCCCAACTCCCAACTCCCAACTCCCCACTCCCTATTCCCCATTCCCTACTCCCCATTCCCCACTCTCCTCTTCAGTCGCGCCTGGGCAAAATACCCTCGGCTTTATGCTACCTTATACCCCTCTACATCATCTAATTCTCAAACGCATGAATCGCCCCATTGTCTTAACAAGTGGTAATCTTGCTGATGAACCGCAATGTATTGATAATGACGAAGCGCGTGATAAATTAGGAAAAATAGCTGATTATTTTCTTTTCCATAATCGAGAGATTGTCAACCGGGTTGATGATTCAGTAGTGCGGGTTATAGGTGATAAAGTCCAAACCATTCGACGTGCTAGAGGATACGCACCAGCACCTATCAATTTACCACCAGGATTTAACAGCGTTCCTCAGATTTTAGCAATGGGCGGCGAGTTGAAAAATACTTTTTGCTTGTTGCGGGATGGACAAGCAATCCTCTCGCAACATTTAGGAGACCTAGAAAATGCTGCGGTTTTTAAAAACTATCAGGATACACTGAATTTATATGTAAATTTATTTGAGCATCAACCCGAAGCGTACACCGAAGGGGTTGCCGCAGGCATCGCCATCGATATTCATCCCGAATATCTATCAACAAAATTTGGGAAAGAACTAGCAGCCGTCCATCAAATCAAACTTTACCACATCCAGCATCATCATGCCCACATAGCCGCTTGCATGGCAGAAAATAACATACCTCTCGATGCACCACCTATTTTAGGTATCGCCTTAGATGGGTTAGGCTATGGCGAAGATGGAACTTTGTGGGGTGGAGAATTTCTTTTAGCAGATTATCGCGGCTTTAAGCGACTGGCAACATTTAAGCCAGTGCCGATGATTGGCGGAGTACAAGCAATAAGAGAACCTTGGCGTAACACCTATGCTCAATTGATATCAGCATTTGCTTGGGACGATTTAAAAAATCAATATGGAAATTTAGAATTCGTAAAATTTCTACAACAAAAGCCACTTAACCTTCTCAATCAGCTTATAGAAAAAAGAATCAACTCTCCTCTCACTTCATCAGTTGGGCGTTTATTTGATGCCGTAGCTGCTGCGATCGCCATTTGCCGAGAAGAATGTAGCTATGAAGGACAAGCCGCAATTGAAATGGAAGCCAATGTAGATAAAAATTTCTTAAATAATCATAAAGAAACCCAACTTTACCCATTTCAGTTTGACATTTTAGATAATATTTATTTCATAGACCCACACCCAATGTGGCAAGCCTTGCTTAATGACTTAAAGCAGGAGATTCCTCAACCAATCATCGCTGCTAAATTTCACAAAAGCTTGGCTAACACCATTGTAAACATGGTTAACCATCTTTGTCAAGAAAATGCAACAAATCAAGTCGTTCTCACAGGAGGAGTTTTTCAAAATAGTATTCTGTTAGAACAAGTCACTAACCACTTGCAAGAATTAAGATTTACTGTCCTAACTCACAGCTTAGTTCCACCCAATGATGGTGGTTTATCCCTAGGACAAGCCGTCATTGCAGCAGCTCAATCAAAGATATAATAATTTTAATATAGCATTCCTAAATCATTCGTGAGATAAAGAAACCCGGTATCTCGCAGATACCGGGTTTCTGAGGCTCGGTATTTTCTCACAAATCAAATGGGATTGCCATATATTCCTTAACTCATCTATTTCTCTTCTTTGCATTCCTTCGCGTTCTTTGCGCCTTTGCGGTTCGTTTCTCTTAAAAAGGAAAATCAAAAAATGTGTCTAGGAATTCCCGGTCAAATCATAGAAATAACAAACGTTCAGCAAAAATTAGCCCTCGTCAACATTGGTGGTGTAAAACGTCAAATTAACATTGCTTGCATCGTAGACGAACAACATCCCGCCGAATCTTGTCTCGGTGATTGGGTACTCGTTCATGTCGGCTTTGCCATGAATCGCATTAACGAACAAGAAGCCGCTGAAACATTAAAGCTATTGCAAGAAATAGTTAGGAGTTATTAGGAGTTAGGAGTTAGGAGTTAGGAGTTATTACAAACAACAAGCAACAACCAACAAACAACCAACAAATGAAATACCTTGATGAATTCCGTGAACCGCAAAAAGCTAAAGCTTTACTGCACGAAATCGAAAAATTATGCCAACAGTTACCACAGCCCATCAAAATAATGGAAGTGTGCGGCGGTCATACCCATTCTATATTTAAGTATGGCATAGAAGAAGTTTTGCCAGATATTATAGAACTTATTCATGGTCCTGGTTGTCCAGTGTGCGTCATGCCAAAAGGGAGAATAGATGATGCGATCGCCATCTCCCAAAACTCCAACGTCATCTTCGTCACCTTTGGGGATGCGATGCGGGTTCCTGGTTCCAAAATTAACTTACTGCAAGCCAGGGCAAAAAACGCAGATATTCGCATGGTATACTCTCCCTTAGATAGCCTGAAAATCGCTAAAGAAAACCCCAACAAAGAAGTAGTCTTCTTTGCCCTAGGCTTTGAAACAACAGCACCCAGTACCGCTTTCACCATCCTGCAAGCAGCAGCCGAAAAACTTCATAACTTCAGTATGTTTTGCAATCACGTCCTCGTGATTCCCGCCCTCAACGCACTACTAAAGAATCCCGATTTGCAACTAGATGGATTCATCGGTCCTGGTCATGTCAGCATGGTCATTGGTACTGACCCTTATCACTTTATTCCTCAACAATATCATAAACCAATTGTGATTTCAGGATTTGAACCCTTAGATATCTTCCAATCTATTTGGATGCTATTGCAGCAACTCCTAGAAAAACGCTGTCAAGTAGAAAACCAATATAACAGATTAGTAGAGCAAGCGGGGAATCATGTAGCACTTGCAGCCATGAACAGAGTTTTTGCAGTGCGAGAAAACTTTGATTGGCGTGGCTTAGGCGACATCCCCGATTCTGGGTTAAAAATTCGTCCTGAATATGCCCAATTTGACGCAGAACACAAATTTATCATTCCCAATCTTAAAGTAGCCGACCATAAAGCTTGTCAATGTGGTGAAATCCTCAAAGGAGTCTTAAAACCTTGGCAATGTAAAGTATTCGGTACAGCTTGCACTCCAGAAACACCCATCGGTACATGCATGGTATCTTCCGAAGGTGCTTGTGCAGCTTACTACAAATACGGTCACTTTTCTAAAACTGAAAAAGCAAAGGTAACAGCATGACAGCATGAACAAGGATAAATGTGGGCAATACCCACCAAAGACAGGTAGTCAATAGACTTCTTACAAAAGTCATGAGTCTTGGTGTTCTTCTTTGCGTCTTTGCGCCTTTGCGTGAGACAAAAAATAATTTACGCCATTACTATAAATAAGCATCAAACACCCTAAAAATCAACAATTTAAACAAATTTTTATATGAACATTTTTTCCACCAACCCAGCACAAAATCCTCTCTTTCAAACAATCCGCCGTCGCCGAGGTAAAGTGCAAGATCCTCATATCACCCTCGCCCATGGTAGCGGTGGCAAAGCAATGCGTGATTTAATAGACGATATCTTTGTCAATACTTTTGATAATTCCATTCTCTCCCAACTAGAAGACCAAGCAACTTTCAATTTAGCCTCCCTCATCCAACAAGGAGACAGACTAGCTTTTACTACTGATTCCTACGTTGTAGACCCTTTATTCTTTCCTGGCAGTAACATAGGAGAATTAGCCATCAACGGCACAGTCAATGATTTAGCTGTGAGTGGTGCTAAACCACTATACCTCAGTTGTAGCGTCATTTTAGAAGAAGGATTTGCCATAGAAACATTACGGCGCATAGCTGAAAGTATGCAAACAGCCGCTAAAAAAGCAGCTGTACAAATTGTAACAGGTGATACAAAAGTCGTCCATCGCGGTGCAGCAGATAAACTATTTATTAATACCGCAGGAATTGGAGTCATTCCAGCAGGAGTTACTATTTCTGCCCACAACATCCAACCCGGAGATGCAGTAATTATTAATGGTGAAGTGGGTAATCATGGCACAGCCATCCTCATTGCCCGTGGCGAATTAGCACTAGAAACAGATATTGAAAGTGACTGTCAACCATTGAATGACTTAGTCCAAACAATCCTCAACGTCTGCCCCCAAATTCATGCCATGAGAGACGCAACACGCGGCGGATTAGCCACAGTCTTAAACGAGTTTGCCCTCAGTTCTCACGTTGGAATCCGCCTCCATGAAAATTATATCCCAATTCGCGAAGAAGTCAAGGGATTTTGTGAAATTCTAGGTTTAGACCCATTATATCTAGCAAATGAAGGCAAGCTAGTAGTCGTCGTCAGACCAGAAAATGCCGAAACTGTATTATCAGCAATGAAATCACACCCAGTAGGCAAACATGCTTGTATCATCGGTGAAGCCATTCCCTCTCCCCCAGGCGTTGTCTTACTAAAAACAACCTTCGGTACTGAACGCATCCTAGATATGCTCGTCGGCGATCAACTACCGAGAATTTGTTAATTTTATGTAGTCAACATAACTTGTGATAATTTGTTCGTAGTGAGGACTTTAGTCCTCAAAAATACGAGGACTAAAGTCCTCACTACAAACAGACTACTAGATATTTTTTAGATAAAACCACACATTAAAACACACAAACACAGATAATTCATCTGCGTTCATCTGCTCCGAAGTTCTGATCGCCGGAAGCCGGCGCTCAGACTTCTCTCCATCTGCGGTTAAAAATATTCATATTTATGCACGAACTAGGAATTACGCAAAATATTGTAGCAATTGTGGCTGAACACGCCCAAAACAAAAAAGTCAACCGAGTCTTATTACAAATAGGCAAACTTTCAGCCATCATGCCAGACGCCATACAATTTTGTTTCGACATCTGCTCTCAAGGCACAGTTTTACAAGGAGCAACACTAGAAATTTTAGAAACTCCAGGATTAGCACAATGTCGCCAGTGTGGCGCAGAAATTCCTCTAGAAAAGCTTTATAGTAACTGTCATTGTGGCAGCAAGCAACTAGATTTAATAGCTGGTGAAGAACTTAAAATTAAAGAAATAGAGATTGAGGAAGTATGTGTGTAACCTGCGGTTGTTCTGATGATGCTGAAGCTACAATAACTCATCCAGAAACAGGTCAAGTCGTAGCAATGAATTCTCAACGTGATAACCATCACCATTCTCATACTCACACTTTACCAGATGGCACTGTCATTACCCATTCCCACAGTAATGCATCTGAAATTCATGCCAAAATACATAGCACAACTATATCCTTAGAGCAAGACATTTTAGCAAAAAATAACCTACTAGCAGCCCAAAATCGCGGATGGTTCAAAGGTCGAAATATCCTGGCTTTAAATCTTATGAGTTCTCCAGGCGCAGGAAAAACAACTCTTTTAACTCGAACCATCAATGATTTAAAGCATCAATTATCTATCAGTGTCATTGAAGGCGACCAAGAAACGAGTAACGATGCGCAAAAAATCAAAGAAACTGGCTGTAAAGTTGTGCAAATTAACACAGGGACAGGCTGTCATCTCGATGCAGCAATGGTAGAACGGGGATTACAACGACTGAATCCGTCGCTAAACTCAGTGGTTATGATTGAGAATGTTGGCAATCTGGTTTGTCCAGCTTTATTTGATTTGGGAGAACAGGCAAAAGTGGTGATTCTCTCGGTGACAGAAGGTGAAGATAAGCCAATAAAATACCCTCATATGTTCCGCGCTAGTGAGATTATGGTGCTCACGAAAATTGATTTACTGCCTTACGTGCAGTTTGATGTTCAACGTTGTATAGAATATGCTCAGCATGTCAATCCCGAAATTCGGATTTTTCAGGTTTCGGCGCTGACTGGAACTGGATTGGAGAATTGGTATGAGTGGGTATCGCAAGTAGCAAATGTGTCAACTCAGATTTCTGTGTGACTGTACGAACCGCCTTGGCTGACGCCACGTCTGACGACGAACGCGCAGCGCATGCCCGAAGGGCTGTAGACGCCCCTGTTCGCCAAGAAAAGAAATAGAGTATTTCCCAAAATATAGCGATTTTCATCCGGTGACGGTACATATTTATCTGCGTTTATCTGCTATAGGGTGCGGTTTCTTAACTCTTAAATATACCTCACTGAATTGAAAAGCGCTATATTTGGGAAAGATTACTCACAACCTTAGTATAATTATTCTTAACTGGCACCAATCGTGGTCATAGAATTTCTTTCCCCTAGTACCAGAAATGAAGATTTAGGTAAAAGTGAGCGCAAAGGCAAACAACCAACCTTTAGGGGAAGTCTATGAGCAGATTTTAGGCATTCCCTACTATATTGTTTTTGATCGTTACACCGATGAACTGCAAGCTTTTCAGTTACAAGGCGATCGCTACAGAAAGATGGAATTAACCGAGTCTAGAGTTTGGATACCGACTCTGGAGTTGGGTTTAGGACTATGGCACGGAGAGTATCGTGGTAAGGATCGGCAATGGCTACGTTGGTATGATACTCAAAGAAACTGGATCCCCACCACAGCAGAAAAGGAGCGACAGGAGAAAGAATTGGCTCTCTGTTCAGCAGAAAAAGAGCGACAGGAGAAAGAATTGGCTCAGGCTAGGGCAGAACGTTTAGCAGAACGTCTCAGACAGGCTGGGATTGACCCAGAGCAAGTTTAGGCGTTGCTGAATCACAATTATCTCAAATGCGGATTAAAACCAGCACCACTGCGCCCAATCACAATCCACAAAACCGATCGCCCACAATCTCGCAACACTCGCACCAGAGATTCTGACTTGTCTGTGTGTGAAGGCACCACCACAGGCGTAACTACAATCCCACGACTACCCAAAACAATGGTGGCGATCGCTCTTGCCCGCCTCATATGATAATCCGATGTAATCAGATAAATATTATGTAACCGACCTGTGACAAAATCTCCAACCAGAGTCGTGAAATTTGTCACAGTATCCGTAGCCCGACCATCCAACCGTAACCGCTCATTTGGAACACCAAACTGCTGCAAAATCCGACGATTCAAATCTATGTTCCAGAAGTAATCAGAAACCCAAATAATAAATAGACATAGTCGTGAAAATTAATGTATAATAGACATCTGCAGAAATGATGTAGGGGCCAAGATGCTTGCGTCCCTACCAAAGCGATTACAGCAGTTTTCACATAAATGAACCACACCATTTGTAGGGGCGCTGCGGCCTTGCGCCCTTACGCCCTTAAGAGGTTGTTTGAAAAGTCCAAGCGTGATGTATCAAATACTTTTAGATAGAACTAAATCCCCCTAAAAAAGGGGGAATTTGATTCCAGTTCCCCCCTTTTTTAGGGGGGTTAGTTCCGATCAATAAGTGCTTCGATACCGCCAAAAACTTTTCAAACATCCTCTAATACTGTGGTCTAATAAATGTGAAAATTGCTGTAATTTGTGTATTACACCGATTGCCTTACATGAGCAAGTTTTAGGTGATTCCTAACTGGTGCAATCGGTTAATCAGAGATGCACATCGGTAGACCATCGCTGCACGATTATCAACATTGAGTTTAATGAAGATGCGACGCAGGTGAGCAGAAACCGTCCATTCACTGATGTGCAGTTGCTTTGCTACTTGCTTATTGGCCCAACCTAATGCAACCAAAGCCGCAACTTGCAACTCTCGACCTGTTAAACAGCTCGTCAGTGTGGAATCTATGGCATCTGTTGAATCGGGTGTATGGATAACTGCGTAGGGAGATCCATTAAATTCAAAGTGTCCAAGAACTGAAAAGGATTTTTCAGTAGCGACCTGATCCGAAGTAGATTTTTTATTACTATCTGTCAATTTATCTAACCGAATAACTAAAAAGTGGGAGTTGTTGATATTAAACTCACTCACTGCACCAAAGTTACAAGTTTGGTTAGGTTCTGTGATGCTTGAAACAGGGGATTTGAATTCTGTTTGCATGATGGTCTACTCGCAAATGACTTATCAAAGGGAATCATTATCTCTGTTTTCGATCTGGATATTGCCTTTTTGAAAAATCTAGGTGCTCATAATGGTAATAGGAAAACAAACGATTATATTTATACTCGTGTGAATTGCTTTACCTAATCATCGACCTCTATCACGCTGTAAATTTACTATTAGTAAATCAGCCTCATATCTAACTCAGGCAATGAAAATACATTTATCTTTATGTTTATTTTTATAAACAGCTATATTCCTATATTACAATGAAATTGTGAAAAAAAACATTTTTTTTTGGTAACAAATTATTGAGCTTTCCTGTCGTTGTAAAATTCACTGAGTATCACGGCTATTCAAGGCTAACTGGAGTTATGCTGGAATGCGGCAAAAAAAATGGGCGGTTCTGCTACAGTAGCGTCAAATTGAAAAAATGGCTCAAGCGCAACGACTACGCTCTTTTGACCCAGACACGTTCAAGCAAGCTACTTTTGAGAACGAAATAGCCGTGGATATTTTCCTATTGGTTAAATTATATTAAGTACCAGAATCCTTTAGCGCTTATCCAAGAGTTTTGGTAGGATGGAGCGTTTTCTGCTGATTCTTCGGTTGGAGAGAGTGGGTTTGCTTGGGGTGGTTGGGGTTGCTTCTGAACCTCAAACGTAACAGGGAAGATTAAATGTACAATCGCAAGATGAACTCCAGCCCATAAGAATTTAGCGGTATCTGTATCTACCAAAAGTTGGTGCAGGTAGTCCCGTTCTAAAGTGACAATGGCATTTTCACTGGTCACGAACTGACAAGGAATGCCCCAACTTTCTAGTACTTTACAAATTTCTGGAGGAACGTTTTGATCAAAATCAGCAGGAGATTGGTAAGTCAGAATGAAGGCAGACTTCAAGGTTGCTGCTAGGGCGGCGGTGTCTCGAAAAACTATAGGTAGGTGATAGTCTGTGGTTTGAAGTGAATTCAGTTTACTGTCTAAGGCGTTGGCGATCGCCTCCCAGTGCCAGAAAATATCAAGGTTTCTGTATTTCGGTAACAAGGACTCTCCTGGAGTGTCTCCCAGCCAAAAGAGATTGAGTCCAGCCAGATCCCTCTCGACCCGGAGTTTCTCCCATTCCTTCAGTGACAAAAGTGTCTCTTCCACTGCATGATGTTCTTGCAAGAGTGTTCTTTCTGGGATCACGCCTCTAGGAGTAATCACCTCAGGTTTTTGTAAGTAAAAGGCTGAGTTTTCAAGAATGTGCCAAAGCTCCCGCCCCATCCACAACTCCATCACCTCTCCTAATCGCTGAATTAGAGGTACACCGTATTGAGAGAGTGCGAGGCTTGCATCAATAACACAACTGCGGGGGGGACGTGCGATCGCGATCAGACTGGGTGGTAGCACCATAAACTTTAGGCTCATTAAGTATGTTTTAGACTACAATATTTTTCTTTATTTAAAAAATAACACATTTTAAAACCCTTATAGAGCAGGGATTTCGAGGAATTGTGTTTCAGGAACACAGGGGTGTAGGGGTATGGGGGTGTGGGGGTGTAGGGGGAGAGGTACAAGATGCCGGTTATGAAATGCCGAGTAGGGTGGGCATTGCCCAACCTACAAAATTCGTTTAAGATTGCCATATAGCAATCCGTGCAGGAGATTCAAACACCTCTCCCAAGTCCTCCAAGTCCTCCAAGTCCCCCAAGTCCCCCAAGTCTCCCAAGTTCGGATCTCAAATAGGATTGCCATAGCAACATAGTAGTTCAAAAAATCTTCAAATTGAATCACATGATTTGAGTTACTTCAACAGACTAGCTCAAATTAACTAGTCAAGATACTTTAGATAGAACACGTGACTTGTGAAACAGTCTGAACAAAAAGTATTCTGAGCAGCAAGGAGTCGATGTCAGGTTATTAACGCGCTCAGACTCACATTTAAGGATCTGATTTGCACCGAAGAATAGAAACTTGGTGGAGTATCCACTTCTGTTTTTACATTTTGTCTTGCCTAGTCAAAATAATTCGTAATTGATAATTCATTGAGAATTCGGTCATTCTCTACGGGATTTTAGATATGTATGGGAATGACATTGGAGGTTTTTGCAGTTATGAACTTATGCTTTTTTATGCCGAGGAAAATTGTGCGAATTTTTTTCAATTATTTATTGAATAAATTTTTGCGTTTGAGGAACAGACATCTGTTACTCCTTGATGTCATTGTTTTTTCCATGACACCATTATTAGCTCTGATCCTGTATTTAGATGGCAATCTTGCCTTGGAAGCATACAAATCCGAGTTAATTATCATCACACTACTGTTCTTAGCAGTCAAACTAACTGTATTTTTGAATTTTGGTTTTTATAGACGATACTGGCGCTATGCCAGTATTGAAGAACTTAGATTGATAGCCATGCTGATGATAGCTGAGGTAGTAATGCAAAGCTTATTATTTGATGCTTTTCATTACATATTTCCAGGAGCTACAAAGAGTTTACCACAGTCACTACCATTTCTTGACGGATTAATTTCTTGTATTTTTATTGGGGGGTTGCGTTTTAGTGTTCGGGCTATGGAAAGAGTCAGCCAGAAACCAGGGTTATTTCATCCACGAGAACGGGTGTTGATAGTTGGTGCTGGTAGTGCAGGGGTTTTGTTAGTTCAAGAAATGCAAAGAAATCCCCAAATTGGTCTTGATCCCGTTGCCTTTGTTGATGATAATCCGGATAAACTAAACTTACGTATTCGCGGGATTCTTGTAGTTGGCGATCGCTCCAAAATTCCTGATGTTGTGAAATCTCTTCGCATTCATAAAGTGATTATTGCAATGCCCACAGTTGCTGGACAAGTGATTCGGGAAATTGTAAATATTTGCAAAGCAACTGGAACTCCAACCAGCACTTTACCAGGGATACATGAAATCCTCAATGGACATGTGCGGGTAGATAGCATTCGGGATGTACGGATTGAGGATTTGCTCAGACGCGAACCAATACAGACAGATATTGAGCAGGTTTCCCAATTTCTCAAAGGCAAGAAAGTATTCATCACAGGTGCAGGCGGGTCGATTGGTAGCGAACTTTGCCGTCAAATTTTCAAGTGCTGTCCTAGTGAAATGATACTTATAGGACACGGAGAAAATTCTGTATTTAATATCCAACAAGAACTAGAACAACTTGTTCATGTTCTGAAAAACGATGGCAAAATACAAGGACACACCCCTCGTATTTCTACCTTTGTTGCTGATATTCGCTTTCTGCATCGATTAAAATACGCTTTTGAGCGATTCCAACCAGATGTTATTTTCCATGCTGCGGCGCATAAACATGTCCCCTTGATGGAATTAAATCCACCAGAAGCAATCACCAACAATGTCATCGGGACAAAAAATTTGCTGGAATTGGCGCAGCAATACGATGTTAAAAATTTCGTAATGATCTCCACAGACAAGGCTGTTAATCCTACCAATGTCATGGGAGCTAGTAAGAGAGTCGCTGAAATGTTAGTGCTGCAAGCTGCAAGAGAAAGCGGCAAGTCTTATGTCGCCGTGCGTTTTGGTAATGTTTTAGGCAGTCGGGGTAGCGTGGTTCCAACCTTCAAAAAACAAATTGCAGCCGGAGGTCCAGTAACCGTGACTCATCCCGATATTTGCCGTTATTTCATGACCATACCAGAGGCAGTTCAACTAGTTTTGCAAGCTACAATACTTGGTCGCGGTGGTGAAGTGTTAATGCTGAATATGGGCGAACCTGTAAAAATTGTTGACTTAGCAAAAGAACTCATTCGCCTTTCGGGATATGAAGTCAACAAAGACATTGAAATTGTGTTTACAGGGTTGCGACCTGGGGAAAAGTTATTTGAGGAGTTATTTATTACCGGAGAAGAATACGAACTAACCGAACATGAAAAACTATTGTTGGTGAAAAATGCCAGTCGGATTATTCCTAAAGATTTGGATATTTCTGTAGAAGTATTGTGTCAAGCAGCAGCTAGAAATGATGCAAATGCTATCCTGTTTATCCTAGAGCAGCTAGTGCCGGGATACAGAGCCAAATACTTACAAAATAATCTGCCAGAAAATGCTTCAAAAAATATTGTAGCCTGGGAGAAACAAAATGTGAATGTGCTGGCAAAAGTACAACCAAAAGGTGCGTAAAAGGGTCAGTAAGTGACAATCATTTGCTTAGCTAAAAGCACTGCTACATTTCCAAAACAGAATTCATTATCATTCTTAGTCAAGGTGGCATTTATGCAAAATAAAATCAATCATTCTCAAGTAAAACTATCTACAAGAGTACAAGAAATCCTAAGTTGTCCTATCTGTAATACTCAGCTAGAGTTGCGTAGCGAGGACTGCCAATGTAGAAATCATGAATGTAAAGCGGTGTTTCCCGTAATCAAAGGTATACCAATTTTGATTGATGAAGAATCAAGCATATTTTCTATTAATGATTTTCTAGAAAATCGCAACACTACCATTGATTTATCTCCTAAAAATCATTTTTTTGAAAATTTTAAACGCTTCATTCCCAACCTCAGCATCAACATCAAGACCAAAAAGAACTATCAGCAGTTGATAAAACTTTTACTTGTGCAATCTACTAAACCAAAAGTGTTAGTTGTTGGTGGGAGTATATTAGGTCAAGGAACAGAAGTTATTGTAGATAATCCCAATATTGAATTAGTAGAAACTGATGTTTCTTTCGGTTCTCGTACCACCTTAATATGTGATGGTCACAGCCTCCCTTTTGCAGACAATTCATTTGATGGTGTCATTATACAAGCTGTACTTGAACACGTGGTTGACCCATCGCGGTGTGTAAAGGAAATTCATAGGGTATTAAAAGATGATGGCTTAGTCTATGCAGAAACGCCATTTATGCAGCAAGTTCATGGGGGTTCCTATGACTTTACTCGGTTTACTCACTTGGGACATCGTCGCCTGTTTAGAAAATTTGAGGAAATTGATAGTGGAGCAACATGTGGACCAGGAATGGCATTGGCTTGGTCTTACCACTATTTCCTCTTGAGTTTCACAACATCAAAATTTTTAAGAAAGCTGATTGGATTGTTCGTTAAGCTAACAGCATTTCCATTAAAGTATCTTGATTACTTATTGATTAATCAGGCTGGTACTTTTGATGCTGCCTCAGCATATTACTTCATTGGTAAGAAAAGTGATCAAATTCTTTCAGATAAACAATTGCTGAAACTGTACAAAGGTGGTTGCTAAAAATAGGAACTTTTAACCAATGCCCCCAATTAAGCCACTAACACTACGTCACAATTTTTCCTGGACATTTATTGGTAATGCTGTCTACGCAGCTTGCCAGTGGGGAATGGTGGTGGTGCTAACTAAACTCGGGACTCCGGAAATGGTAGGACAGTTTACTTTAGGGCTGGCTGTCACAGCACCCGTAATTATGTTTACCAATTTGCAGCTACGAGCCATCCAAGCAACAGACGCTAAACGACAGTATCTTTTTCGCGATTACCTTGGGCTGAGACTGTTTGGAACCGGGTTAGCACTGTTGCTAATTGCCGCAATTACTATGATATCTGGATACGGATGGGAGACTTCGTTAGTTATTTTGCTGGTAGGCTTAGCAAAGGCATTCGAGTCTATTAGTGATGTGTTTTACGGGCTAATCCAGCAAAACGAACGGATGGATCGCATTGCGATTTCGATGATCATTAAAGGTTTTTTATCGGTTTTACTCCTGAGTTTTGGGATCTATCTAACGCATCGTGTTTTATGGGGAGCAGTCGGATTGGCTATAGCCTGGGCTGTAGTCCTTGTCAGCTACGATATTCAAAGTGGGGCATTGATGCTCAAAGAGTTTCCAGAAAGCTCACAGAGTAAGGTAGTGGTACTAAGACCGCGTTGGCATCTGGAAACACAGAAAAAGCTAGTATGGCTCGCTCTACCTTTGGGTTTTGTGATGATGTTGATTTCACTCAACGGCAACATCCCCCGCTACTTTATTGAGCGGTACTTGGGTCAAAGAGAACTGGGCTTTTTTGCTGCGATCGCCTACCTGATGGTAGCAGGGGGCATGGTGGTGAATGCGCTGGCGGAGTCTACTAATGCACGGCTGGCAAAATATTATGCAGCCGGAAATAGCACAGCTTTCCGGCTGCTCCTCTTGAAGCTAATGGGAATTGGTATTCTGATGGGTGGAGTGGGTGTCTTCATCGCTGTTCTCTTTGGACAGCAGATACTAACGCTTCTCTATCAACCTGAGTATGCCAAGCACGCAGATTTGTTTGTCTGGCTAATGTTGGTTACAGGGATCAATTACGTGTCCTCGTTCCTTGGCTACGGAATGACGGCAGCTAGGTACTTCGGTATCCAAATACCTTTATTTGCTTCAGTGACAACTATCTCAGCTATAGCTTGCTTGTGGTTGATCCCAACCATGGGACTGCGAGGAGCAGCGATCGCACTCTTGCTGGCGGCAATTTTCCAAGTTGTTATGAGTTCAACAGTAATCATTTATGCCCTACATCAACTCCAAAAACATCCGAACACCAAATCAGAAGCATAAGTTAGTTCAACCTAAGTTTATTTTGTTGGTGCTGACATTGTTAGTTGCAATGCTGACAATGGTAGCTAAAGCTTCCCTTGTCTTCAGCCAAGATAATAAAGTTCTGGAACTTTACCCCACACCCACAACTGCCCAAAAAAGCAGCACCTATGCAGTCACCGTCAACGGTAAGCCTGTATTCGTGAATAAATACAACTCAATCAATTACGTGCACTTTGCCTTTGCTGGCACAGCTGACATTGAAATTAGCTACAAAGAACCGATCAAAATCTACACCCTTAGCCCCAAAAGCGCTAACATCCCATCATACAAAAACGGCACAAAAATTTTCTTCTCCCTGAAAGTCCCCAGAAAACTTATCCTCCATAAAGTGAACGGACTGGGTGAGCAATTGTATATCTTGGCAGATCCCCCAGAAGAAAACCCGCCCCGACTGGGTAATGCCAATGTCACCAACCTCTTGAACTACGGTGTAGACAAATCTGGCGCAAATGATGTTACTGACAAGATTCAACAAGCCATCAATGATGTTTCTGCTCGCAAGGGAATACTGTATGTTCCACCCGGAGTTTACAAAACTAAACAACTCAACTTCAAGAGCAACATGACCCTGTACTTAGCAGGGGGATCGGTGCTGGAAGCTACCAAAGAGATCAACCCTGCCTATGGTCAAGGAGTCCTCCAACTGAAGAACGTCAGTAACGTCAAAATCATGGGACGTGGAGTCCTCCATGGCAATGGGTCTTATTGGCGACCAAAAGGAGGATGGTACAGCTTAATCAATATATCGAATGCTAATAATGTACTTTTGCAAGACATCATCGTTCGGGATTCACTGATTAGCAACGTTTGGATGGAATATTCAGAAAATAACACTATATATAACGTCAAACTGTTAACTGCTCCAGAACCAAATTGGATTAATTCAGACGGTTTTGATTTCTGGTCTTCAAGAAACATTACTGTTGATAATGTCCTCAGCAAAAGTACAGATGATGCTATGTCCATGGGTGGTGATAAAAAGGGTGAAATACATAATAATGAAAATATTAATATTAGAAATTCTCTTTTTTATACTGGTGGAGGTTTTAAAATTGGCACTTCAGCCAATCAAGACTTTATTCGCAATATCACTTATGAAAATATAGACATTATTTACACAGATGTTCTTGTAGGCTTGTGGGCTGTGACAAGAGCTCATTATGAGAATATCTACTTTAAAAACATTCGCCTAGAACACATCCTTGATGCGCCAAAAAATGGAAATTTTTCTAATTTATTTGAAGTTAGGGTCATGCTGGCAAACTGGGAGCCAACTTCATCACCTAACAACTTAGGCTATATAAAAGATGTCTATTTTAAAAACCTAAGTGTGGATAACAAAGGTGGAAAAAGCTCTATATTTCAAGGCTATGACACGCAACGAAATATCAACAACATAACTTTTGACAATTTCTATATTCAAGGGAAGCTAGTAACTACACCCCAGGAAGCCTTATTCAGTTTCATGCCAAGTGAGAAAGACGGAAAGAATTATGTCAAATTAAACTTCACCAAAAGCAATCCAGCAATTGTGAACATTACAGCGAACAAGATGTATGCATCTAAAGCCGGGGATGCTGGTGAGTTTCTCGTGACTCGCACAGGTGACAAGAGTCAAGCTTTAAGGGTAAAGTACACCATTAGGGGAACGGCTGAGAATGGAATAGATTATAAAACAATTTCTAATTTTGTGACAATTCCTGCTGGTGCGGCTTCTGCAAAAATCCCAATTCAACCTATAGCGAACAACAAAAATAAAAGCTTGAAGACAGTCTTTGTGAGTTTAGAGAATTTGCCCAACAGAACTGATTATTTACTCGACTCAAACTTTCATGCAGTGGTAAATATTATTAAAGCTTAATGCAGGATTACTGATATTAGTATAAGGAGCTAATTTTTATGCCTCAATGCTTAAACTAAAGCTGGTTTATTTCAGCAAGATTATGCTTTTTTGCCTCAAGAGATATCAGAGTGAGTTTAAATCATGGTAATACGTATTCTTCATGTTGTTGGCGGGATGAGTCGAGGTGGTATCGAAACCTGGCTAATGCACATATTGCGATACATTGATCGCCAGAACTTCCAGATGGACTTCCTGGTTCACACAGAACAGCCTTGTGCTTACGATGACGAGATTTATACTCTGGGCAGTAAGATTATTCCATGTTTGCATCCATCACGACCCTGGATGTATGCTCACAACTTCAAACGCATATTATGCGAGTATGGGCCTTATGATATTGTTCACAGTCATGTTCATCACTTCAGTGGTTACGTTCTCCGTCTAGCAGAAAAAGCTGGTGTACCTGTCCGCATTGCCCATAGTCATCTTGATTCCTCACCACTAGAAGCTAAAGCAGGATTGCAGCGCCATCTGTATCTGACTTTAATGAAAGATTTAATTGCTCGTCATGCAACCAACGGTTTGGGATGTAGCTACTTAGCCACATTAGACTTATTTGGTCAAAACTGGAAAGCTGATCCCCGTTGGCACATTCTTTACTATGGAATTGATTTGACTCCGTTTCGAGAACCTATTAATGTAGTTGAAGTTCGTTCTGAATTTAACCTCCCTGCAGATGCCTTTGTCATTGGTCACGTTGGTCGCTTTGATCCACAAAAGAATCATCAATTTCTCCTCAAAATCTTTGCTCTTGTTGCCAGTAAAGAACCGCAGGCGTACCTCTTGCTGGTGGGTGAAGGTCCTTTACGAGAAACAATCGAACAGCAAGCCTTAAAAATTGGTGTTGCCAATAGAATCATCTTTGCAGGTAGTCGTCCTGATGTCCCCAGACTGATGCATGGTGCTATGGATGTATTCCTCTTTCCCTCCCTCTGTGAAGGATTGGGCTTAGTGTTAATTGAAGCACAAGCAGCAGGGCTACCTTGTATCTTTTCAGATGTGGTTCCACAAGAAGCAGATGTGGTCAAGCCGCTGATGAAGCGACTATCTCTATCACAGTCAGTTTCAGACTGGGCTGTTGAGCTTTTGGCTTGGCGAAATCAGGTATCTCAAAACGTCCAAAACGATGGTTTGAAGTTTATAGAAGGTAGCCCTTTCAATATTGAAACCTCGGTGAAGCAATTGGAGAAGATTTATCAAGCTCAGTTCGCCAGAAAAGTCCTTTTATGAACCAGAAGAGCGTTTACTCCAAGATTTATGTAGATAGTATCATTGTTTCTTTTTTTATATGCTGTCTCATCGTTTTATGGTGTCTTCAAACTTCAGAACAGTTCCAGCATTGGTTTTTGATTCCCGTCACCTTAAGTGGAATTTTGATCGGTATCGATACCGTCAACTGGTTTCGTGGTCGCCTAGGCATTTTTGACCCAGTTGGGATTATTGGTGTCTTAGGTTTTCATTTCTTCTTTTTAGCACCCATACTTCATGTGAATTGGGACAGTTGGTTGGAACCTTGGTTTAGCTACCCTCCAGACTGGCGACCTTGGCTGGGTGGTATGGCAATCCTAAATTTATTAGGTCTTTTGGTTTATGGCTTTTGCAGAAATCTGGTTCCAAAAAAGCCAAAGAAGCAGTCAGGTCAGACCTTATGGCTCATCGATCACAAGCGATTTGTTCGGATGATCAGCTTCGCTATGATGCTTTCTGCTGTACTTCAGATCATGGTCTATCAAAAGTTTGGCGGAATCATGAGCTATATTGCCTCAGTCTCTGACTCAGAGGAATTAACTAAATTCGAGGGTATGGGAGTTATGTTCCTCTTCTCAGAGAGTTTCCCGATTCTAGCAATGATGTCATTCGCAGTCTATGCTCAACGACATAAACGCCTGCAAACCTGGCCTGTATTGATTGTAGTTTTGCTGCTATTTCTGATATTGCAAATGTTTTTTGGTGGTTTGCGGGGCAGTCGTTCTAATACCCTCTGGGCTTTGTTTTGGGCTGCAGGTATGATTCATTTCTTAATTCGTCCAATTACTAAAAAAGAAATTGCTATTGGGCTGGTTTTTATTTTCTTGTTTATGTACTTATATGGTTTTTATAAATCAGGAGGTCTCGATGGAGTCAAGACTGCTCTGGAAGCGCAGGAAACTCGTACTGAGTTGGAAAATAAGTCAGGAAGAACGTGGCAAAGCTTAGTTTTGGGAGACCTAGGACGCAGTGATGTTCATGCTTATATGCTCTACAAACTTATGCTCCCTGATAGCGACTACAAATATGCGTGGGGCAGAACTTACATAGCAGCAACAACCAGCTTATTACCTGGAGGAATATTGCCAGAGAAGCCACCCCAAGTCTCTCAGGAAGGAACAGAACTGTTATTTGGTAGAGGCTCTTATAAACCTGGGGAATGGGTTGCTTCTAAAGTATACGGTATCACAGGTGAAGCCATGCTTAACTTTGGACCTTTTGTTGTGCCATTAGCATTCATACCTTTTGGGATTCTTGTAGGTTGGATTCAGCGCTGTCTGTTTACCTGGAAATCTTCAGATAGTCGCTTACTTTTGTTGCCTATGTTGGTCAATTTGTGTTTTATAGTTCTCGTCAGTGACCTTTACCTTGATATCTTTTTCTTAATGAAAAACAGCGGTTTTCCGACTCTCGTTATTTTGTTAAGTTCTCGAAAGAATTCTTTGCATGATTCTTTTAGTCATTCTGGCATCTATAGCAATACTCAATGATTGTTAAGCTTTTCTATTTCTGTCTTCTCCTATTAAAGACGCACGCTCATTTACGTTTTACCCTACGGCACAGAACGCAGTTCGTTTACAAAAAAATGTCACTAGGATTGACATATCAAACAAAAAGTCACTCTAAGATGAAGGTTTTTTTTGCAAAATTGTAAATCAAAAATAAGAAAGGACATAAAATATGAAAACTTCCTCAAAAATCCATATAGGTGTTTTATATATAGGACGTAGAGGCGGAATTTGTCACTACACTTATGAACTTGTACGTGTCATTTCCAAAATGACTAAGGTAACTTGTTATCTCTCAGCTAACAATACGCTTTTAGATGCATGGCGTGAGCTACCTTGTGATATAAAAACATTCGACACTTATAATGGATTTACCTCTCTTTTATGGTCAATGATTTCTCATCAAGGTGCATTAAGAGTAGCTCGTGAAATTGATATAGATGCACCAGATATTTTGTTAGATACTGGCTCTGGACCATGGTTGGGAATTATTCAAAAAAATATCGGCTGTAAAACTTTACTAGTAGATGTCATACACGATGTTAAATTTCACTCAGATAAATGGTTAAAACTACTTCAAGCTTATGAATTTATATATCCCAGAAAAGCTGATGTTTTTATAGGTTTATCCAAATATTCCTACAAGCAGTTATCACTCTTTTTTCCTAGCGCTAAACATATTCATTCTCTTCATGGAATCATACATGCTTCTTGTTCGATTGATTTAGATAAAATAGCAAGAAACAGAAATAATCTACTTTTTTTTGGTAGAATAGAAAAATACAAAGGAATTGAGATACTGATTGATGCTTTTCGCATTGCTAAACAAAATAAAACACAGCTTTCGCTTACTATAGTTGGTGCTGGTTTATTGGATGCTAAGATACAAAATCAGATTGCAGAATTAAAGATTAAGCTGATAAACAGATGGATTAGTGATGAGAATTTACCAGAAATTATAGCTAGACATGGTGTGATGATTATGCCATATCTATCGGCAACACAATCAGGTGTTGCGGGAGTTGCTTTGGGTAATGGATTACCTTGCATAGGTACAAATGTAGGAGCATTGCCAGAGCAGATAATACATGGTAGAAATGGGCTGATTGTAGAACCAGGGGATGCCAATGCTCTTGCTGAGTCAATGCTAACTATCTCAAGAGATTATATGTTGGCATACAAGATGGCTCAAGAGGCTTGCTTAATTGCTTCAACTACATATTCTTGGAAAAAAATAGGCAGTGTTCTACTAAAAGATTTAGAAAATTTAGTTACCAAAAACTAGTGTTCCTGGGTTGTAGAAAAAAAAATAAAGTAATCATCCTAGGATTTGTTGATTTATTTCTCAATAAAACGTTAGAGAATAATGAATCAGGTGACATGATGATAAAGGCTTTATTGACAATCGATGCTCCTGTGTTTTACCGCGCTCCAGATGGACGTGTCTACACGCAATCTGTAGCGACTTACGATGATTATTGGATCATACCTCGACAAAGTTTTGTTCAGCTTATAGTAGTAACCAGGCTCCGCAATATTGATCGCCCTGACGATACATGGCGTCTGGCTGATGGTGAAGGAGTGATATTCCGCTCAGTACCTTTTTACCGTGGACCATTTCAATATTTGCTGGTGTCAAGGGAAATTCGTGTTGCTTTAAAATCGGCTCTTGAAGAATGTGACGTTCTGCTTTGCAACGGACCTGG
Organism: Stigonema ocellatum SAG 48.90 = DSM 106950; assembly: GCA_016903675.1. Taxonomy (GTDB): domain Bacteria; phylum Cyanobacteriota; class Cyanobacteriia; order Cyanobacteriales; family Nostocaceae; genus Stigonema; species Stigonema ocellatum. The sequence goes on along the minus strand of JADQBA010000021.1, from coordinate 61,597 downwards.
AACTCTCAGTGCGGTTGCGATCAATATAGCTAACGATTTGAAAAAGTTGTATGCACTTGATGTTTTAAGTGACCCTTACGATGTGTTTGCACCTGGTGCAATGAAGCACCCCTTACGCCCGGTCTTTCGCTGGTGGTTCCCCCGTCAGTTGCAAAAACAATGTGCAGGAGCATGTGCGATTAGCTACGTGACTAAACAGGCTCTACAGGAACGGTATCCACCTTCGTCACAAGCATTGTCTATAGGCGTTTCTGATGTTCATATTCCGGATGCAGCTATTGTTTCTGCACCGCGTCCACTTCATCAGAAAGCGCGGACGCTGAATGTAATCTTTATAGGCACACTAGCGCAACTCTATAAGGCTCCCGACGTTCTGATCGATGCTGTCGCTGTCTGCGTACGCGAGGGATTAGACATCAAGTTGACTTTGCTTGGGGATGGAAAGCACCGAGCAGAACTAGAAGCGCAAGCAGCCCGCTTGCGCTTAGGTGAACGAATTAGTTTTGTTGGCATTTTACCTGCTGGCAATGCTGTGCGTCACCAGTTAGACCAAGCCGACCTGTTTGTCATGCCTTCCTATCAAGAAGGCTTGCCCAAAGCAATGGTGGAAGCTATGGCGCGGGCACTGCCCGTGATTGGTTCTACTGTGGGCGGAATTCCCGAACTACTCCCACCAGAGGATATGGTACCGCCTGGTGATGTGAATGCTCTAGCACGCAAAATTCGGGAGGTCGTGACTGACCCAGAACGCATGGCGCGGATGTCAGCTCGTAATTTGGAGAAAGCTAAAGAGTTCAAATATGAGGTGCTGCGCGAGCAAAGGATGGAGTTTTACCGCTACGTACATAACAAAACGGAACAATGGTTGGGGCAACAAAAATGAACAAACTGTTAATGGTCGCGACAATTCCGGATACAATTAGAGGCTTTCTCCTGCCCTTTGCTTCCCACTTTCGTCATCAGGGTTGGCAGGTGGATGCGATGGCTTGTGGAATTTCGGCCTCACCGGAATGTTTGCAAACTTTTGATCGCGTCTGGGATGTAGAGTGGTCACGCAACCCTCTCGATCCAGGTAATCTCCTAGTCGCTCCGCGCATCATCCAAGCAGCGGTGCAAGAAGGGGGGTATGATATAGTTCATGTTCACACGCCAGTCGCAGCTTTCGTTACCCGTTACGCCCTCAAGAATCGTAGACAGCAGCAGAAACCTCAGGTCATTTACACTGCTCACGGCTTCCACTTCCATTCCAGTGGAAAACCATTAAAAAATGCTGTGTTCTTGGCTTTAGAAAAGCTGGCTGGGAGTTGGACAGATTATTTAGTCGTAATTAATCGCGAGGATGAGGAAGCAGCAAAGCGTTACAACATAATTCCATCTGAACGCCTCTGCTATATGCCAGGAATTGGCGTGGATTTAAATTATTACAGTCGGGATAGAATTTCAGAAACTGCTGTGGAACGGGTACGCCAAGAATTAGGCTTAACACCCACAGCGCCACTCTTTTTATCAGTAGGTGAGTTAACTAAGCGTAAACATCCTGAAGATGTTTTAAGGGCATTTGCGCTGTTACGGCGCAAAGAAGCCTCTTTAGCTTTTGCTGGCAATGGACCGTTGATGGAACAGATGCAGCAGTTAGCGTCACAGTTGGGTGTGCAAAATCAAGTTCACTTTTTGGGTATGCGCCGAGATATTCCCACCTTAATGTGTGCGGCGACTACTACTGTGCTGGCTTCTGAGCAAGAAGGTTTACCTAGATGTGTTATGGAGTCTATGGCTATGCAGACTCCAATCATTGGCACATCTATTCGGGGAACTCGAGACTTGTTAGCTGGGGGCTGTGGTCTGCTTGTCAACGTGAGAGATATGGAAGCACTGGCGGCGGCGATGGCATGGATATTGGATAACCCACAAGGAGCTAGAGTCCTGGCACACCGTGCCCACAGGCGGGTTGCTGACTATGAATTGTCCCAGATTCTTCAGTACCACGAAGCTTTATATGCCCAGGCTATGCCCTACAAAGCATTGGCCAGTGTTGCCAGGTACTAACGAACTTACAGCCAACAATTTTTTGTAGTATAAGGATGAGTCTACCTATGAATGCTAAACATTTCCAACATAAGCCTGTTAACACCTATAACAGATTCATCAAGCCTGCATGTGATAGGGTAGTTGCTGCCATCGCCCTATTAGCTCTGACACCCGTCATGCTGATAGTTGCGATCGCCGTCTACACCAAGATGGGGCATCCGATTTTGTTCTGCCAACCCCGCCCTGGTCAAAACGGTCGTGTTTTCAATTTTTATAAATTTCGCACCATGACCAATGAGAAAGGTCGTGATGGTAACTTACTACCGGATGAAAGACGCTTGACGCTTCTGGGTAAACTTCTCCGAAAAACCAGCTTGGATGAACTTCCTCAACTATGGAATGTGGTCAAAGGCGATATGAGTTTTGTCGGTCCCCGTCCACTCCTCGTGGAATACCTGGATTACTACACGCCACAACAAGCTCGTCGTCATGCGGTTAAACCAGGAATTACGGGTTGGTCTCAAGTGAACGGTCGTAGCAAGCTTTCCTGGGTAGATAAATGTACCTTAGACGTATGGTACGTTGATCATCAATCACTTTGGCTAGATTTGAAAATTTTAGTGATGACGTTCTTGAAAGTTCTAAAGCAAGAGAATGTAGGACCATCAGAATGCCCTGAAGTTTCAAAGCAGCAAATTGCAGCTATTAAGAAAACAAAGGAATTATCCTCAGTTAATTCTCGGAGTATACATTGATTGAAGAATCGCCTTGTTCCCAGTCTCTGGGCTTTTAACCAGTCGATGAGTCAATAGCAATCTTGAATGATTCGCGAACAGAGAAACCCGGTAACTCTTGCGAAACCGGGTTTCTGAAGAACCAGCAAATTTACAACTTATCTTTTCACGACTATGTCTACTCCCGAACCGGTGTAAGATTACCGATCTTCTTTCTCTTCTTTCTTCGTGTCCTTCTCCCAAGGGGAGACGCTGCGCGAACGCGTCTTCGCGGTTTATTAAATAGGTAATCTTCGGGCGGTTCGGGAGTAATGATTCGTGAACAGAGAAACCGAACAGAGAAAGCCGGTAACTTTTACGAAACCGGGTTTTTGAGGAACCAGCAAATTTACAACTTATCTAGAGCGGGAGTTATCATGAAACCAGTAACTGTAGTTGTCACAGGAGTAGGAGCACCTATTGGAGTTGGCATTATTAAATCTTTGCGGGCTTCTCATTTACCGCTGAGAATTATTGGAGTTGACTCAGAGCCACTTGCTCAAGGCTTATTCCGTGTGGATCAAGCACACTTAATTCCTTCTGCCCGTCCGAATCCAGACGCTTACTTTGAGGCTTTAGTAAAAACTAGCCAGATGGAAGGAGCGGATATTTTGTTCTCTGGATGGGAAGGAGAATTACCCATGCTAGCTGAACGCAAAGCTGAATTTGAGGAGCGTACAGGAACGATTTTGCCCCTAGCCCCTGATCCAACTTTAAAGGCTCTAGATAAATGGTTAACAACTCAGGTTCTCAAAGTTTTTGATGTGCCTGTACCTGATACTGTGATCCCTACAGATCACGAGCAGTTGGAAAATTTTCGCCGCAATCATGCTTACCCTTACATCATGAAACCTCGACGGAGTTCAGGTGGAAAAGGCTTAGTACTTGTCCACACAGACCAAGAACTTGCTTTTTTTAGCCATTACATTTGGGACCCTGTTGTGCAGGAATTGTTGTTACCGGATAACAAAGAGTACACAGTCGGAGTGTTTATTCAAACTGACGGAAAACCGGGTGGAACACTAGCACTTAAGCGTAGCCTTTCAGGCGGATTAAGCTATCGGATGGAAAGCGACCAGAATACTGAGGCGTGTGACATTGCAATCCAGGCTGCTAAAGCAATGGGTTTAATTGGTGCAGTCAATGTCCAAATGCGCCTAACTTCAGATGGGTTTAAAGTTTTTGAGATTAATCCAAGATTTAGTAGTGCAACTTGTGTGCGAGCTAATTTTGGATTGAACGAACCTGAACTTACAATTCGTCACTTTGTTTTAGGAGAAGAGATTTCCCCCCCCGAGATCCAAAAGGGTATCTGCTTGCGGTTTTGGGAGGAGATGTATTTTCCGTTTGAGGTTAAGAGTACTGCGCAGGAAGGGCAATACCAGTGTCGAGGTGAAATTTTCAGCCAGTTTTAATTGCTCTTGAACAAGAGATTTGTATATCCGGAACATTCAAAATTCTCTCTTTATTCAGCAACGCCATGAAGTTACAAATTATTGATGTATCCAATCCCTTGTGGTCTGAAACTCTGCGGAATCTACGCCACGATTTTTATCACTTACCCGAATATGCGGCTTTAGAAGCCAAAAGGATGAAATCTGTTGCACAGGCAATTCTAGTTCAAGATGGTGAAAAAGTTCTTTTTTTACCCTATTTGTTACGTCGATGCGATGATGTCTTTCATGAAGATTTAAAGGCATCAGAAATTTTTGATGTCTTGTCGCCCTATGGCTATGCTGGATTTTTATTGAATCAAGCAGGAGTGGAGAATTTAGAGTTTATCGATTTGGCAATGGCTCAGCTAACACAAACATTCAAGGATAGGAGGATTTGTTCAGCGTTTTTACGCTTGCACCCAATATTAAATCCTCGATTTGATGAGGTTTATCGCTCCCAATCTTGTGAAATTCACTCAGAAACTATTGCAATTGATCTTAAACTGACTGAAGCTGAAATCTGGCAACAAACTAGACCAGAATACCGTAACAAAATCAACAAAAACAAGCGAGCAGGTTTTGCAGCAAGGATTGCTCCTTTGAATCAACATCTCCATGACTTTATAGATGTCTATACAGAAACAATGGATCGTGTTGGAGCATCACAATCCTACTATTTTAGTCATGAATATTTCTTGCATTTTGTAGAAGCCTTAAAAGAGAGCCTCCATCTGTGTATTGTTGAACTCGATCATCAAATTGTTTGTGCAGGTTTGTTTACTGAGTGCTGCGGCATTGTTCAATATCACCTTGGGGGAACGAGAAATGAGTTTTTGAAAAACTCTCCTAATACTCTTATGTTTGACCATGTTCGATACTGGGCGAAAGAACGAGGTAATGAAATTTTTCACCTTGGTGGTGGAGTTGGAGGAGCCAAAGACAGCCTTCATCATTTCAAGGCAGGATTTTCTCAAAAACGATACAACTTTCCTCTCATTCGCCTAATTACAGATCAGGAAAAATACACCTATCTCGTAGAACTAAGAGCAAAACAGTTGAATACACAGGTAGACAAGCTCCTTGGAACAAAATTTTTTCCTGTGTATCGTTCGCTTTCAGCATAACCCTTATACCAATTGCCCTTGGCGCTAAAGCGCAACTACAAACTGTGGGTTTTCTTAACTCTTATTAAGCTGCTCCAAACCACCTAACAACCACCAAATAACAATATGGACAATATCAAAGTGCTAGTGTTTGACCTGGATGATACTCTTTTTCCTGAGCATGAATTTGTGTTTAGTGGATTTCAAGCTGTTAGTGACTGGGTACAATCCAAATATGGTATTTCCGGTTTCTTTAATATTGCTTGGAAATTGTTTAAGGAAGGTAAACGAGGTAAAATTTTTGATCAAACCCTGGATGACCTGGAGATTAAGTATGAAAATTCTCTGATTCAAGAACTTGTGCAAGTTTATCGAGAACACAAACCTGCCATCTCTCTACACGAAGATGCACAATGGGTAATCGAACATTTCAAATCTGAGAAACAGCTTGGTCTAATTACCAATGGTTTCCTAAAAACTCAGCAGAACAAAGTTAGGGCATTGGGAATTGAATCTAGTTTCAAAGAGATTGTCTACTGTGATGCATACGGCTTTAAGAATTGGAAGCCCAGTCCAGTACCTTACAAAAAAATGATGGAGTTTACAGGATCTGAAGGAGACGAGTGTATGTATATTGGAGATCATCCTTACAAGGATTTTGTTGCTGCAAAAAACCTGGGCTGGCTTACGTTACGCATTTGCCGTAAAGACGGTGAATACACAAATGTAATGGCAGATGAAAGTCATGATGCTCACTGTAAAATTAGGTCATTATATGACTTGAAAGACATCTTTTAAAACCACAGTAAATCTAATACTGCTCGGTTAAGAATATTTGTAGGTTGGGTTGAGGCTTTGCGAAACCCAACAAACCGTGCTGTTAGGTTGGGTTTCGTTCCTCAAACGCCAGTCGCCTACAGAGGGAAACCAAGAGTGCAGCGCTGGGGACTCAACCTACACATTTTTATTTTTTAGGCAAAACCTACGCAGTATTGACAGTGAATCCAATAAGGTTCGGTTAAAGGTAGCTGTGGGGAGGAGAAACCCGGTAACTCCTGCGAAACCGGGTTTCTAAACTGGTTTTTAACTATACAATTTAGGACGTTATCGAAATGATTAACACAACAATAATATCTACCACGAAGGAAATGTATAGCTCAGTTGAATTTAATTTTTGGGCATACAAAGAAAAATTATTATTGGGAGAAAAATTTTTAATAGAAACTTATTTAGATGAAAATTTGAAAACAGTTGAGGCTGGAACAGGAGGAGGCAGAATAGCTTTATCAATGCAACAAATGGGTTTTAAAAACCTTTATGCCTTTGATTATGTACCAGATTTTATTGAGATAGCAAAAAACAAAAATAATGATAAAAATATCTATTTTACTGTTAATGATGCAACATCATTAAACTACAAAGATTGTGAATTTAATCAATTGCTTTATCTCCAACAAGTTATTTCAACTATCGAAGATGCAGCAGGGAGGTATAATGCTTTTAAAGAAGCATATCGTATTCTCATAAAAGGTGGAAAAGCAATATTTTCATTGCTAAATTTTGACAGTAGAGTAACTAGCCCATTTTATGCACCATATTTAGTTTATTTACGATTATTCAGAAAAATTGGTAATGTTAATCGCTCAATTCAGTATCTTCCTCAACTGAAGTATGCAGGTGAGACGAATTTAGAGTCACTGCTTGATAGACCACCTTATTTTTATTGGTATCGGCTTGAAGAAGCATACCAAATTATCCAAGAAGCAAATTTTAAAATAGTTGCCCTTGGTACTGATTTTCAGATTAGTCAAGGGAAAATGCATACTTCCCTGGAAACATTAAAACAAGCACCAAATAAGGGGAATCTGTATTTTGTTTGTACAAAATAAATAATCTTGAGTTTACCCCATAAATGCAAATTACTCAATAGCAAACTACACAATAACCGAGAGAAAGCTAATGGATAAATCAATTCTCCTCTCAACACCCCACATGGGCGATCGCGAACTAGAATTTGTCAAAGTTGCCTTTGACACCAACTGGATCGCCCCTGTTGGTCCCCATATCGATGCTTTCGAGCAAGAATTTTGTCAAGTTACTGGCGCTGGTCATGCAGCTGCTGTCAGTTCTGGTACAGCGGCTCTTCATTTGGCTTTACAATTAGTTGGCGTTGAGTATGGGGATGAAGTGTTTTGTTCAACTCTGACTTTTGCTGCAACTGCCAACCCAATTACTTATCTTGGGGCAAAACCAGTTTTTATTGATAGCGATCGCAACACTTGGAATATGAATTCCGATTTGTTGCGGGAAGCACTCTTAAACCGCGCACGCATTGGCAAATTACCCAAAGCCGTTGTGGTAGTACATCTGTATGGTCAAAGTGCTGATATCGATCCCATCTTAGAAGTTTGCAATCACTATGAGATTCCCTTAATAGAAGATGCAGCCGAATCTTTAGGCGCTACCTACAAAGGGCGTTCCCCTGGAACATTCGGACGCATTGGTATTTACTCCTTCAATGGCAATAAAATTATCACTACCTCTGGCGGCGGGATGTTGGTTTCCGACGAACCACAACTCGTGGCGAAAGCCCGTTTCTTAGCAACCCAAGCACGCGATCCCGCTCCTCATTACCAACACTCACAAATAGGGTACAACTATCGCCTCAGTAACGTTTTGGCTGGTATTGGTCGCGGTCAATTGCGTGTTTTGAGCGATCGTGTGGCAGCTAGACGACGCAACTTTGAAATTTATGCCTCTGCTTTGGGAAATCTGCCTGGAGTAGAATTCATGCCAGAAGCCACTTTTGGACGTGCTACCCGCTGGCTTACTTGCCTGACAATAGACCCTGAAGCGTTTGGTGCAGATCGAGAACAAATCCGCGTAGCACTTGCCGAACAGCAAATTGAAGCTCGTCCTGTGTGGAAGCCATTGCACCTACAACCTGTGTTTGCTGAATGTGAATGTATTGGAGGTGCAGTCGCTGAAGACTTATTCGCACACGGTCTTTGCTTGCCTTCTGGTTCTAATCTCACAATAGAAGATTTAGAGAGAGTCATTGGTGCGATTTCTGTAGTTCACCAGAAGAATAGCAGCAATATATAACAACATACAAATGACAAACTGAACATAGATTGAAAATTGATTTATAGATTATGGAAACACAAGAATCTGTTGTAATTTTTGATAAATATTGGCAATTACTCAAGCGCCGTGGGTTGTCTGGTTTAGGAATATTTGTCTCTGTTTTCTTGATATCATCGCTGGCTTTATCTCTGAGAAAGCCCTCTTATGAAGCAGAAGGGAAACTGTCGTTCCAAAATAACACGATTTCTTCCCTAACGGGAGTAGGAACCGAAGTCGGCAAGTTACAACCACTGGTACATGATAAAAGTAATCCTCTAAATACAGAGGCAGAAATTATACGTTCTGCCCCTGTTGTGGAAAAGACTATCAACCAACTCAACCTAAAAAACAACAAAGGGGAACGCCTAAAATCGAAGGAATTTCTTAAACGATTGGCAACTAAAGAAGTTAAGGGAAGCGATGTTCTACAGGTTTCTTACAAAGATAAAAACCCTAAAACATCAGCAGAGGTTGTTAATACTTTGATGCAAGTCTATTTAGACCAGAACATCTTTTTCCATAGAGCAGAAGTCACATCTGCCCGCAAATTTATAGAGAAACAGTTGCCGACAGCCGAATTAGTTGTCCGCAAAGCAGAAGCTAAGCTACGCGAGTTCAAAGAAAAAAACGAGATTGTTGTCTTGCCAGAAGAAGCAACTAAAGCAGTGGAAATAATTACCGAATTGCAGAATAAAATTAGTGCCTCTCAATCTAGAATTGCCGATGTCAATGCTCAGTCTCAAGCCATCCGTAACCGATTGAATATGAACTCCCAGCAGGCGGTAACTATGACTTCTCTCAGTCAGTCTGCGGGGGTGCAAGATATACTCAAAGAAGTTCAGCAGCTAGAGTCTCAAATTGCAAGCAGGAAAACTGTTTTTCAGAACAACCATCCTGACATCATTGCTTTAGAAAGCAAGTTAGCAGCTTTAAGAGGAATACTAAAAAAGCGAATAACAGAGGTTGCGGGAACCCCTAAATCAAAATTTAATGGCAACTTGCAAATTGGAGGACTGCAAGAAACACTGAGTGCAAAGCTTGTGGAATTAGAGTCAACCCATCTGGGTTTAGTAAGTGAACTGAGTGTTTTATCTAAATTACAAACTAACTACAGACAAAGACTTAAGGTGTTGCCGAGATTGGAGCAACAACAACGGGAGTTAGAACGTCAGCTTCAAGCCTCCCAATCTACCTATGCTCTGCTGCTACAAAAACTACAAGAAAGTCGCATCGTAGAAAATCAGAATGTAGGTAACGCCCGCATTATATCTGCTGCTCAAGTTCCTGAAGAACCCATTTCTTCTGCTACGGTTTCGTACCTAAGTGCAGGCTTAATTGCTGGCTTGGCTGCTTTGGCAACTATGTATATTTTGGAAGCAAGAGATAAATCAATCAAGACTGTTGATGAGGCGAAGGAATTACTGGGATTAACTTTATTGGGGGTTATTCCGAACTTTAACAAGTCTCAAAAATTTACTGATGGCGATGAAGAATCAGAGCTTTATAGCGAAAGACTTGTGGTGAGAGACACTCCTCGCTCTCCCATTAGTGAAGCTTACCGGATGCTACGAGCGAATTTGAGGTTTATGAGTGCCGACAAAGAGTTAAAAATCATGGTCGTCACTAGTTCTGTACCCAGAGAAGGTAAATCAACAGTAGCTGCCAATTTAGCTATAGCAATAGCGCAGATGGAGTGTAAAGTTTTACTGGTAGATGGGGATTTGCATCGTCCAGTTCAACATCGAATTTGGAATCTGCCTAATAGTGAAGGTCTCAGTAATATCATTGTTGGGCAGGCAGAAGTCAGGACATCTGTCAAAACAGTCATGGATAATTTAGATGTCCTCCCCAGTGGAGTAGTGCCTCCAAGTCCTGCATCTCTGTTAGACTCAAAACGCATGGCTGCCTTGATTCAAAGTTTTGCTGCCAACTACGACTTCATAATTATTGATGCTCCCTCATTAAACGTTGGAGCTGATGCGGCGACTCTCGGTCAAATGGCTGACGGTGTTTTGTTAGTAGTTCGTCCTGGTGTAGTTGATTCTGTTGATGCTGCTGCTGCTAGAGAATTTTTGGAAAAATCTGGTCAGAATGTCCTCGGACAAGTGGTTAATGCAGTGATTCCTAAAAATACAAACCACAGCTACTACTACATCAAGGAGGAATACCACCCGCTAAAACAGGCTGATTTATCCGTACAGCGATGAGTTGATTTCACATCAAGAAACACAGGGGTGTGGGGGTGTGGGGGTGTGGGGGTGTAGGGGGAAAAGACAGTGTTTGTTCCGTTTATAGCGGGTGGTTCACATCTTGCACCAGCCTGGCAGTACATCAAAAAAATAACTCAGTGCCCATATCCGCATGGGACTTGAAGTCCCATGCTAATAGCATAAGTCCTCTAAAAGAGGACTAAATGAGTTTTGAAATTAATGTCAATTTTATGACTCCTTATTTGGTTATTTGTGGTTTCTACTTAGAGGTGCAAGATATAAGGTGGTGCGCCGCCTGTGGGCCTGCTTTCAACGAACATATATAGGACTAGCCCCTACAACCACACGCAAGCCCTAAGAGACAGTTGTGTTTATTCACACGACTTACTTAAAAAACAGGCAATGAACAATTAGCTGCGCTATCTGTAATATCTGTTATATCCGCGATCGCGAACTGAGAATTCTCCCCGACAACCATTCCTCACCCAAATACGGTTTCTGCCATAGCCCCAATTTCCTCTACAACTGCGATCAGACAATTGCCTGATAAACCTGACTCTGCTTCCTCTATCTATCGGACAGGTATTCCTCTGATTACTTTGGCTTTCACAAGTGATTACATTTTGAGCATAAGCTGGGTCAGCTTTGCTTCCAAGCATACCTAGACTAAGGCTGGTAGCCATAAAGGTGGCTGCGATGATTGGAAAACGGATGACCATATTATATAGATGCCTTTAAGAATAAAAACTAACGCTAATAATTGTTCCAAACTTGTAAAAACACTTGCCTGTACCTGAAGTCATAAAATTTCGGGCGTTGCAGAATAGAAAGGATACAGTTGTTCTAAGGTTTTTGCATTTGCTTATCCTCACGTGATATAATTACCTAATTGCCTGGAGCATGAGGACTGAGGGAACTAGTTCCGGTTGTGCAAGTCTAAGCAATCCATAGCCTATTCCTGCCAATCCTGTCATCAGTCCAGGTGTTTCAACTCCTAAAGGAACGCCACACAGCCATCCGTACTTATTGATGCTTTCGAGAATGATACTGGTAAGGCGATCAATGTCAGCTTTGTAGGAGGAATCATTGAACCTTAAGTTAGCTTCCACAAACAAATCTAGATTTCCCAAATCTCCGTGACATAGAGAGTGGTTGTTACCAAAGCCGTAAGCCAGAGTTGTTTGTAAGGCGGTGTCAATCTCGAAACGAATGTTAGCATCATCCAGATAGTCAAGAGAATCCAATCGCGCCAGTCCAATTCCTGTTGCGCCATTGCACCATGCTGTCATAAATCCACTTTTACTCTCATCCCCGCGCAAATCGCGCCAATTTCCAAGTTGTCGAGAGAAAAGACTGCGTTCGTAGGCGATCGCATCCAGTGCGGCTTTGAGAAAGCGCTGTTCCTGTGAGAGTGCAAACACTTTTAGTAACGCCCATGCCATTCCAGCCCCACCGTGAGAGAATCCAGCTAGAGGTTTTTCTCCAGTACCTTTTGGTCCAAATTGCAACCAACCAATACCCTGATCTAGAAGTTTGGCTTGAGCAATTAGGCGATCGCCACACTCAATAGCAGCAGCGAGAGTTTTTGAAGAGGCTCGACAATGATATAAATTTACTAGAGCGCCAATACAGCCTGCTGCACCGCCGATAATATCTAGTCGGTCATCCTTGTTAATTAGTTCTGGCAAAAGCTCAACAATCTCTTCGGCTTCATCTAACAATTGTGGTTGATTCCAAAGGACGCTGAGTTGTGTCATCCCATAGATAACTCCACCCCATCCCCCAAAGCCAAGAACTGTCATTTTGTTTTTTCTTTGTTCTATTTGATATCGAACTGTGGAAAGTGCTGATCGCGCCAGTTCAGTGTAGCGTACTTCTCGAGAGAGCTTGCCGAGATAAGCTAAAAACAGTGCAACTCCAGGAACTCCATTATAAAGATCCACATCCAGAGGAACTAAAGACCAGTAGCTGTCATTTATCAGAGATAAACCAATCCAAGTAACATCTTCTTCACCACGTATTGCCAACCACTCCAGCCTATCTCCTATGGAGCAGGCGGCTGCTAAAAGTTGTTCGCGAGTAGCTTGTGTCTGGGGTTCAGTTATATGGTAAGATGGCATGAGTGCTTGCTCATCTCCCATAGCAAGAGTGCTGATAGAAGCACGAGTAAACCATAGCTGCTGGGACAAATCTTCTTCGCTCATTTGTTGCAAGCGACGCCGAACTAAATTCATACTTGGGAGGTCAAAAAAATCAACCAGCTTCTCGTCAGCAGCGATCCATAAATCTCGCGAAAATGGACGTGTCTTGAAGATAGGAATGTCTCCCTGCCATAACTGTTCGCGCTCGGAAGGGATTATTTTCGCACTCATAGAACTATAATCGATGCCATACCAAAGTCGCTCGAACAGGCGATCGCGATCAAGAGCATCGCGTAAAACGTCAGGATGAAAACTCTCTGTCAACAACAAACTGTAGAAGCGAGTCGAACGCATGACTACACGCACCTCATCTTCCGCAAAGCAACTCAAAGGACTATTTTCTGCCAGCAGATCATCCCGATGTTGCAAAAGCAATCGGTAAATGTTCGTAAATCCAGTAACAACTGCTTCTGTGTGGTTGATTGCATTCACATCAAAATTATTTAAATTTGGTAAATGTTCCGTTCCTGATGTTTTTATTTGCCGACGGTCAACCTCAAGCTCATCTGTACCTACGTTTTTTAAGTAAGGGATTTTGTTTGGGCTAAGTTGACCTTCTTTTGCCGCTAAACCACTGATATCAATCCCTTCATATCCTTCGTTAGATAACAAACGCTGCGGTAGCAAATTAACACGCACAACCGAAGAAAATATTCTATAGCTTGCCAGTTCATCTGACTTGGTTAGGTCATCTCCCTCAGCGCGTGGATGAAATAGTGCTTCCAAGTCAACTAAAATAGGGTGTTCCCCTACAGCAATTAAGTTTTCTGAGTGAAAATCTGTCGCCTCTAGCACGTACAAAATTGCTAGATATCCACCTTGACGTTGATAGAATAACTCGATTTCTTCTGTTGAAGAACAACCAGAGGCACTGACAAATTCAACCCAACCATAAGTACCGCGCTCAAGGATTTTCAGCGTCCGGAATGGTGGGTGATTCCCTCGGTTGTTAATCCAGTTAAGAAGTTCCTGAAAATGAACATCAACGGCTAGAGTTCTTGGTTTATAAACCACTTGAAAGCCGGAACTAAACTTGGCTATAAGAACAGAACGACCACCCTGATGAGTATCTCCAACTCCTCCCTTTAACTCTATCAGTAAACCAGGATTTTCATCGGGACTAAATGTTGAGCAGATTTCATCCCAATCGGCACATAGATGTTGGAGAAATTCCAGACTAAAAGTGACCCAGTTTTCAATAGCAATCAGCATTTGACGGGCTAAAACTGGATACTCTTGTAATAGGGAAATTGCTGTATCGCCCTGTCGCAGAAGTTTTAAAAAACTTTCAAATCGCTCTTGGGGGGTATGTCCTGTTAATTTTCCTTGTAGCCGTGCTACATGGAGTTCTAAAACCATGGTGCGACTTAACTTGCCAACCAATTGCATTGGCAAATTCGCAAACAATATATTTCGGATTTGACTGGTATCAAAAGGCAAGTCGGAGCTACTAGGTAAAAGAGTTTCGATGCCCTCATTCAAGCGTTTGTAGCCTTGAATAATGAGCGGTTCAATGATGTACATTAAGCCAGCCATCTTTGTTTCTGGCAATGACTCTGGAGAAGGCAGTATTTGAGTATGGGGAGTTGCGGAAAATGCTCGCTCAATTTCTATTAACCATGATGGTGTCTCGGCAAAATGATTTTGAGCAGTCTCAGATGGTTCACTCAGAAGATAAAGTAACTCATTCTCAGTTATTTCATCTATTGCAAGACGTTGAGCAAACTCAGATTCAGAAGTGTTTGTGAATGGAGGTTGTAATTTCCATTGCTTTAACTTTTGTTTAGCAGCATCAGATGAATGAAGAATTAAGTCTGACTTGTTATGTAGAGATTTAATGCGTTCTTTTAAGGTAGCAGCCCGATACCAAGCAGAATTATTAAAGAGCGATTGAACCACAGTAATAGTCTCCCGATTGATAAATTGTTGAGGCTATATACCAGAGTACTAGTAGTCCACCAGTTCAACTTTGACAGGTAATTTCTTAGTTCGTTCGTAGTTGCGCTGTCTTCGCATAAAATCGCGGGTTCTATGCGAAGACAGCGCAACTACAAACCTATCAAAGTTCGGCTGGCAGACTACTAGGCTACTGACCCCTATTCAGGTCTGGTGGAATAATACAAGTGAGAGCAAAGCAACAGCCATTACACAAACCCCCAGTAGTTCCCGTCCCCGTGCCAAGACCACCCAATCCCTTTTTGTAGCCACCTACTATAGATTCCATCTCTTCATCTGACAGTTCAATCATACCTGCTGGGTTTTTCGGCAATAGAGAATGCTGCTCATCACTCAAACTATTACGGTAGTTTTCATCTTTCCAAGCGCGGATAATATCGACGTTTGACATTGTTCTTCTCCTGAAAATGACAAGTAGTACCAATCTCACTGTTGACAGCGTCTGAGTATAAGTTTGGACGCCTCTGTTGCTAAGCCATAAATTATAATACAATAAATCCTTCTAGTTGCCAAGGCAGTATCCTATCAATTTGCCTTACCTCAATGGCTGACCAATCATCCGCAGGAATGCACAAAAATCTGACGATTCTTATGAAGAATTAACCAATTTTTATCATGACAGATGTTTTTTGAAAATATTTTCGAGACATAAATGGTTTAGTTTTGTCCATTTGTCAACTAAGACGGCTCTTACGCTGGTGCTTGCTGTTAAACATGAGGCGATCGCTCACCTCACGAGGGTGCAAATCACGAAGATGCACCCTCGTAATCCTAAAATGTCTGTTTATTTTCACTCTTTCTTGTTTAACTGAATATTTTTCTAGCCACGTTGCTATTGTTTCTTGACTTTCTTTGTCTGAAGCTAATGGCAACATCATTACTACCACTTCCTCTTCAGGTGCATTAAAGGAATATTCATTTAAGTCAATAAAGGTAGCCATTGCTACGAAAGCTACCCTTTTATTTCCATCTATGAAACCATGATTTTTAGCTAGTCCATAACCATAAGCTGCTGCTAAATCAAATAGAGTAGGTGTCGGTTCTCCATAACTCCACAGGTGTTTAGGTCTGGCTAAGCTAGCTGCTATTAAATTTTCATCACGAATACCTGGGGCTTTTCGACCGAAAAACCCCTACAACCACACGCAAGCCCCACCAGCCCTTCCACAAGGGAGGTGCAAGATATCATATAGCACAATGAATGGTATATCATGTCCTTTGTAAATTAACCATAATTCCCACAACCCCACCCCGCCTAAAAGTGAAAGCAGAGTCTCCCCTCCCCGCAAGCGGGGAGGGGCTGGGGGTGGGGTTCTTTGTCTAATGATTTAGGATTGCTATATAACTCAAAAGTGACGAAATAATTCTAATATCCGTTGCCGTAATGCATCCATAACCTCTCCCTCCTCAGTCGCCCCCTCACCAAATAACATCTCATGTACAACTGGCACTCCCAACTGTAACTCTTCCAAAACATCACGTTTGGTAAATACATTTTCTGGTTTACCTTCTAGCACCAAACGCCCTTTATCCATAACAAAAATCCAGTCTGCCCAACGATAAACTAAATTCAGATCATGAGTTGCCATCACTAAAGTTGTCCCATCATTATGAATTTTTTTCAGGTTTGCCATCAACTTTCGGGTATGCATCTGATCTAAGTAAGATGAAGGCTCATCCAGCAACAAGAGTTCAGGTTCTAAAACCATCACATCTGCTAAGGAAACTCGCTTTTTTTGTCCCAAACTGAGATGATGTACGGGTTTTGTTGCTAATTCTGTCAGTCCAAATTGTACTAAGGCTTGCTCTACTCGCTTTTGAATCTCTGCTGTGGGTAAACCTAAATTACATAAGCCGTAGGAAATATCTTCCTCAACGGTAGAAGCAACCAATTGTTGTTCTGGATCTTGAAATACCAGCCCTACTTGCTGTCGCAATTTAGTCATGGACTGACGGTCGTAACGCAATGGTTGACCTTTCCAAGATACCGTCCCAGCACGAGGTTTGTATAAACCATTAGCTAACAAAAATAGGGTTGTTTTCCCACAACCATTCTGACCAATTAAAGCACATTTTTTCCCCAAAGGAATTCTCAGTGTTAAACCATTGAGAACTGATTGCTGTGTACCAGGATAGGTGTAATGTACCTGCTCAAATTCTAGTAGCCATTGCTCCATGCTGCCACCATTCCAATGCTATTAATACGACACACCCAAGTAGTGCTTCCAAAGCATAGCGTTTTGATTGGCGATATCGTCGGGGATGCCAAACCCGAAATTCTCCCGCAAAACCCCGCGCTGCTAGTCCCAGAGAAAACTGATGATAATGTTCTAGGGTGCGCTTGAATAGTTGTCCGATGAGTATTCCTAAACTTTTCATCCCGGTACGCCAAGTGCGGTAGCCGCCACGGGATTGTTGAGCTATCCAAAAGTCATCGGCTGTTCTTAACAGGACAAAAATAAACCGATACATCAACAACATCAGTTCCGTGAGTAGCACTGGCATTCCGAGGCGGCGTAGGGTTTGTAAAATTTCTGTAAATGGAACTGTCAGCATCAAGAAGTATAGACAACAGACAGACGCCATCGCTCGTGTGAAAATTGTCAAACCCAGTTGACACCCACTGCGACTGATGTAAATATAGTAATATCCAAAGGCGAATCCTTGCCATAAATCACTTTGCACTTTTGACAAGTCAGTGAGTGACACAGCATTAATCATTAACGCTGGTAAACTTGTCAACCAAAAAAAACTGGAGATTGTCAGCAATCGCAGATAAATATCAGTGGGTATTCTGGCATAGACAAGTATCCACACACTCATCCACACTATTATTACCACTTGCACTAAAGGGTGGGTAGAAAGGGAGATGAATAGAACCGCCATCCCAAATAGCAATTTATGTTCTGGTGGTAGTCCCCGCAGTCGGTTCGTGTAAGCAAGTGTATCTAGTTGTAGACTCATTCCTCGTCCCTTTTCTGCCCAGGCGTAGTTCGCCCACGATACCAGCCAATGGCATAACCCATCACTCCAGCACCAACCGCCGCCTGGGAGGCAAATAATAAGCTTGCCACTTCACTACTAGGCGGTTCAAACAGTGGTTTAAACCAGGGTTGATATCCAGGCTGTACTTCACTAATGGCTTTTTGGGCTTTGTCATCTGAACCGGCAAATTCACCACCGCGTACAAACACTAATGGTGCTACTACCAAAACCAGTACCCCAACTACCAATAGCCAATTACTTTTATAGAATTTGTTCACGGCTTGCAGGTTCCCGTTTGATTAATTTCAATAGTTCCAGTTCTTCGGAATTGTACGATTGTAGCCAATTCCATACCAGCACAGTCAGTAATCCTTCACTTATTGCCAAGGGGATTTGAGTAATGGCAAAAATCCCTGCAAATTTACTGAATGAGGCGATAAATCCGCCCACTGGTGCCGGAAAAGCTAGGGCGAGTTGCACAGAAGTAATGACGTAGGTCACTAAATCTGCTAACGCGGCTGCTAAAAAGATGGCGATTTTTTGCTTACCACTGAGGCGCGTTATGAGATGATAGATGAAGTAAGCGACAAATGGACCTGCGATCGCCATAGAAAAAGCATTAGCACCCAATGTTGTCAAGCCTCCATGGGCTAGTAACAGTGCTTGAAACAACAGCACCAGACTACCCAAAACCGACATCGCCAGAGGACCAAACAGCATTGCGCCTAACCCTGTTCCTGTTGGGTGAGAACAACTACCTGTGACAGAAGGCATTTTCAAGGCTGACAGCACAAAGGTAAAAGCACCAGCCAAGGCTAGCAGTAGTTTCAGTTCCGGGTTGGCTTGGGTAAGTAGCTGTAGCGATCGCAATCCCAAAATCATAAATGGTAAGGACACTACCCACCAAAAAATTGCCCAACCAGGAGGCAAAAAGCCCTCCATAATGTGCATCGCGTAGGCAGACGCATCTGAGCTTACAATCCAGTAAAAGCTCAAAGTCGCCATCACGCTCAAACTTACTAACCGCTGTTTTCGCTTCATCTGAGGATGCTTTTTCCCTAATTTTTGTGAGTTACGCCAGCAGACACAGGAATGCATATCTTTAAATTATACTATGAATGTCTGTTGCAGACAATATGCCGATCAACTAACATTCCCTGACGGCTATCTGTACCTGCTAGTTCCACTATTACCTTCAACAGACGCGAAAATTCGCGTCTGGTCACTCGGATTCGTTGGAATCCTTCTCCGTGCGGGAGCCAGATACCAGGTGTTGATAAATCACAAATAGTCAGATGAGCGCAAAAATTTCCCATTTCTATCGCAATCCTCCGCTTTCTTTGTGAGAAAGTACTGAGCCGACTATACCCGGTATCTGGGAGATACCGGGTTTCTTTATCTCACGAATGATTTAGGAATGCCATATCTCAAAAGTGCATAAGTTGATTTTGCTTGCACTTAATTAAAGAAGAACGGGAAGCAAATGCTTTCTTGCCAGAATCTCCGTCTCTTTAGACCGGAGATAGACTCAATACCTCATATCTTGAACCAGAGCCGGCGTTGCGAAAATCAGAGCAACAAAAAGCTTGTGATTTCGTACGTAGGGCTACCAGCCCTTCCACAAGGGAGGTGCAAGATGTCAGATACCCCGACTTACACACATAAGAGTTAAGAGGATAGCAAAGATGGCTAAATTTCGCCACGGATTTGGACCTCGCACAGGAGACAATCAGCCGCGTGGTCAAACAGTTCAATCAGGAAAGTTTGGCAGACTGTTCCCGGAACTTGACCCATTTATTCCATCAGAGGAAAGTCTGACAGAGCTTGGAAAAGCGATGGTAGATCCAGAACCCAATACTTCAGATGGAGATAATGAAACCATCCCAGCTGGATATACCTATTTTGGTCAATTCGTCGATCATGACATTACCTTTGACACTACAACTTTACAAGAAAGTATTGTTGACCCGTTGGCGATCAGAAACTTTCGCTCGCCATTGCTGGATTTGGACAGTCTTTACGGCTCTGGTCCAGATGCTCAACCCTATCTCTACGAATTTGTTCTAGGGACTGATCCTCAAGAAAAGTTTCTCCTTGGGACAACGCAAGCAGTGAACACTGGGACACCTCCACTACCTCCACTGCCAAACGACCTCCCTCGTGCTCAGAGTGGTCTTGGTTTGCTCGGTGACCCACGCAATGATGAAAACTTAATAGTTGCGCAACTACATGTCGCTTTTCTAAAGTTTCATAACAAAGTAGTTGACGGCATTAAGGATGGAACTATCGTACAACAATCGCCTATCGGGAAGACACCTTTTGAAGAGGCAAGAGACTTAGTCACTTGGCACTACCAATGGATTGTGCTTCACGATTTCTTACGGCGTGTTCTTGACACTGAGCAGCTAGATCTCGTGTTGAACGAAGGTAGACGTTTTTACAAGTTCGATAGAGATCCATTCATCCCTGTGGAGTTTTCAGTAGCAGCGTATCGGCTGGGTCATAGTATGGTTCGTTCAGTGTACGACTACAACCGAATTTTTGGCATTGACACAAATAGTCCCGGTCACATCACAGCTGCAACTCTTGAGTTGCTGTTTGAGTTCACTAAAAAGTCTGGCGATGGTAATGCTCCTGTTCCAATTCCTATTCCAATTCCTAGCAACTGGATTATCGATTGGAGGAGGTTCTTTGAATTAGATCCTAATGTACGAGTTAATTTCAGCCGAAAGCTAGATCCTTTCTTAGTTGTTCCTCTGCAAACTTTACCAAACGTTCCTCAGCCTAATGCTTTGGCGATCAGAAACCTTCTCCGAGGTCGTAGTCTTGGCTTACCCTCTGGTCAAAGTGTTGCAAAATTTATCGGATTTGAGCCTTTGACCCCAGATGAAATTTCCCAAGGTTCAGATGGGGAAGTTGCCAAAGCACAAGGTTTCGATCTCGAATCACCACTTTGGTACTATATTCTGAAGGAAGCACTAATTCAAGGCGAAGGAAAGCACCTAGGTCAAGTAGGAAGCCGAATTGTTGCTGAGGTCTTTGTCGGACTTCTACAGTCAAGGGATAGTAACTCGTTTTTGGTTCACGAACCCAACTGGAAGCCGACACTTCCTGCAACAGTACCAGGAACTTTCACCTTAGCAGATCTCTTAAATTTTGTAGGAGATCTCAATCCAATTGGTGATGGAATTCGGTCTGTTTAACGTGAACTTCCAACAAAAGGCACTCCTTATGCCTTAAGAGACACAATCTATAGCAATCCGTGTGGGCAGGAACCCGGTATCTCCCAGATACCGGGTTTCTTTATCTCACGAATGATTTAGGAATTCTATAGAAACAAGGATAACATAATTTCACGCTTGAGATATAATTATCAGTATCTGAAGGGGAGTAGCTGCTGGCATTAAACCAACGCCAGTCTGCCTGAGTCAACATGCTGGCTATAAATGCCTGGTTCAGGTGACAAGTTTTTGAACACTTGGGAGCAAGACCTTCATCGAGTTCACATTGAATGTGAGCTTGGTGAAGTGTGTCTACTTTCATCAAGCTCACTCAAATGGTCATGACTATTGAGGAGTTTGATGAAATGCTAATCGCTTTTACTACGAGTTTATTACTCATTACCGCTGCTGAATTTGGCGATAAAACTTTCTTTGTTGCCCTGATTCTAGCCATGCGCCATTTGGCTTTTCGTTCCCTGATATTTTGGGGAGTATTGGCTGCTTTGGGAGTAATGACTATAATGTCCGTTCTAGCCGGAAATGTTTTGTCTTTAGTTCCCCGGATTTATGTTCACTATGCGGAAATTGCTTTATTTGTTTTCTTTGGGGTGAAATTATTGTATGATGCAAGTCGAATGTCAGCCAAAATAGAAGGAGAAGAAGAACAAGACGCAGCTGCTTTTGTTCATAAAGCTGAGTTGAAATTGCCCCAAAAGAAGACTAGATTAGCAATTTTCCGTGAAGCGTTCAGTCTAACTTTTATTGCCGAATTGGGCGATCGCACCCAAATAACTACCATCGCCTTGGCTGCCACCTATCATCCCATGGGGGTGATTGCTGGATCGGTTCTAGGTCACGCTATTTGTACAGGGATAGCTGTCATCGGAGGTCGATTGCTAGCTAAACGCATCTCAGAGCGAACAGTCACAGTCATCGGAGGATTACTGTATCTGTTATTTGCCATTTTGGCGACTTTTGAAGGCTCTTAAGACCAAAATGATATATAGTAGCTTTCAAGAAACACAGGGGTGTGAGGGTGTAGGGGTGTAGGGGTGTAGGGGGAAAATGTGTTTCTACTTTCCTGTTGCGATTGCGTTTGTACTACTGTTATGAACTCTAATTATCTATCAGGTTCTGAAGTTGACTTAAAGCAAATTCTACTTAAAATTGGGATGCTCGCTGTGGGAATTCAACAGCCATTTGAATTGAGTGAAATTCTCAACGTTATTGTTAGCAAAGTCAGAAAAACTTTAAAAAGCGATCGCATCGTTATTTATCGCTTCTTACCTGATGGAGATGGAGTCATAGCAGAAGAGTCTGTAAGCCCCCCATGGAAACCGATTCTGGGACAATTAATTTATGATCCTTGTTTCAATGCTACATGGGTAGAGCGATATCAACAGGGACGGGTTGGTGTCATTGAAGATATTAATGCTCAAAAATTTGACCCTTGTTACAAAGAGCTATTAGCCAGTTTGCAGATTCAAGCTAATTTAATAGTACCAATTTTAGTCAATAGTCAGGAGATGGATGGAATTTCTAGTTCGTCTCCTCATTTGTGGGGTTTACTGATTGCTCACCAGTGCAGTAGTCCACGACAGTGGAGTTCTTTAGAGACTGAGTATCTCCAAATGGTAGCAGCAGAACTAGGGATTGCCCTTGGGCTAGCAACAAAGGGGATTCGATGGCATGATGATATACAATGCACCCGCGATCCGGTTACGGGTGATGCTACAATCCTCGTCAACGAAAAAGATATTACCAAGCAACAAACTGCTCTCTTAGAACGCCAGCGTCTAGAAGAGGCATTGCGCTGGCAGGAAGCTTTACTGCGCTCGATGACTGACACTTCTTTGCTAGGATTCTATCTTGTTGACAATCGCACAGACAAAATCCTCTATTTCAATCACCGCTTCTGTGAAATTTGGGGCATTGAACATTTAGAAGCTCAGATGCGACTTGATAATAATGATATCATTCCTCACTGTATACGCCTGATTGCGGATTTGCCAGCATTCGTTGAATCCTGTAAGCGGTTGCAATCTGAAGAGAATCGTTGTACAATCGATGATAAAATTGTATTTGTAGATGGGCGGACGATTCGTCGCTTTTCTAGCCAAATTCGAGATAATCAGGATCGATATTTTGGGCGATTGTACATTTTTGAAGACATCAGCGATCGCATACAGGCAGAAGCCGCACTTAGAGAAAGTGAACAACGCTACCGTTCTGTAATTGCAACGATGGCAGAAGGTGTTGTACTACAGCAAGTCGATGGGCGAATTACTGCCTGTAACGAGAGTGCAGAAAGAATTTTAGGGTTAACAGCCGAGCAAATGATGGGAAGAACTTCCATCGATCAGCGATGGCGAGCTATTCATGAAGATGGTTCCCCTTGGACGGGTGAAACCCATCCCGCCATTGTTACCTTACGCACGGGAAAACCCCAGTTTAATGTGATCGTGGGAGTTTACAAACCTAATGGTAGTCTGACTTGGATTTCGATTAATTCTCAACCACTATTTCAACCCGATGAATCAAAACCCTATGCGGTAGTCGCATCATTTACAGATATCACAATCAGCAAACAGGCTCAACAAGAACTGCAACAGCAGACTCAAAGAGAACGCATGATTTGCGCGATCGCTCAACACATCCGCCAGTCTTTGGACTTAGATGAAATTTTAAATACAACTGTTGCCGAAATACGGCAATTTCTGCAAAATGATCGCGTCATTATCTACCGCTTTAACCCAGATTGGAGTGGTGTAGTTGTCACAGAGTCTGTAGCAGAAGGTTGGCAGCCCATCCTAAATATGGAAATTACAGACAGCTACTTTGTAAAGATGCAAGGACAGTCTTATCAACAGGGTCTGGTTAAAGTCATTTCAGACATCTACACCGCTGGATTTGCTGATTGTTATGTAGAGTTCTTGGAACAATTGCAAGTAAGAGCAAAGTTAGTTGTACCGATTTTACAAGGCGATCGCCTTTGGGGTCTTTTGATTGCTCATCATTGCAACGCTCCTCGTGAGTGGCAACCAAGGGATTGCGAACTACTCAAGCAATTGGCAACGCAAGTGGGAATCGCCATTCAGCAATCAGAGCTTTATCAACAATTACAGGTTGCTAACCAGCAGTTGCAACATCTCGCAATGGTCGATCAATTAACCCATCTCCCCAATCGGCGCTGTTTTGATCTCAAGCTTGATTATGCATGGCGAAATCTTTTACGAGAACAACGTTGTCTGTCATTACTTCTATGCGACATTGATTATTTCAAACAATATAACGATACCTACGGTCATGCTGCCGGAGATACTTGTTTGACTCTCGTTGCCGAAACTTTCAAACAAACTGTTAAACGTTCTACAGATTTAGCTGCTCGTTATGGCGGAGACGAATTCGTTGTTATCTTACTAAACACTGATAGTCATGGGGCTACTCAGATTGCCAGAGAAATTCAAAAAGCTGTCCAACAGCTTTCTATTCCCCATAAGGCATCGGCTGTAAATCAGTATATCACCTTGAGTATAGGTATTGCAACAGTAATTCCTAATACTGATATGGTTCCTTTAAATCTGGTTGAGGCAGCAGATCAGGCTCTTTACCAAGCCAAAGCACAGGGGCGTAATCGTTATTTTCTAAATAGATTTTTACCCGATACCATTTCCAATTGATTCATCCAAATGTTCTGCTAAAGAACGGTACAAATTAATGATGTGACTGTCAGCCAAGCTGTAATAGACGTTGCGACCTTCGCGGCGATAACTCACTAAACGCATCGCTTTTAATAATCGCAGTTGATGAGAAACCGCTGATTCCGTCATTTTTGTCAATGCGGCTAGATCGCAAACACACAACTCCTGACTTACCAGAACTGATAGGAGGCGCAGACGGTTTGTATCTGCCAAAACCCCAAAAACTTCCGCCATTTGCTGTGCCTTGGCTGTTGGTATAATTTGCGGTTGACAAGAACGTACATTATCTAGATGCACCAAATGGGTATCACACTTTGGTGCGTCAGGACCTTGGAGTTTATCAAAGTCTTGCTTGTTCATAGGGTTTTGTTCAAGGAATGGTTATCAATTTCAATTTTAATAAAAATTTAAAATATGAACAACTGAAAAACTGTTCAATTATTGTTTAGAATACTTGTAGGGGCGAACAGCCCTTCGGGTGACGCGCGAGTACGCGCTACCGCTACGCTATCGCAGTCCCCTGCGGAGGGAAACCCTCCTTCTCCCAAGGGGAGACGCTGCGCGAACAGGGCTGTCTCACCGTTCACGCCTACCAAATCTTTTACCTTGTAGCCTCCGCCATGACTCAAACTCACGGACTCAGAACCCAACAAATGCAAGTTAATGGCATGGACTGCGGAAGCTGTGCCAAGACAATTGAAGCCAGCTTGCAGCAGTTGCGTGGTGTAACAGAAGCGTCGGTTAGTTTTGCAACAGGACGACTCAGGGTATCCTATGACTTGGATCTGTTGAGTGAAGCAGAAATCATCAAACGTATCAGTGCTTTAGGCTACACCGTTGATGTGGTTGCTGCTAAAAAGCTACAGGTACAAATTGGTGGGATGGATTGCGGCAGTTGTGCCAAGACAGTTGAGGTTGGCTTGCAGCAGATTCCAGGCGTGAGTGAGGTATCGGTCAACTTTGCAACTGAAAGAGCGCAGATATCCTATGACACCCAACAAGTCAGTGAAACGACTATTTATGACCGGATTAGATCTCTTGGTTATTCGGTTCAGCAGAGTTCTGAGGTAGTATCCCACGATCGCACTCACTCCTGTTCTCATGAACATGACCACGATCATGCTCATCCAGTCCCCAAGCCGACTCAGAATCCCGATGCAACAAACTGGAAATTCTGGATTGCCAACCGCAAGGGGCAAAGCGCTATTCTGGCAGGGATAGGGTTATTTTTGGGCTTAGTCACTCAACACTTAGGGCTACCAATCGGCATAGCGCGGGCTTTTTATGGTATTAGCATCGTAGTGACTGGCTATCCCATAGCACGGGCTGGTTTGTTTGAGCTGCGCTTACGCCGCGCTGATATGAATCTACTCATGACCATTTCAGTCATTGGGGCAGTGATTTTAGGAGACTGGTTTGAGGCTGCGCTGGTGGTGTTTTTGTTCTCATTAGGCACAACGCTGCAAACTTTCACCTTTGGTCGCACCCGCAATGCCATTCGCAGCCTGATGGATTTGACTCCACCCACTGCTACAGTCAAGCGGGGGAATCAGGAAATTACAGTACCCGTTGAGAGTATTCACTTAGGCGAAATTTTGACCCTTCGACCAGGACAGCGGGTGGCTTTGGATGGCATAGTTATTTCTGGTACAAGCGCCATTGACCAGTCTCCCATTACAGGAGAGTCAATCCCAGATGATAAAGCTCCCGGAGACACTGTTTATGCTGGAACATTAAATCAAACAGGCTTTTTAGAAGTTAAGGTTACCCACACGAACAGCGATACCACCGTTGCCAAAATTATTAATTTGGTAGAACTTGCCCAAGAAAGCCGCGCCCCCTCTCAGCAGTGGGTAGATCGGTTTGCAGAGGTCTACACCCCCATTGTGATTTTGTTTGCGATCGCGATCGCCCTCATTCCCCCTCTCGCATTTGCCCAACCCTTGAATATTTGGCTATATCGGGCGTTGGTCATGCTGGTAATTGCCTGTCCCTGTGCCTTAGTGATTTCTACCCCAGTTTCCATCGTCAGCGCCATTGGTGCAGCTACCCGTCAGGGAGTTTTGTTCAAAGGGGGTCATGCATTAGAGACAGCCGGACACATGACCATCCTTGCCTTTGATAAGACTGGTACCATGACTCAAGGGTTGCCCATAGTTCAAAAGGTTTATCAATTGGGTTCAATCAGTTCCAGGAGCGTGCTGTCAATTGCTGCTTCTTGTGAACAACACTCTGAACATCCCTTGGCTAAAGCAATTGTAGCAAAAGCCAAAGAGCAAGGAATCGAGTTACAGACTCCTGAAAATTTTACAGCTTCACCTGGTAAAGGAATTGAGGTGAAATTTGGTGAGTCAATTTATTTTGTTGGCAATCGACGTTTGTTTGCAGATCGGGGTATTTCTTTATCAACAGCAGATGAATCTCTGTTAGTTGAGATAGACAATTCTGGTCAAACACCTGTCTTGGTAGGAACTCAGACGGGATTATTAGGAGCCATTGCTCTAGCAGATGGATTACGATTAGAAGCAACAGAGGCGGTGCGACTCCTCAAACGCTTTGGGCTAAAACGGCTGGTCATGTTGACAGGCGATCGCACATCCGTTGCAAAACTGATTGCCCAAGAAGTTGGAATTACACAGTATCAAGCGGAACTGCTACCATCCGATAAACTGCAAGCCATTCAACAGTTTCGTCGTGATGGTATAGTAGGCATGGTAGGAGATGGAATTAACGATGCACCAGCCCTAGCTGCTGCGGATATCAGTTTTGCCGTTGGTGAAATTGATATTGCTCTTGAGACAGCAGATGTAGTGTTGGTAGGTAGCGACCTCAGACGACTTGCTTATGCAGTGGATTTGAGCCGACGTACGGTGTCTGTCATTCAACAAAATGTAGTTTTTTCCTTAGTAACAAAGGGTTTGTTTCTGCTATTAGGAACCTTCGGCTTTGTTGGATTAGCGATCGCCGTCTTAGCAGATACAGGAACCTCTCTGCTTGTTACCGCGAACGGGATGCGACTGTTTAAAACGAATTATGAATTATGAATTATGAATTATGAAAAAACATTTCTGGGACTAGTGGTCTGGCAAGTCAACGAAAGCCCTTGTTTGTAGTGAGGACTTTAGTCCTCAAAAATACGAGGACTAAAGTCCTCACTACGAACAAATCATCACAAACTAACTTTGACATAATTCATAATTCATAATTCATAATTTCTACCATGAGTTGATGAATGTGGGTTTGATCGACGACACCAGGAATACCAGGAATCGAATAAGTTTTGGCAGCACCTTGAGGAGGATGATCGACGAAAGTGATGTCTTTACCTACGTACTTTGCAAGACTGATAGGACCGCCTTGGTAGTAAACTGGCACTAAGTGGTTTGTGTGGGTACCCCAACCGTATTTAGTATTAGGATCTGAACCCCAAAAATGACCGGCTTCTGCTGGTTTGTGCTTGCCATAAGTCAAGCCTTCTGCACCATATTTTGCCACTAACTCAGGAAAGTTCGGGTTCAGTGTCAAGTAATGGTCATGATCGGCAGTGACAATCAGCAGATTCTTGCCCCAGCCGCCATTTTGATTAATCCAGTCAAGTACAGTTTGAACAGCCGCGTCAAAGCTATTCATGGTACCAATCAGATTGTCCATATTGTCATCATGGCAAGCCCAGTCAATATCACCACCTTCAACCATCAGCCAGAAGCCATCTGAATCTTTACCCAAAACCGTCAGGGCGGCTTTGGTCAAATCTGCTAAGGTAGGATTTTCATTGATTTCTCTGGCAATAAATTGAGCATCAGTTTCCCCCGGAAATAGAGGACGTACCCTATCAGGTTGAGGAATTTGATTGTTCTTTTGTGCTGTAGAGAATAAGGAAGAATTATCCAATCCTGTGGTACTATAGTCTCCGTTGGCTGTAGCTAGAGGCAGGTTGCCGTTTTGTCCGCGAGCACCATATAAACCTAGTAACTTATCTCCTCGACTAGGATCGATTTGAGAAGCAGTTTTCAGCAACGTTGTCGTTGCGTTCGGACCCCGTTCCAAGAATGTGTAACCGTACTCGTTAGAAGTGGGTTTGGTTTTTAGTTTTTCGTAAGTTGATTGCTGGATGTAGGTGTAGTTATAGACTCCTCCAACCTTAGTCTTGTTTTCCAAATCCAAGGGATGACCACCACCCAACAGCACAGTGGGCTTAAATATCCGCAGAGATTGCTGAAGGATGTTATCTACATCTGGGCTTTCCACGTCGTACTTATTACGACGGTTAACAAAAGATGTTGCAGCCCCTGGAGTTGCGTGGCTAATTGGTACTGAGGTGACTAAGCCTGTGGATTTGCCTTTTAGTGCAGCTTTTTCGAGAATGGTTGTTTGGCGTTTTTCATAAATATCCACACCCATAGCGTTGTTATAAGTCTTAACGCCAGTATAGAGGGCAGTGGCTGTATTCGCAGAGTCTGGGTAGTTTTGTTTGATGTAATCTTGATCATTGCCTGGTGTCCAGGGATTGACACCACCGCGAGCAACATCGTAGCCTACAAAGTTGCCGTCAGAATTGCTAGAATTAGAAGCAGGTTTGAAAAGAAAGCCGGTACGAATAGGACTTTGGGCAGTTGCGGGGTTAGTGCCATCAAGTGCAGAATTATTAGTGGAAAACTGATCATCGCTACCCTTGATAGTCGTGCCGTAGGTGGTTGCATAGGTATAGCCAGAGAGGTTTTGGAAATTCAAACCCTGCCCTTTGCCACTGGTATACATTTTCCCACCTTTCGCCACAGCAGCAGCGCGAGCCATTTCCCAACCCATGCCATCGCCAATCATTAAAATGACGTTGATGCCGTTACCATGAGATGAACGCAGCAAACCTGGCACACAACCGAACGTCAATAGAGCAATAGACAACGCCAAGGCTATCAATTTTTTATGTTTTGGACGTAGTATAATCATGGGAGTTATTCACGCTACCTCAATTTTTACAGATTTTCTCGTGTCCGTTTTGCTTCTATTAGTTTTTGTAGTTCACCAATTTCATCTATGGTATAAAACTTTGGGCGTTGCTGAATTCAAGTATGAATTATTTTTAGCCTCACGCTTTACTCCTAGACGCCAAGGTTTTTTTTGCGTCTAGGAGTATCCGGGCTTGAAGTATCTGACACGTGGTTGTGCTTGGGTTTCTGACTACCTGAAGAACGACCCAAATGTTAAGGATGATGACCGTCACCTTTGTGATGACATTCTTAAAAAAAAGTAATGTAGTGGTCAACTTTTGAGGTAAAAGGTGTAAGGGGTGGCTCAAAGTATTAATCTCTCGTGGTTTTGAGCAGCGTCACGGGCAAGATCAGCAATTAGGGCTGAAAAGACTTAATAGTCCGTTTGGAGCAGAGGTGATTATAGGGGCAAATCCGGGGACATTTTGATTTTGATGTATTGTGTCGCCAAGTAATTTTAAACCCCTTAAATCGCTTTCTGAAGGGTCTTTTTTTGGAGTTATTGAATTTTCGACTTGGAAAGAATATATTAGGACTTACGCATTGACAGAGAGAATCAACTATGCATTATCTCTCGTTACAAGCATCGGCTTGTAATGCTCTTGTAGTGGGCTGCTGCCTCCCGTCAAACCGTCCGGCAGCAGCCCACTCGATCTCATTCTGTGGCAGCAGCCACAGAACGAGGCAGGGGAAGAGTTTTTGGTTAATGAACTTGGTATGCACATGATACTCAATTTGTCTTGTGCGCATCTAAATTTGATAATTTAGCGCCTGAACCCGTTTGCTGCCGATTATTGCCCTGTAAAACTAGATGACGAACAGCTTACCGCCCTCAAGATAGCCCAATTCGGACACCCCTCTCCCAAATTGGGAGAGGGGCTAGGGGTGAGGGCTTTCATTCACGGGTATTGGATTTAACCGGCGCTAAAGCGCTACTACGAACCAAGGATTGTTGCTAATTAGTTGTTGATCACAATGCCAATCAATATCCTCAGGAGATCTTCTAAGTTGTCGGGTACCCGGTAGAGATTGAGGTCTTGAGTAACTTGTCTTGAGGCGCGAGCGATGATTATAGAACTCATCAGGGATAACAAGGAAGGTAAGATTTTCCAATTAGGCAACTTGCTGCTACCTGGTTTTGTTTTGGACTTAACAGAAGTGTGGTGATGATGATGTGTATTCCCACTAATTATGGAATCAAATCACTCTCACACAGCGACAGTATTGTGTTCAAAAATCCCTTTAACTCATCACAAAGGTTTATTGCATCCATCAAATTATTTTTTCTTAAAATGGTGGCTGCATCGCGGATTTTACTATAACTGCGGTTACATTTACCTATTTCAAATATTTCTTGAATACGATATGAAGGGGGGTTATTGTGGTTGACTTTCTCTGGTAAACTACTAGGTGCCGATTTATTATGCTGAGCTAATTTTTGAATTGTTGACCAATAAGGTAACAACCAAGCTTCAAAATCATACTGTGCTGCATGGGGATAAAACTTAGGATTGTTCCCTACCCAATCTGTCATTTTAGCTTTGGCATCGGCTGCATCTACAAAATCTTTTGTTCCTGTGTAGACATCTGTTAATGCAATTACAGCACCACAAGCATCTTTCCCAGTTAGTAAATTATCAACAATACGCCTGAGTTTTTCTTCTTTAGGAATGCGACCATTATAAAGTATAAACTTAAGCTTAGGCATTTTTTGTTGCAGACGCTGCCTGAGAAAATCTTCTAAAATTGGCTTAAAAGCTTTTTCCGTTGCGCCTTCAACTAGAACAGCTATCTTCATGGGCGACCACCCATCAAGTTCATTGTCCAAACCTGATCTAAGCTATAGTCTTCTAGCCATTTTTCTAAATCCAAAGAGTCTGCCCAATTCATGGTAGTGAGTCCATCTTCTGCATCACAAACTAGCACTTCCTTTGGTTGTAAAAATCGGATTAATCTATCTGAATGAGTTGCTACAATTAGCTGAGTTCGTTTGGAAGCTTCTCGCATTAAATCAGCCAGTAATTGCAATAATTCAGGGTGCAAACTGACTTCTGGTTCATCGATGAGAGTCACCGTAGTTAAATCTGGACTTTGCAGGAGTGTTACTAACCACAAAAACCGCAAAGTACCCTCAGAGAGTTGGTGCATATAAAGGGGACGCGAGAAATTTTTGTCTTTCCAAGTCATTGCCAAAGTTCCTGCTGCTACTGGAGGAAAGCCTAACCGTTCAAAATCAGGAAAAGCAGCCAAAAGCGTATCTTCTACAATTTCAAATCGCTCTGGGTCGGTTTCTCTCAGGTAATATAGGCAGGATACCAAATCTTCTCCATTAGCACCAGGTAATGTTGCTGGACGCATTGATTGAGGTAAACGAACTGGACTTTTAGGTGCAACGTTCAATGCCCCATAGAATGTACATGAAGCCAATTGTTTGCGGAAATTCTCCGGTTCCTGGTACATTTTGGGCACCTGAGAAAGAGATGTTTCGTAGGGATTGTGTTCCCAGTTTGGGCGGATGAGTCCGTATTGCTGTGGCGTGGAATACTTTACATCCGAACCACGAGAGTCGATGTGTTTGAAAGGTTGAGAAGGGTTGACATCACGCTGTTGCGTCAGGGTTTCCACAGCAATTTCATAAAACTGACCTTTGGGAACAAGTTTGAGGTAGTAATTCAACGGTGGTCCATCAGGAAGACTCATTGATAATGAGAACGCTATACTGTCTGCTGTATCGCGGGTCATTATTTCACTAAGACCACTTAGTTCTGAAATCTTTGACTCTAAGTGCATGCGTGCTGATGCTGCTAAAAGTAAGAAAATTTCTAACAGGGAAGTTTTGCCTACCCCGTTAGCACCAATCATTACAGTTAATGGTCGCATTTCGACTTGTACGTTGTATAAGCGACGATATCCTTCTATCCCAATATGTTGAAACCTACTCATAAAAACTTCTCGATCCGTACTGCTCTTGATTATCTATCCCATTTACTTTCCCTAATGTACAGCCAATATTTAACTATGGATTACCGTCCATTCTTGTAGAACGGGGGGCGTTCTACATTCTTTTTCGCGACTATGTCTAATGTGCATAAATTGATCTCACTTCCTATTATTCCTGCGTCAGGCGCAGGTCGAAATCAGTGGATTGCTCGATCATTCCGCTTCAATGCTCCCGTAATGCCTCTGCAATACGACGGGCTTCTAAGCGGTCAAAGTGGAACTCAGACTTTCGCCGATGTGCGAGAAAGTGAAGGTAACCATGCGCCAGTGACCAACGTCGTTGCTCCTCTGGGTGATCAGCGTTGATTGCCATGCAACCGCCAATTTCTTCATTGTAGCTATATACTTCTGAGTATTTTGGTGGCATCTTCAGATAGAAGATGCGGATTAAACCGACCTTAACCTATTTTTAACCAAAATATCATAATAGTCGTGCATAAAATAGGGTAGTATACTTTCCTATGCGGCATGTAAGTAATATTGCTTCTCATGACCACATAACCAAATATACAAACACTCTCGTTCAGGCAGTCATTTCTTGTTCTTACTTTGATCTATCTGCTGATTTCTTGATTTATATAGCTCGGGCATTGTAGTCTGACAAAGATTATTAACTTAACCCGTTTTGAGTAGAACTAACATTAGGTTTTACACATAATTTATCGACCTAGGTTGCTACTGGGCACTCACTCGTGAAGCGTGACAACTCAAGCAGGCTTTGGAATGCGTGCGAATTGAGAAATTGGCAGGTTTGGCAAATGGAATCAAGATGCTGCATTAATTTCTCTCAGTCTCTCAAAGGTAGCGGTTATGATTCAAGTTTTGAAAAGTAATCTACGAATGCTGATGTGGTTTGCAGTAGGTTTAATTTGCGTGTCCCTGTTAGCCATGGGAATGCCTCTTATTCAGCTAGCTACAACAGTGACCAGCCCCAATCATCAGGCTTCTTTGCATGCATACACCCCAAAAAACCAGCCAGGAACTGGGTATTGGTCTGCTGGGGTGACCAGGGATTCGACTCATCTGCCAGATTTTGATTAACTCTATCTGAGGTTTTGGCAATCCTTCCAAGGGTTAGGATTTCAACTTTTGACGAAATATTTCTGATTAAACTTTCAAGGTAACTTTGATGACTTCCTACATTGGAAAGCGTGTACGAGCGATCGCATTGATCGCAAGTTGTCTATTATTTATCTCAACGTTTCTGATTGAGCAACCTGCCTTTGCGTACCAAAACAAGGGTAATGGCGTTAACGTCATCATCATGATTGGTGATGGAATGGGTTGGGAACCAGCGCGGACAGGTGCCATTGCCAAAGGTGCAAGTTTCTACACCAGTGGGAAAGGTAATGGCTTAAACATGCAAAAGCTGAAGGGCTATACCTATGCCACAACCTACGGCACCACGATCTTCGACGCTAAAAGTGGTAAGTTTGCTACCAGTAACTCCGCACTGGATGACAGCAATCCTGTAACAGGTAAGAGCAACGTTCGCCCTGACTTTTCCTTCAAACCCTTTCCATTCAACCCCGGTACCGACCTGACGGCAAATGCATCTGGTGGCGCAACTGACCCATCTCTAGGTAATCTCACGGGTTGGGAAGTGGATAAGGGTGGTCCTAATCCCTGGACACCTGCTACACCGCAACCCTGCGACATCGAGGTACCCCAGGGACAATCTATCAACAACATTCCTAATCGGTATACATGTCAGGCAGAATATATCAAGCTTAGCCTGCCAGATTCTGCCAACACGGCGTTCACACTCTACACAGGAGTGAAGAGTTACAACAATGCCATGGTAGACATCTTTGAAAAACCCGTTGAAACAATTCTGCAAACGGCTCGAAATCAAGGCAAATCAACGGGTCTAGTGACCTCCGTTCCTATTACCCACGCAACCCCCGGTTCGGCGGAAGCTTCTGTCAACCGCCGCAGCAAGTACGATTCTGATTTTCCAACCCTAGATAGTCTTCTGCAGCAGTCAATTCGACCCAATTTCGACAACAACCCAGACCGACCTGACCTACAGGAGATTTTCTTACCCACAGTGCTGCTGGGCGGTGGTCATCCCCTCGATCATGACAACACGGTGAACACACCAGGTCAGCCTGGTTACAAAGCGCCTGGTACTTGTAACTACGTTTACATTAAGTCATCGACCTATAAGGAATTGACTGGTAAGACATCTCTCAGTGATGCAGAAGCTTGCAAAGCAACCTCTTCGTCGAATCCGGAAAACCGCTACGGCTATCGTTTCTTGGAGAGAGGTCCTTTTGCAGCAAATCTTCTCCTGAAGACCTCTAATGAAATCGATCCCAACGAGGGCGAACGTCTGCTAGGACTCTACGGTGCCAGAGGACAGGAAGGCAACATCCCAGTAAGCGGTGCTGATGGAGATTACAGCATTACTGGTCTTGCCAACTTTGCCCGTCAAACTTCTCTGTACTACCGCACCAACGACCCTTACAAGCGGGGCGATGTGCCAGTGAATGATACTGATCGACCACTCCAGCCCGATGAAACCGATGAGGAGTTCATTACCCGTGAGGTGAAGGAGAATCCTACCCTAGCGGATATGACCCAGGCGGCACTCAACGTTTTAGGTAAGGACAAAGATGGCTTCTGGCTGATGGTCGAAGGTGGTGATATTGACTGGGGAATCCATGACAATAACATCGACAATATCATCGGTACCGTATTCGACTTTGACAAAGCTGTGGGCACAGTAATACGTTGGATCGAGGGTAACGGTGGTTGGCGCAAGAACGTCCTGATTGTTACAGCTGACCACGACCACTACTTGACGCTGTACCCCAACTTCCCTGAGTTGTTGAAGACAAAGGGCGCTAAAGAACTCACCTACGGGACTGAAACTAATTCCGCTGACGTAGGTCACAGCTTTGGGTCAATTCCTGAGGACAAGTACGGTTGGGGGAACCACACCCGTCGTCCGGTACCGGTTTACTACCAAGGCTTTCCGTTCAAGTTGGATAAGTACGTCGGCAAAGATTATGAAGCCTACGGATTTAATATTCCTGGCATCCCAGGTGGCGTAGACGAAGTTCACATTTATAAGGCAATGTACGAGGCAATTACAGGTAAACAATTGTAGGATGTAATTCGTAATTCGTAATTCGTAATTAGTCAATTCATGGTATGAGTCCCTGAAGAAATTGTGGAGTAAGAATTACGAATTACTATCCTATTTGAATTT
Organism: Stigonema ocellatum SAG 48.90 = DSM 106950; assembly: GCA_016903675.1. Taxonomy (GTDB): domain Bacteria; phylum Cyanobacteriota; class Cyanobacteriia; order Cyanobacteriales; family Nostocaceae; genus Stigonema; species Stigonema ocellatum. The sequence continues at coordinate 25,652 of JADQBA010000021.1, read as the reverse complement.
CAAAGAAAGCTAGCTATCAAAAACCCGGTTTCTTTAAGAAACCGGGTTTCTCCACGTTCGCTAATCAGTGGTGCTGGTCAAATTCAAGGGCTAAAGCCCTTACTACAAACTTTCACTTAGTTGTCATCATCGTCTTTTTTGTTCGGTAACCCGTTATTCGGACTCGCGATCGCGTTATCGCCATCATCTTCCTGTGCTAAACTCCCATTACGACTGCCGAAGATAGTATTAGATGTGGGCACCTCGCTGTCCTCACCTTTAACACTCTTCCAGACCATTGCAGTCAGCAACTGATCTGGAACTCGGTCTTCTTGTGAGAAATCAGCAGCAGCAGCCTCAGCTGCTAGAGGAGCATCAACTGGATTCTTTTCATCCAGAGGTTGGGTCGGAACTACAGCTGTATAAGGTGTAAAATCTGGCTGGTTAGTGAAGCTGTTGAGCATTGGTGTGGCTGCTGCATCAAATTGAGTTAGTGGTGAGATGCCAACAATTAGCTCGATAGTGCGGAGCATTGAGGAGGTGTCGTAGAAGCTAGAGTCAACCTTACCCGTTTGGGTGTAGGGGCTGATCACTTGAGCAATTGTGCGATGGGCGTCAACGTGGTCTGGCCCATTTTGAGCATCGTCCTCAACAACAAAGATAGCTGTGCTCGCCCAATCTGGAGAATTAGAGACAGCCTCTACAAGCCGACCAAGAGCCAAGTCATTATCGGCCACATAAGATCTCGGGCTTGGAGAACCGACCCTTGTTCCTGCTGTGTGATCGTTAGGAAGCCTTAGAAACTCCACAGTAGGAAGATTTCCATTAGCTTCGTACTGCTGAAACTCCTTGAGCCACTCGTCAACTCGAGTTTGGTCTGAGATGGTCAAATCGTAGCCTGGGTAGTTCAGGTCAGTGTTGGCTGCCAGTCTTGGCTCAGTGGTTTCCCCTGTAGTAGAATTGTAGGCAACCTTCCCATTACTGACGAAGAAACCATAGTTACGGTAGTCGATGCCTGCATCACTGAGTTTATTCCAAATAAAGGCGTTGTTTGGGTCTACTCCAGGGGCAGTGGCCTGATTGCCACCTTCAAAGTCATAGGGTCGATTGCGACTAGAATAGTTAGCTGGCCAGCTCTTCTGCACATAGGTATTTGCGATCGCAGCAGTAGACCAGTTCCATCCATCAGCAGAAACTTCTGCATCTGCATAGAAATTATCTAAGGTGACAAACTGTCGTGCCAATTGCCGCTGGTTGGGAGCTGATTCTTCTCCAAACAGGTTGAGACTGGGATCCCCATTGCCTTGTCCCAAACTACCAAAGACTTGGTCGTAGGTGCGGTTCTCTTTAATGATGTAGATCACATGCTTAATTGGAGATGGGTCTCCAGCACGCAGCGGAACCACACTTTCTTGTGGTTCGCCCGCAACCCGAATCTTATCACCCTCGTTGAAGCCGTTATTCTGAACAACCTGCTGGGTGTACTGATCTAACTGCGTGGGATCAGACACGTCAATGATTGACAGAGAACCCTGGATCAACGAAGCAATATACTGATTTGGTGGGGATGATGGTGATAGATAAGGATTTGGTCCGCCGGGATTAGGACCAGCACCCAACCCCTTAGCGTTGATGACATCTAACTCTTTTCCATCAGGGGAAACCACCAGACCAGTGGGATACCAAGCAGTCGGAATCAAACCGATGACTTTGTCTTGGTCGCTTCCTTCGGTTGTATTTGCTAAGCGAATGACAGCCACATCATTGTTTGTCGCATTGGCAACATACAGAGTGCTGCCATCAGGAGATACTGCCACGGCGTTGGGACTGCTACCCTGCTTCGCACCAGGGTAAGGCGATAAGTCAATGGTTCGGATAACTTTTTGGGTTTTCGTATCAATAACTGAGACGTTGTCGCTATCAGCATTAGCGACGTACAATTCATTTTTCTTGGGATTCAATGCTAAGGCATTTGGATGTGTGCCGACATCAATCGTGTTCTCCACTTCCCTATCAGGCACATCTATGACTGAGACTGTTTTGTCGCCCCAATTGCTGACAAAGGCACGGTTTCCAACGAGTTGGACTGCGTAGGGATTGTGTCCGACATGGATTGTATCGGTTACCTGGCGGCTTGGCAAGTCAATAATCGACAGCGCATCGCCCAGATTGTCGGCAGCAAACAAGGTTTTACCATCGTTAGAAATGGCTAACCCAGCAGGATAGAGATTTAGGGTGTTCCCATCTGGAGTCTTCGGCGGTAGTGTGATGGGGTCTGTCTCCGTCAGGTGCTGTTCTTGGACGTCATAAACACGGATTTTGTTGTTACCTCCAGCCGAGGCGTAGAGGTGTTTATCATCTGGGCTAAAGACCACACCAACATATAGTGCCTCTGGGGAGTCGTATGGAATTGTCTGCACTACAGCGCCCGTGGTTCTGTCAACCACCTGTAGTGATTGCGTTCCCTGACCGTTATTGCTGATGACTAAAGTATTTCCATCATGACTTTGGGTTATGCCATATGGGCGATCGCCAAGTTGTACTTGATTACCCGCAGGGGTCAAGAACTGACCTTGAGGATTCACGATTTGTCCTTCGGGTTGCGGTCCAGCAAATGGGCGGTCTGGTGCTGGAGTTGTAATGTCGCTTCCATCAGGATTTGTCGGGCTAGGGATTATTGGATTGTTGGAGCCTAAATCCCAGGAATAATTATTGGAGCCTAAATCCGAAGAATAATTGTTTGACCCAAAATCCCAAGAATAAGCATTGTTGGGATTTGTGTTTAGACCAGTGTTATTTAAAGGCTGAGATGAATTATTGTCCAACATAACCTTGTGAATTTACCCTCGATAACAAAACAAAGCAATATCCGAAACAAACTCGAGTACATGTTTATGGCAAATTCATCACCTTAGTGTAGTCACTCTCTGCTTACAGATTTGATATCTACACTAAAAAGCTTTTGAATCAAATGCAAACTTTAAATGTACCCTAAAAGGCTTTTGACAGGTTTCTTGGCACTACTTTATTGAACAGTAATTTTATGGCTTGGTGGTAACTGTCCACCAATAGCTCAAGTAACCATTTCATGAGCTTTTGTAGGGCGTAGCCCCACCTAACATATGGTTGACTTTTTTCTTGAAAAGGACTGTAATTTTACTGTTTGTAGCCCACTCACTTTTTGAAATGAAACCCCATTCTTGATCATTATATTAGTTCGGCAATCATGTACTCCTTGAATGCCTTAATGGCTTTGATGAAGTTCTCCTTTTCCATCAAAATAATACACTACAAAGGTTTAATAGGTAAACAAATAATCTTAGGTTAAATTTAGGTTAAAGAACAAATTAATCTCTAGACAGAGAATAAATATAGGGATGCAGATACTGTACCCGTATCGCCTGATGTCATGTTCGATTGAATAGTCGTATAAAGTTCGTAGTTGCTAAGAGCACGCAAGGCCGCAACTACAAGCCACTTTGTTAATAAAAAATTACTCGAACTCAAGAGTGTAGCTATTCAACTGCTTGATTATTTTGCTACACGTACCCGATCATCATCGTCATCATTGTCGCTACCTATACCCACATTACGTCCGCCGAACCTGGTCTTAGACTGGGGGACTTGACTATTCGCACCTTTAACACTCTTCCAGACCATTTCAGTCAGCAACTGATCTGGTATTCTGTCTTCTTGTGAGAAATCTGATTTTGCAGCTATAGACGCCATAGGAGCATCAATTGGATTCTTTTCACTCAAAGACTGTCCGGGTGCGATCGCTTGATACGGCGTAAAATTTGGATGGTCAGTGAAGCTGTTGAGCATGGGTGTAGCTGAGGCATCAAATTGCGAGAGTGGTCCGATGCCAACAATCTGCTCCATAGTCCGTAGCATCGAAGAGGTATCATAGAAGGTGGAGTCTACCTGACCTGTTTGGGTGTAAGGACTGATGACCAGAGCAACTGTTCGATGAGCGTCAACATGATCTGGACCATTTTGAGCATCATCCTCCACAACAAAGATAGCTGTATCCTTCCAGAACTGAGAATGGGAGACAGCATCAACAAGCTTACCAAGAGCTAAGTCATTATCGGCCACATAAGCTCTGGGGGTTGGTGCACCTGCGATGGTTCCTGCTGTATGATCGTTAGGGAGCCGAATAAACTCCACAGTAGGCAGATTTCCTTTAGCTTCATACTGCTTAAACTCCTTTCGCCACTCCCCAAATCGAGTTTGGTCTGGGACTTTGAGATCGAAGCCCGGATAGTCAGTATCAGTGTTGGTTGCAAGTCGCGGCTCAGTGGTTTTCCCTGTGGTAGGGTTGTAGGCGACCTTCCCACGATAGACTCGAAAACCGTAGTTACGGTACTTAATACCTGCATCACCTGTTTCAGCAAGGAGGCTCCCACGCTCATCAGGTACTCCGGATCAGTGGTGAGACGCCAGTTGCTTCAAGCCGGGAAACCCGTCCAACGCACTGGCTCAGGAATTGCGCGTTAAAAACGAGTTGTTCTATAACCGGTGGAGAGTGGCGCAGACAGGTTATAGAACGGACAAGTTTTTAACAAATATTAAGCCTCGGTTATTTTTGTATGAGCGATTGGGTAAAGGGTTTACAATCAAAGAATAATTCACATGTGAGGTCGAAGCATGGAACAAATTCTAACCATTGTCTGCAAACTTACTCCCGCCAAGGAGCAAGTCCAAAAAATAGAGGATCTGCTCAAGGCATTCAGCGACGCTTGCATTTACGCGAACAAGCAAGTTGACCCTAAAACCACTAGTAAGTCTACTATTCAGGCTATTGTTTATCAGGACTTGAGGAAAAAGTTTGAACTTCCCGCTCAACTTGCAGTCAGAGCATGTGCGCGTGTTGGAGCAAACCGCAAAACAGCTAAGCAGAAAGGTAAGTCAGTTACAGGATTTCAACCAACATCGGCTGATTATGATGCCAGAATATTTTCGTTGAATGAACATGACTGGACGGTAGGCTTAACGCTTTTGTCTGGTAGAGAAAAAATGGGCATGAGTATAGGAAGCTATCAGAAGGGAAAACTCAAGGGGAGGAAACCAACTTCAGCCCAATTGTGCAAACACCGTGATGGTAATTACTACATTCATATTCAGGTTAAAGATGTAATGCCTGACCCAATCAACTCAGATAAAGTTATCGGAGTTGATTTTGGTAGACGTGATATAGCGGTAACAAGTGAGGGGGACTCATGGAGCGGAGAACAGTTAAACAAAAAACGGGATAAATACAACCGTGTAAGAGCAACTCTTCAACAAAAAGCATCGAAAGGCACTCGGAGTGGACGGCGTAGCTGCCGAAATCTCTTGAAACGGTTATCGAGCAAAGAACGAAGATTTCAGGCACATGTAAATCATGTTGTTTCCAAGACCATCATTTTAAAAGCTAAGGATAATACAGCAATTGTTGCAATTGAGGAATTAAGTGGTATTCGAGAACGAACCAATTCAAAACCTCGCAACAAGACTGAAAGGCGCAGATCTAATTCATGGTCATTCTTTGAACTCAGGACTTTCTTGGAGTACAAAGGTAATTTGCATGGCGTAGGAGTGGTAGCGATACCACCTCAATACACAAGTCAAACCTGCCATGAATGTTTGTGGATTGGTGAACGTTCCGCTAAGAGCTTTAAGTGCGTAAATCCGAAGTGTCGATGGTCTGGAGATGCTGATCTAAATGCCTCGAAAGTCATAGCAGTAATTGGGGCAGTTTTTGTAAGCCTGCCTGGAAATCCGAGGGGTTTGTATTGTGAACTCAGTACAGACTCTTCAGGGTTACTGAAAGCCCATACTGTACCCGGTACTCCGGGTCAGTGTGGGTAGTTTACACCAGTGTTATTTAAAGCCGTAGATGAACTGCTAAAGATAACTAGGAGAATTAACTCAATCACAAAATAAAGCAGCATATAGTGTAATATATTAAGAAGTCTGGTTGCACCGGGCACGGAAATCAAGCAACCATTGACGCATCAGCAATAAGATTACACCATAATCTTCTTTTTTGTATACTAGGACCAGCCCTTTCAAGGTGCAAGTCGAAAGACTTGGTTCTTCTTCGTGTACTTCGCGTCTTCTCCCAAGGGGAGACGCTTCGCGAACGTGGTTCAATAATCTTTTTAAACCGCGAAGGCACGAAGAACACGAAGATTAAATGTCGAAAATTGGACATGATTTTCCAAATTTTTTACCCACCTTGAAAGGGCTAGTCCTATATACTTGAATTTTCAAGCCTTTGATTTCACAAAGCTCCTCAAATTGCTTCTTTGCGAGATATCCAGCCTGACAACCTGGTTAGAAAATGTTTTAAAAATCCAAGTTGGTCAAAAATCATGCGAGTCGTCTGACCATAATACGAATCATCCCGATATGGATAAACTTTCCAACCTGCGAACGTAATTTTATACTTTGCATTGTTGTTTATCCAAAGGATATTGAACGAACAAAAACGGGAGAGTAACTTATTTTTGACCTAGCGTTGACTTTTCGAGAGAAATTACCTGTTCCGATGCCAGCACACCGCCAACAGTCACTATTTCCAGTGTCTCAGTTTCCTGAGGATACTGTGCTTTAACCTTTGCAATGGCATCTTCCAATCCCGATGCTTGGGCAATGTAGAGTTTGGAGGCTGTTGTCAGCACCCACAAAGGTTTGGGCCATGTGTGCCGAGGATGAAGCACTGCTTTATGAACACAGTAATGAGTAAACTGGATAATCTGCTCAAGAGAGGTTTGGGCAAATAAACCTTCCAACTCTGCTTGAAAAAATTGACTGAGTTCTTCTGTGGGAATATAGTTGACAACTTGCTCTGTTGTTGCAGGTGGTTTAAGTTGAAGCTCAGATTGAGTGTTTGCCTGCACTACCAATGATTCAACGGCGCGACGTACTTGAGAGGTAATTGAATCAAAGTCCCGGAACACAGGGGTGTAGGGGTGTAGTTTCAGGGGTGTGGGGGAAAAATGTGTTTCTTTCATATGTTGCGATCTGCGTTTCGCAGTAGCGCTGACGCGGGAGTACCCGCTACCGCAACGCTTACGCTATCGCATCCGAGGCGATCGTTGGAGGCTTATATATTGCACCTCTAAGTAGAAAGCACAAATAACAAAATAAGGAGTCATAAAATTGACAGTGATTTCAAAACTCCCAAAAGTCCTCTAAAAGAGGACTTATGCTATTAGCATGGGACTTCTCCTCCCATGCGGATGTGGTCTGGGTGAGAAACCCATTAAAGACTGAGTTATTTTTTTGATGTACTGCCAGGCTGGTGCAAGATGTGAAATAACCTTCTAAATTAGTAGGGGCGCAAGACCTTGCGCCCCTACTGTTGTTAGTAGATTTGAAGCATTTTAACAAAACTTAATATAGTTATGCTTATTTGCGCCAATCTACTTATCCGTCTGACAACCGTCTTGATGATTAGCGATCGCCACACGTTCTAAACAGCCTAAAATTTCCAGTGATACTGTCGAGACTGGTTCTTACCCGAAGCAGATTTGAAGTTGAACATCTCTATCAAGTCACCGATCGCAGGGCCGTTGGTTGGCACATAGGGATTTGAACCGTAGGTTGAAGGATTGGGTAGATTGTCACGACTACGATTGGTGAGTGGTGATAGTCCCCAATTCTTCTCGATAAACTTCAAAATGGAAACGTGGTCGTAGTAGGTGTGGACAACGCGACCACCTTGGGCGTATGGCGATACCACAATTAGGGGGATTCGAGTCCCATCGCCGAAGAAGTCAACTGGCTGGATGTAGCCAGAATCCCAATATCCACCACCTTCGTCCACTGTGATGAGAATCGCTGTGTCCTTCCAGAGGTCAGGCTTGCTTTGAACCTCTGTGATAATCTTTTTAGTGAAAGCTTCAAACAGATTGAACTTTGAGGACGCTGGATGACCGTCAAGTAAGCCGCCTGGCTTGACAAAAGAAACCGCAGGCAGTGTATTATTGCTAATGTCGTTATCAAGATCCGTGGTGTCCTTCAAATGCTCCGTCCGGACCTTCTCGTTGGTCATGATCGACGTCGCGTACTGGAAGGGGTTGCAAATGTTGCAATAGACGTTTTTTCCGTTTGGATCTTTAACGTATTGGTTCCACCCTTCAGCGTAGTACCGCCACGAAACTTTTTTCTCCAACAACGCGTCACCAATGGTGCGGACTGATGACGGTGGAATAGTGAATGTGCTATTGTCAACCGTCCCGTCACCGAGGTAGCCTGGGTTATAGTTATTCAGGAGGTAGTAAGTGTTCGGCGCACAGTTGGGTCTGGGTCGGTAGGGTAGAGAATCTAGATAATTCAAAATAGGTTTAACACCCGGTTGGCTAGGATCGGAGCAATTGCTGTAAGTGCCTCCGGAGTAACCATCCTGCGTGTAAAAGTTGTTTGTCCCTGGCTGCGGATTAGGATTCTCGATCTGATTGTCAGGTGGTTTGATTGGATTACCTTTACCATCGCTGTACCAAACGGGGTCGGCTGTGCCGATCATCACCGAGTTCGCCCCAGTACCACCCATAACAGGCTGATGGTAGTTGTCGCTGATGGCGTAATTGTCGGCTAGAGACTTGAAGTATGGTACGTCTCCGTTGTTGACGTTGTAGATACCCATGGAGGTAGAACCCTCCTTATCGGTGAAAGTCGAAAACGGCTGCCCGTTACTGCCAGCGGCGACGGTCACTTCTACCCAAGAGAAGAGATCGTTCAGACAGCCGCTTGGATTGGTGGCGCTAGCATGACTGGTGTCGCAGTCCACCTGCTGCCACATCTGATAGAAGCGGTGCACAGGGCTGGCCGCGTAGTCGTCATAGGACACGCCCGGAGTCAGTTGGAAGGGACCGCTTGGCAGGTTATTTACGTTCAGGATTCGGGTATCCACGCTGCCACTCTTCAACCCAGTGGCACCAGTGAGCAGAAGCCCGATGTCCTCTGGCAGCAGCGCAGGTGCGGCAGCTTGGGCAGCGGCCAAGGTCTGGAAGGGAGGCGGATTCGTATCACTTGCAGCTTGCGCACCGCCAGCTTTAGGCGGAGGCAGAGTTATATAGGGTTGTTTGTTAGCAGGACTTATCGAGAAGGTGTTAGTGACCGAGGCTTGGTATTGAGTTGCTGCTTGGAAGTTAGGTCCTGGTGTGCCGTCAGCGTTGATTATGCCCTTGGACAAGAGATTGGACACTGTCTGACCTGGTTTCGGTTGGTAGGCACCGAAGAGATGATCGAATGTCCGGTTCTCACCAACAATGACGATGACATGCTTGATGGGAGTAAAGGTCTTGGAGTCCCTAGTTTCCGCAGCGATGGAGATTGCTGGTCCTCCAGTAAGCCCAAAGATAACTGCGCCAATAGACGCATAGTTCAAACATTTTTTTGGACGATTTTTGCCAAACATGACATTACCTAATCAGCTAATTTCACGTTAGTTGAAGATGATTTCATAATGGTTAAATTCTGATTAAGGCGAAAATAAGGTTTCTTTAAAAAAGCTTTTTTTCTCTCTAGAATAACGAAGCTACAACGAATCTTCATACAAACTAAATATTGCTTATATTCTGACGTAAAACACAACATATTTGTGTTACATAACACGATGTTTTTAATAAAAATTCTACTTTACATAAGTTAATATATCATTCAATACTCACCTCACACTCGTAATATTTTTTATATGCCAAACGCTTTCTCACCAAATCAAAGATTTTGTTGTGGTTCTTAAGGAACACAGGGGTGTGAGTGTGTAGGGGTTTAGGGGAAAAGACAGTGTTTCTTTGGCGTTGCTGAATCTCGCTTTCTTTTGCCCCTACACCCCTGTACAATTATCGTTCCTTATCTCCTCGATTTGATTAACGGAGGTCTGTGAAGTCGTCAAGTTTGCGGTTCCTTCAGTTTATACTCAACTATCAGTCGCTGCTGTTGTCGGAGCTTGTAAAATATCAACTCCAATTGACCTTGCAATTCTGGAAATTTACCCAAAACGCAAAATAAGCCATAAAGCATTGCGTTACCAAGACCAAACCGTTGTCGAGTAGTATAGGTGATGCGGGCTATGATCAACCCATAGGCAAGCAGTAAAATCACCAAGCTCAGACCTCCTGTTAGGAGTACCGTACTCAGTGCTAACAGAGGTAAGCAAAGACCCCACAACCAAATCCTTAAACTTTCCCGTACACAAAAGCGCTCTGCTTCTCTACCGTGTCTCCAAGCTCCCTCCGCATAGGCATAACCTCCTCGTAACATACGTTTCCAACATTGCACCCAACGAGTCATTTTCACATCATGAATCGACGTTTCTGCATCTAGGCGTAACAGCTTACCACCTGCACGGCGCAGTCGTAAGCATAGCTCTGGTTCCTCCCCAGCGATGAGTGTCGGGTCAAACCCTCCTACACTTCGGAAAGCACTGACTCGTATCATTGATTCACCACCACACTCTGTGGTTTCACCAATAGGTGTATTCCACTCCATATCGCACAAACGGTGAAAAGCGTTGCGCGTGGGAAACTCTTCTCTGCGCCGTCCACAAACAAGGAAAACTTCAGGACAAGTTGCTAGCTTACTTGAGGCTGTCGTTAGCCAACTTTCTACAATTATGCAGTCGCCATCTACAAACTGAACAAATTGTGTTTCAGGATATAACGTTAATAATCTCTCAAACCCTGCATTATAGGCACGGGCTGCCGTGAAAGGAATCTTGCAATCTAGGTCTACGACTTCAACTCCTAAGCTTCTTGCCAAAGCTACGCTACCATCGGTAGATCCTGAATCAACATAGACTACTGGGTATTTTTGTTCTGAGGTAACTCCTCTGAGGGTAGTCAGAGGCTCAACGACAGAGAGTAAAGAAAGGCGAAGGCGATCGCCCTCATTACGCCCAATGACAACAACTCCAAGATGCTCCAAAGTTTGATTTGGTATGCCCATAGGTTTTTCCTCTTAGTAAATTCTTCTCAATGGCATTGAGAGTGGATCAGTTTTAAGCACATACTTAGATCGACAAAGTGGAGAGCATCCTGTGTTTAAATTTCTACACCATAAGTCTGAGCTTTTCAATAGTTTGACTCTTGGCTAGAAAGTACTTAAGTAGGTTTTCATCCCGCTTTGGGATAAAGAATATTGAGCTGCTTCTAAAACCCTGATGATTTCCAGACTCACACAGCTGGAACTTTTTGGCTGTACTCTGCCTTTAATACAGTCAATAAAATGTTGAGCTTCTAAATGAAGAGCTTCAACGTTTTCTATCGGATAAGACTGAGATAAGCCGTAGTGATAAGAGATATGGGAATTATCAGCAGGAAGATTCTTAGAGTTAACGGTGATGCTTCGGTCATAAACTACAACTGGGTTAGGAGCAGTGTCATCATAGATTAGCATCTTTTGAGTTCCCACAATTGTCATACGACGAATTTTCTCAGGCTCCAACCAACTGACGCGAATTGTAGATAGAATATTCCCTGGAAAATCAAGAACAAGAACACCAATATCGTGAATATCTTGATCTAGTGAGATGCAACTTTTGCCGTACGCACTGACCGATATGGGTATCTTTTTTAGGAGAAAATAAATAATTGAGATATCGTGGGTTGCTAAATCCCAAACAACATTAACGTCAGAGCGGAATAGACCAAGATTCCCACGAGTAGAATCAATATACACAATTTCTCCTAGTTCCCCTGAGTTCAGGATATTTTGTACAGTTTGTACTGCAGTGCTGTACTCAAAGGTATGACCCACCAATAAGACTAGATTTTTTTCCTTTGCTAAATCTGAAAGTTCTTGAGCTTGAGCTAATGAAGCGGTCATAGGCTTTTCGACCAGAACATGTTTTCCTGCTTCAAGAGCTGCCTTAACTAAGGAGTAATGAGTTTTGACTGGAGTTACAATCACAACTGCATCGATTTCACTCTTTAGAAGTTCTGTAAAATCATCAGTAGCTCTAGCATTCGGATAAAGGCGCTGTATTTCCTCCAGACGGCATTTTTCCAAATCGCAAAGCATCGATAAATCAACTTCTGCTAGCGCAGAAAAATTCCTAGCTAACTTGGGTCCCCAATAGCCAAAACCTACAATCCCGATTTTGACTTGAGATAAAGAATTTGTTAACGAGTAATTCAAAGTGTCTCTTATTATGTAATTAGGTATAGTGACTATTCTTTGATTCCTTATTTTTGGTCAGCCATGCTTATTCTTACTAAATTGATTCAATCTACGTACGTAAGTGATATTAAGTAAATTCTAGTCGCTATTTAATGAAGTTCTAGCAAAGTTACATGAAGATATAGTGATGGTCACGGCGTTACGAGTTCAGGGTATGAACATTATTTATGAATGAAAAAAATTAGTCTTGCATCTAACAGCAATACCTCTGCCGATGTGCAGGAATGATGAAATACAAAACGATGACTGGGATGGTTAAGCGAAAATAAGAAACCCGGTAACTCCAGCGAAACCGGGTTTCTGGCACCTCAACTATCGTTAACCGACAAGTATTGAAGTCACTTCTATATGCTTGTCACGCCTTTTTTTCTCATATTTCGGGTCATAATTGCAAATCCAGGCACTTTCCCACGTTGGCGATAGAGTGCAGGCGGTTTCCGCATCGCTTGTGTTCTTCGCTATTAAGTAATGTTATCAGTGAGAAAGTTATATAAATGACTAAAACTTGCGCAAGTATATTCGTAACAAGAGTGTTAATTTATTACACACTTCGTAGAAAATCGCGATTTAACCGGCGCTGAAGCGCAACTACGAACCAAGCCAACTGGGATAAGCCATAGAGTCCGCAGCCAACAATTTTCTTCCGCGATAGGTATTAAACACCCAACTGGCTGTCACCTGTAGATTGTTCATCAAATGGGCTGAAAACTATCTCCGGTGGGGTCACAACACAGCCACTTACCCCATTTCTCTACTTTACCTTCCACAAACTCGCCAAAACGCACTACGCCTAACTCTGCTGTGCGCCATTTGACGAACAGCCTTCCCGAACGCAGTTTGATTCCCAAAAACTCACACTCTGGTGAGTAGAGGTAAAAATCTGAGCGTTCTTGTGGCGGCTGCTCCCGATTAATGAGACAATGTTGCCTAAACCAATGTTGAATGTCGAACGGTATTCTGCCAGGGTGAAACCACCGCAGTTCGTAAGTCGTCAGCATAATATAATAAAAACGATAAATTACCCTCGTCTTGTGTTGCTTCCAGCCTAAAGGAAACTTGAGAAATGTGGAAAAGAATTTTATTGATTCTACTGTTGGTGTTTAGCTTCAATCTGAATAACACTGGTGTAGCATCTGCGGCTGGTTTCAACAGCTATGTAGATACTACTGATGGCTATCAGTTCCTATATCCTAACGGCTGGGTGCAAGTCAAAGTTGCTAATGGTCCCGATGTAGTGTTCCATGATTTGATTGAGAGAACTGAAAATATCTCTGTCATCTTTAGTCCAGTTCCAGAAGGGAAGACTTTGGCACAGCTAGGAACACCACCAGAAGTGGGATATAAGCTGGGAAAAAATGCTTTAGCCCCGTCAGGTTCAGGTCGCCAAGCTGAATTAGTCGATGCCCAAGAGCGGGAAGTTAACGGTAAGATATACTATATCCTGGAGTATGCAATCACACTCCCTAACAAGCAACAACGCCACAACCTTGCCAGCGTCGCGACGAGTCGTGGTAAGCTTTTTACTTTAAACGCCTCTATTACCGAAAGACGTTGGCCCAAAGTTAAACGCATGATTGAAGAGTCTGTGAATTCTTTCGCTGTGTATTAATAGGAGTTAGGAGTTAGGAGTTAGGAGAACAACTAACAACCAACAACCAACAACCAACAACCAACAACCAACAACCAACAACCAACAACTCTACGTATGGGCGTTTTACCCTTCGTACTTGCTTCTGCTTCTTCGGCGCGACGCCGCTTATTACAATCTGCTGGAATTGAACCGATAGTTTGCCCCAGTGACTTTGATGAGTCGCTTGTCAAACTAAGTGACCCTGCACAACTGGTGCAAACTTTAGCACAGTATAAGGCAAAAACTGTAGCCCCTCAGTTTGAATCTGCTTTGATAATGGGTTGTGATTCAGTTTTGGCTGTCAGTGGTGAGATTCATGGCAAACCAGCAAACGCCGAGGAAGCACGCCAACGCTGGCAAAAAATGCAAGGTAACTTTGGCGATCTTTACACAGGTCATGCCTTGATTGACCTTGCTCAAAACCGGACTTTGGTAAACTGTCAGGTAACAAGAGTTTACTTTGCTCAAATGAGCGATCGCGCTATTAATGCATATGTGGCTTGTGGCGAACCTCTTACGTGTGCTGGCTGCTTTGCCCTTGAGGGTCGTGGGGGTCTATTTGTGGAAAAAATCGCAGGTTGTCATAGCAACGTGATTGGACTCAGCTTACCTCTGTTACGGCAAATGCTGGGAGAATTGGGGTACGAAGTTACTGATTTCTGGCCAAATCCCTAATTGTAAAAAAGGAGAAAAACCCATCCCCCACTCCCCCACTCCCCATTCCCCACTCCCGACTCCCCATTCCCCCACTCTCACTTGCCGCCGTAGTAGAAAGCAATTTCTTTGTCTTTGAGGGGTGCGAAGCCAGCGTCTACTAGCTTTTGGTCGAGTTCTGCTTGGGGAATGTGTTTTGCCCCAATCCGCACGATACGCGATCGCATAGTATTTGAGACACCGCTGCGCTGTCTATTTGCCTCTAAAGCCATGACTTGATGATAAAGTTCTACCTTTGCAGGGGGAATGGGCGAACCGTCAAAATCAATCCCCTGTGCGATCGCTTCATCAACAGCATCAGCACCTGTGGTGGTTTGAGTCCCTGAGTTAATTTCAGTAGTCATGGCAATTTAATTTCATCTTATATTGGTATTGGTGAATTTTACCAAGCAGTGGGAGGACAACGGACAATTCATGCAAAATTTTGACGACAAAATTCAAAAATCTTCTTAATTTTTAATTAATGGCACTTCCATACTTTTCTGTATACGCTTGTCACTTTTAGAGTTTTTAGTTTAATCTCTAACCAATGGTATAGCATTAGGTGCGCTATGTCTGAATCTCAAACTCCTCATAAAAAAGACCGTGCCTTGGAGAAAGCCCTGACCAGCAGAATCATAGACGATTATTTTGAAAACTCAGAAAGCTGGTTACGAGCCATTTTGCGGATGTGTATCTTCTCTTTGGCTTACCTGGATGGACAATCTGTGTTTATCGTGGAGTGTCCCAATCAAGCAGTCGCCAAGCGATTGAGTCGCAAAATCTATCCTTTCCGAGGAATCATATACTATTTAACAGATAATTTAAATGCTACCGAACGCTGTTTATTTTGCTACCAAGAAAACACTGATGGTGTTTGGCGTTGTTTTGATACCAGCACTAGCTCTTGGAAAACCCTGAGTTATCCAGGAAAGCCAACCGCCCAAACTGATTGATGATGGATGATTGTTGATGGTTGATTGTTAATGGAACCATTAACAATCAACCACTCCCCATTCCCCATTCCCCATTCCCCATTCCCCATTCCCCATTCCCCATTCCCCACTCCCCATTCCCTACTCCCCACTCCCCATTCCCCATTCCCCACTCCCCATTCCCCATTCCCCATTCCCCATTCCCCATTCCCCATTCCCCACTCCCCATTCCCCACTCCCCATTCCCCATTCCCCATTCCCCATTCCCCATTCCCCATTCCCCATTCCCCATTCCCCACTCCCCATTCCCTACTCCCTACTTTGGTGTGTCACCAAACCACTGCAAAATGCCCCTAACATAGTCCCTGTCCATAGTCCTGTTGTGCTACCTTGCCATATTGCCTTGGGTGTTACCCAAAGGTGACAAATTTCGTTGACGCCCCAGGGTTGGTTTTGACAGGTTTCACGGTTGAGACTCAAGGTAATTTGCCCACCAATGTAACTGCCAAAAAAACCCGACAGGATTGCTGAAAGGGTACAAATCATAACACGATTCATTTGTTGGTTGTTAAGTGTTAGTTGTTAGTTGTTAGTGATTCTATTTATACTAACACCCAACACCCAACACCCAACACCCAACACCCAACACCCAACACCCAACACCCAACAACTAACCAGTATTTCTCATACCAGCGGCAATGCCATTAATAGTTAACAATGCCCCTCGCAGTAACTCGCCTTTGCTGTAACGAGAGTGGATAATCCCAGAGGTCACATTGGTTTGGGACTGGCGCAGGCGTTTGAGGAGAGAAATCTGGATGAAGCCAAGGGGTACAATTGTACCATTGCGCAATTGTACTGAACGCTGCAATATAGGATCGCCATCTAAAAGTTTTTGGTGATCGGTGATTTGCAGAACTAAATCCCGTGTTCGGTAAAATTCGTGAGCAAGTTGCTCAAAAACCTTCTCAAAGCGGGGTTTGTCTTCAGGGGTTGACAATTGCTGGACGTATTGCTGTGCCATCTGTATATCTACTTTTGCCAAGGTCATTTCTGCCTTAGAAATAACCATCTTGAAGAAGGGCCACTTAACATAAAAATAGCGCAGCAGTTTCATGTGTTCTTCTGGTTCTTCGTTGACAAATTCTTGCAAAGCTGTGCCCAGACCATACCAAGAAGGCAGTAAAAACCGGGTTTGCGTCCAGCTAAATACCCAAGGAATTGCCCGCAAACTGCTCAAATCTTTCTTACCAGATGGACGACGGGCTGGACGGGAGCTAATTTGCAGCTGACTAATTTCCTCGATGGGGGTAACTTGGTGGAAAAAGTCAATAAAATCGGGCTGTTCGTAGATGAGGGCGCGGTAATGAACACGCGATCGCGCTGATATTTCTTCCATAATCTCATTCCAAGGTTCGATATCATCAAACCCAGTCCGCAGCAAACTAGCTTGAATCACAGCAGTGGTGATAGTTTCCAGATTGAACATGGCCAAATCCCGCAAGGAGTATTTGGAAGCCAAAACTTCTCCTTGTTCGGTGATTTTGATCCGCCCATTAATACTGTGACCAGGCTGAGCCAAAATAGCTTCATAAGATGGACCACCCCCTCGCCCAACGGAACCACCACGTCCATGGAAAATCCGCAGAGTCAGACCATACTCTTCGGCGATTTTCTGGAGTGATTTTTGAGCTTTATGAATTTCCCAGTTACTGCTTAAAAAACCGGAGTCTTTGTTGCTGTCAGAATACCCCAGCATCACCTCTTGCAAATTAAGGGTTAGGGATGAGGGGGAGAGAGGGGGAGGGGGGGATGGGGAGATAGGGGGTGGGGGAGGGATAATCTCCCCCGGCTTCCCCGGCTTTGACAGCAGCATAGCCACCAGCGAGAAGGGCGCGATATAGGGGTAGTTCAAACAACTGGCCCATGACGCTTTTTGAACGTTGTAAATCTTCCACCGTTTCAAACAGGGGAACCACCTGGATAGTACCAACAGCGGTTCCAGGATCATAAAGTCCTGCTTCTTTTGCCAATAGCAATACTTCCAATACGTCGCTGACTTCACGGCACATACTGATAATGTAAGTTTGGCAGATGTTTGAACCAAACTCTTGTTGGAGAGCTCGCAGCACCCGTAAAGTTTCAATGACATCGTTAGTTTTATCAGAAAATGGCAGTTCGGCAGGAATTAAGGGACGGCGGGTTTGCAGTTCGCCTACCAGCCAAGCGACTCGCTCTGCCTCAGATAATTCGTTGTAGGGTTGGGATAAAATTCCCAGGTATGCCAAAATCTCATTGAGAGTGTCGGAATGGCGGGAAGATTCCTGACGGATATCCAATTGCGTCAGGTTAAAGCCAAAAATTTCTACCTGACAGATGAGATTTTCTAATTCTTTACAGCTTAAACCTGTTTCTTTTAAGTTACGTTCTATCAGCCGCAGTTCTGCTAAAAACTCTGCTCCTGAGCGGTAAATTGGAGTGGAGTCGCTTTTTAGGATTTCCCGCTTATATAAAGCCAAATTGCGAAGCTGTGTATTTTCCAACCGCTTGACTACATAAGAAAGCTTCAGCCGATACGGTTCTTGCCGATAACGCAGAGCCAGATCATCGTAAACTTGACTTAACTGAGACTGTTCCAGTTCCAGAGATTCCAGCAAATCTGGCAGAATATCACTCCAGTGCAGCGACAGACTCAACAAGTTAATCAGCCGTTTCACCGACTTGATATATTTTTCCAACACCATGTTGCGTTGATAGCAGGCTGTCTCCCATGTTATTGCTGGTGTTACCGATGGGTTCCCATCCCTGTCTGCACCTACCCAAGAACCAAACTTACAGAAGTTTTTGCTTGGTGGTTCTAGCCAAGGAAAAGTGGTTGCTAAAGTGTGTTTGAAGCGTTTGTACAGGTCGGGAATAGCATCAAACAAGACTTCTTGGAAATAGTGCAGAGCATAGTCAACCTCATCCAGCACCGAGGGTTTGAACTGGTGCAGTTCGTCGGTGCGCCACCACAAGCGGATATCTTCTAGCAATTGCTCGCGTATTTCTTCTGCTTCCCAGGATTTTGCACCCTGTGGACGCTTTTCCACTACCTCAAGCTGTTGTAAGAGTTGAACCACTTGTCGCTGTTTATCGCGGATGGTGTGGCGAACAATTTCCGTTGGGTGAGCTGTGAACACTAACTGCACATCTAACTGTGTAATTAGGCGTTGAATTTGTTGGGGTGGTACATTTAGTTTGTATAAATGTGGAAACAAAGTAGCAAAAGTACTTTGTCGTTTTCCATTTCCGTTTCCCTGCCAACTTTTTACCAGTAATTCTCCACCCAGTCCGCTGTTGATAGGGGATTCTGCTTCTTCTTGGTATGATGAGGTGATGAGATTTGGTAAATTTTCCTCAGTTCCTGATTCTGTTGCTGCCCCATAGCGAGTCAATTGATGTCGTTCCTCGTAGTCCTGCTCTATGATGTTAATCAACTGGAAATACAGAGCGAAAGCACGAGCTGCTCGTATTGCTTCATTGATATTAAGTTGTTCAATCAACTTGAATAAAGAGGAGGCTGGGTCATTAATTGCTTGACCTTCTGGTGAACACAGATCCTGTAGTTGTCGCAAAAGATCCACCATCTTTTGACCGCATTCTTGCCGGAGAACGGACTCCCACAATTCCTCTATGACCTGTAAGCGATGCCGCAAAAATAAATCTGAGGCAGGGTAGATATTCACAGCCTGAGCAAACGAGTATAAAAGTGAACTCATATCCTGTGTTTTAGTAAGCCAATTACTGTTGACGATTTTAGATTTTGTCTTTAATTATTTGGGAAATGCACTTGAAATATTCACTTTTAAAAGTATATTTCCTAATTGGGGTTTAATTCCTTGTTGTCAGGAAAGTTGAGAATGGGTAGGCGATCGCCGCGAAACAATTCTTCACTCGCTTCCCCTAACACTTGTAGGGTTCCGACCGTAGATTTTTCTGCCATGAGCAGCAGTAGGATAGAAGCTGTACCAAGTTGTAAGAGGAAAAATTGAGGAATGGTGAACAAAATCAGATTTAATCCAGCGTCGGATGAAGGTTGGGCAGTAGCAGTTGGCATGGGTAATTCTTGGTTGTTGAAGGATGATGGGAAAGAACACGGTCATGTTTGACCAAGGAGAAAAAAGTGAAGCTTGCAGCTAATGAGTGCCAAATAATACGGGAACAAAAGTGTTTAAAAAAGTTCTTAGTGTAATGACTTTATGATTCTATTTTACAAGCTATTAAGGAATTGGAAATTGGGAATTGATAATCTTTTATCTCACTCCCCACCCTCTTTTAGGGTTACAACCCCAGTTTATCCCCTAAACCACTTGCGACAACTCTCAACAGACACGGGGAGTGGGGAGTGGGGAGTGGGGAGTGGGGGAAGAGGGGGAAGAGGGGGGAATGGTGGTGTTTGTTCCATTCATAGCGGGTGGCGCGCCGCCCGTGGGGCGCTCTTAAGAAACACGCTCGTGGGGAGTAGGACGTGGGGAGTGGGGGAAGAAGGTGTTTGTTTCATCCATAAGGGGTTGCAACGCCGCCCGTGGGCTGTTCTCAAGAACCAAGCAACGCAGTCCCACTCCCCAGTCCCCACTCCCTACTCCCCACTCCCCACTCCCCACTCTACAGCTTCCTGTAAAATCTACGGACGATGAAAACAGTATCACCAGATAGCCAGCAATCCTTAGTGGAGTGGGTAAGTCAAGCAACAGGGATTAGCACTTTCGGGGTGAAAATCCGGTTGCTGGGAAATGACCTACACATTCTTTGTGAAGGTTCAGAATGTCCTCAACGATGGCGCACACTGTCTGACTTGCTGCAAGCACTACAGCAAACAAATTTGGATGTGCTAACCAGCGGTGAGCAAGTCTCAATATATCAACTATTTGTCTACGGTCGGAAAAAAGGGGAAACGCGACCCAAATGGTGTCATCGGGTTTACTTGAATCAACTCGAACGGCATCTGGATCTAGTGGATCAAGCACTCAAACAAGACGCTGAAACATCCAGACAACCAGGTGGGGCGCTGATTATTTCTAATGAGAGTTTGGCACGTCAGGGACATCCAGATGCCATCGCTCGCTATCTCAGTGAAACCCTCAGTAAATTGGGTGTATCAGTACAGGTAAATGTCAGGAAGGTAAAGCCAACTTTAAAGAATAATCAAAGTATAGAAAGTCGCCTGTGGATTTTTTGTGAGTCAAGTTATAGCCCCGATCCCTCATTAATCGCCGAACCAGTAGCCGAGAAGTTACGTGCTCTCAAGCTTTCAGGCTACCAGGATGCAGTGATTGCATCTCAAGTTAGTGGTGAGAGTACTCCTGATTGGCTACTGCGGGTAGATTTGACACCATCAGAGGTGATGGTCAAAGAATGGGCGCGTTGGGGGGATGTGCAAGCCATCGCCCGGTTGTTAACTGAAGCACTGTCCCATCTGGTGACAGTAGGGGTAACGCTTAAAGAATCAACGCTACATATATTTTGTACCCCAGCTTTTGATCCATTACGAACAGCCCCAGTGCCAGACAAGGCAATGTGCTTGGATGTGATTATACCACTACTACAAGCGATCGCCCCCCAAGGCATTCTTTCGAGCACTGTATACGGACAAAAAACAGCAGGAGACGAACCAGGTTGGATTGATTGGTTGTTTTTACCTGCTACCGATCATCCAGCTTTAGCAATATCGCCCCTAGAGTTGGCAGCATCATGCGACGAACCCGCTATCATTTTTTTGCTTGAGCGCTTACTCAACCCTGACTTAGATTTGCGTCTTGCCACAGGAGGTATTCGCGTACTCCTGCTGCGCAAAGGGGATTTGTTACATATTATGTGTGATGCTCCTGTTTGTCCAGCACGTAAACAAATTGCCCCCAAAATCAATGATTTTATCAGTCAATTAAAAATTCCTGGGATTACAGGGGTGCGTGTCTACGGTCGTCGTGCTGGTAATAAGGAACCTTTTTGGCACTACGGCGTCGATTTTGAACATCGCCAGCGCTTGGTTCCAGAACCTACTCCGGAATTTGCCGCCACTTCTGCCTACGTTCGTGAGCTTATACCTCCCCAAGCTGCTGAACCTCTGCTACGTTCGGACTTAACTTCTGAGGAAATTCAAAGTTT
Source organism: Stigonema ocellatum SAG 48.90 = DSM 106950 (assembly GCA_016903675.1). Taxonomy (GTDB): domain Bacteria; phylum Cyanobacteriota; class Cyanobacteriia; order Cyanobacteriales; family Nostocaceae; genus Stigonema; species Stigonema ocellatum. The sequence goes on along the minus strand of JADQBA010000021.1, from coordinate 4,100 downwards.
TGTCCAAGGAGTGACTCGCCGTTGGATCACAACAGCAAGGAAGTTTCTTTTAGAAACGCAGCTATTTGTCGAAAGCGAAAGGTCACTCCCAGGAACCACTGTAGGTCAAGGTCGTCGGGTAGCTTTAGTTTGGGGTACCCTAGGGTTATTGCTCACTGTACAAATAGATTTGATATTGGGTCAAATCATTGCTCGAGATGTGCCCCCAACGTCAACCGTCCCCAGTGTCTCTCCTAAATCATCTGCTGGTGGAACATCGTTGACTTCTAAAAAAAGTCAGGATGAGAAAACTCCATTTGTTACCAACTCAACGGCTGCAAAATCGTCTGAGAGTGACAGTGTTGTCTTCAATAGTTCAGGGTTTACACAAACAGATGATAGCCAGACAAGAAATTTGGCAGCCGCACCACTAAAGCAAAAGGCAACCTCAACTGCTATTCTTTTAGCAGCGCGATCGCGGATACCAAGTTTTAATTCCAGGCAGTTAGAGGAGCAATTAGCACTATATAGACAGCGACTAGCACAAACAAGTATTCCCCCACAAGTATTAATTATTGGCTCCTCCCGCGCCCTCAGAGGAATAGATCCGGCAGCACTTTCTCAAGCTTTAGAGAGTCAGGGTTATGCAAAAATCGACATATTTAACTTTGGCATTAACGGTGCTACAGCCCAAGTGGTAGATTTTATCATCCGTTCTGTGCTTAAGCCATCAGAACTACCGAAACTCATTATCTGGGCAGATGGTTCTCGTGCCTTCAACAATGGTCGAGAAGATATTACCTTTAAAGCGATCGCCACATCTGGTGGCTACACACAGGCTTCACAAAAAGCACCCTCCACCACAACTCATGGGGAAGTTGTCCAAAGTCCAGCACCGACAACTAAACAGGAAAAGACACTAAACAGTTACCAAAGTTTTAATCAATGGCTTAATCAACAGCTAGGTGTTGTTTCTTCTACGTATCAAAAGCGTGACGATTTCAAGAATCTCTTGAACCAACAACTGAAATCTTGGCTTAGAGTTGGCGATCGCCCGACTTTAGTCAGCACAAAAACCAATCAAACAAATCCAGAAGAGGATGCTTCGCAGCAAGCAGTTGACTTTGACGGATTCCTACCCTTATCTATCCGCTTCCAACCACTTACATATTACCAAAAACACCCCAAAGTTTCTGGAGATTACGACAACGACTACAAATCTTTTCAACTCCGAGGCGAACAAGACGCAGCCTTGCAAGCGGTGCTAGAGTTCACCCAATCGCAGAAAATTCCGCTAGTATTTGTCAACATGCCCCTTACCGCAGACTATCTAGATCCAGTACGCTCAAAATATGAGCAAGAATTTCAGCAATATATGTTACGTCTGACTAACCGTTCAAACTTTATTTACCGGGATCTCAGCCAACAGTGGCCCCGAAACAATGACTACTTTTCCGACCCCAGCCACCTCAACCGTTACGGCGCATACGAAGTCTCAAAAAAGCTAGCCAACGATCCCATGATTCCTTGGCCCACAAAGTAGAGTGGGGAAGGGGGAGTGGGGAGTAGGGAGTGGGGAGTGGGGAGTAGGGAGTGGGGAGTGGGGAGTGGGGAGTAGGAAAGAAATTATTAATCATCTGTTCCCCATTCCCCCCTTCCCCACCCCCCATTGCCCACCCCCCACTCCCCCTTCCCCACTCCCCCTTCCCCATTCCCCACTCCCCACTCCCCATTCCCCATTCCCCACTCCCCACTCCCCATTTCAATGAACTTTCTCTCAATTTTATACGGGTTATTCTTGCTAAGTGTGCTTGGAGTTTACTGGTCCCTGGGACAGCAGAGGTTGCGGCTGTGGACGTTGCTGGTTGCCAGTTTAGTGTTTTATGCATCTTTGCAATTACAGTATATTCCGCTCTTGTTAGCACTCATTTTTATAAACTTTCGTTTAGGGCTGGAGATTGGAGAAAATAAGTCTTCAGGAGAGCATTTTCAAGACTCGCAAAATTCTAACGAAGAGTGGCAGTTTGCTCACGCTGATTGGAACCGTCGTCGATTAAAGGTGTTGTGGTTGGGTGTGATTTTAAATGTTTTGCTACTTTTAGGTTTCAAATATCTGCAACCTTTATTAAAATTTGTTTTTCAAAATGACGCCATAAACTCAGCAACTGAATCTTTTAAATTGATTGCACCTTTGGGAATTTCATTTTTCACCTTTGAGTGCATTGCCTATTTAATTGATGTCTATCGCGGTGCGCCAGCAGCTAAGGAATTCCTGGAATTTGCGGCATACAAATTTTTCTTTGCCAAACTGATTTCAGGTCCGATTACTCGTTACCACAACCTAGTCACTCAACTGAACCATCTGCCTTTGCCTACTCCTGATATTGTGGCAGAAGGACTGTGGTTGATTGCTAGAGGTGCAGTCAAAAAAGGTATTTTGGCAGACGATTTGGGAATTTTTGTCGATTTGTGTTTTGGCAATCTACAGCGGGCAGGTAGTGTGGATTTATGGCTAGCAACGTTTGCCTACGGCTTACAGTTGTATTTGGATTTCAACGGTTACGTAGACATTGCTCGTGGCAGTGGAATGCTCTTCGGCTTGGTTTTGCCTGAAAATTTTTATTTCCCCTACTTTAGCACCAGTATTGCAGACTTTTGGCGACGCTGGCACATGACTTTAGGGGATTGGTTGCGTAACTATATATACTTTCCTTTAGGTGGTTCCCGTCAAGGTTTGGATCGTACCTGCCTTAATTTAATGATTGTGATGCTCATCGCTGGTGTTTGGCACGGAGCAGCATTAGGTTTTTTGGTCTGGGGCGCATTACACGGTTTAGCTTTGGTGGTGCATCGGTTGACCCATAGTCTGGGCGATCGCTTTACGGCTCTGGCAAAATTCTGGCACAATCCCTTAGGCATAGTTTTAGCTTGGCTGTTGACGCAACTCATGGTCTTTACCTCTTGGATTTGGTTCCGCCTACCTAATGTCCAAGACTCTTCTTATGTCATTGGGCATCTTTGGGGTCATGATGCTGATGTACAGTTTGCGCAAAAAGTCTATGTCGAAGCCTTGAATATCAGTCCATACCAAATGGCTATGTTGCTGGGTGCTTTAGCTATTGTTATGGCTGTGTTCTATGCCTTTGATCGGACGATAAAGCTACGATTTAGCTGGCATGTAAAGCTTGTGTTCGTTCCTCTGTGCCTCTACTTTGTTTGGTTACTAGCTCCTGAAGGTAGTTTGCCCTATATATACTTTGATTTTTAACAATAGGGAGTGGGGAGTAGGGAGTGGGGAGTGGGGAGTGGGGAGTAGACTCCTCGTTCCCAGGCTCCAGCCTGGGAATGCCTGACCAGAGGCAGAGCCTCTGCTATTCCAATATTCTTGTGGTGGTGCTGTCTCCCGTCAAACCGGGAGGCAGAGCCTCCGGATACCGCATTCTGTGGCAGCAGCCTGGGAACGAGCAAAAGCCTATGCTTTCGTAGGGTGGGCACTGCCCACCAGCCCTTATTGAGGATGTCAGTTACCAAACAACCATCAACCATCAACAAACAACAATCAACTATTGATAACTAAAGCTAATAGCATTAATAAAAAAACTAAATAGGACTAATTGCTTAATTTTAAGTAAAGTCATGTTAAGTTAATAAGCACAGGCAGAAATTGATTCAGCCTGATTTATTCCGAAAAAACTCATTGCAATCATAAAACAATGACAACAACCCTACAACAGCGCTCAAGCGCCAACGTATGGGAGCGCTTCTGTGACTGGATTACCAGCACTGAGAACCGCCTCTACATCGGTTGGTTCGGCGTCCTCATGATCCCTACTCTCCTCGCCGCTACCATCTGCTTCGTAATCGCTTTCATCGCTGCTCCTCCTGTGGACATCGATGGTATCCGTGAGCCTGTAGCAGGTTCCTTGATTTACGGTAACAACATCATCTCCGGTGCAGTTGTTCCTTCTTCTAACGCGATCGGCTTGCACTTCTACCCAATCTGGGAAGCAGCTTCCTTAGATGAGTGGTTGTACAACGGCGGTCCTTACCAGTTGGTAGTTTTCCACTTCCTCATCGGTTGCTTCTGCTACCTAGGTCGTCAGTGGGAATTGTCTTACCGC
>JADQBA010000329.1 GCA_016903675.1 Stigonema ocellatum SAG 48.90 = DSM 106950 | reverse complement strand
CTATTGACGTTGACACTTACCACATAGGTGGTGTTGGCAACTATATTCAAGGGAGTAGCAAGCGCCTGCTGTTGCCAACCCGAAGCTGTCTCATTGGCGAAACTCACACTTGCTAGAACAGAACCAGTTGATGACCAGATTCTGCCCACATGAGACCCAGTCTCACTAGCCGCTTTCCAATAGCGGATGGCGGTAATTTGACCTGCTTTGGCACTTTGAAACTTTAGACCCAGCTCATAGGAAGTGCCATCAGTCGCATTTGGGCTACTTGGCGTTTGATTTGTAAATATTGTCTCGCTGGTAGGTGGAGTGGTGGTCTGAGCAACGAATACTATGTCGCGGAAATAGTTGCTGTTCTGGTAGGAAGAGGTTGGGAAAGTACTCGCATTGCCGTATACGCCATTTTTGCCATCAGCCACTGTACTCAGATCCCCGTTAACGACGGAGGTTGCCAAGACATTGGAGTCTTGGGCAAAATAGCTATTGGTGTTGACACTTACCACATAGGTGGTATTGGCAACTATGTTCAAAGGCGTGCTGAGAGTCTGCTGTTGCCAACCCGAAGCCGTCTCATTGGTGAAATTAACAGTTGCTAGAATAGAACCAGTTGATGACCAGATTCTACCAACATGTGACCCAGTTTCACTAGCTGATTTCCAATAGCGGATGGCAGTAATTTGCCCTGCTTTGGCACTTTGAAACTTTAGACCCAGTTCATAGGCAACGCCATCAGTAATATTGGGGTTATTTGGCGTTTGATTTGCAAAAATTGTCTGGCTGGTGGTCTGAGCTTGAGCAATTAAGATTCCATCTTGAATTTGCTGTGTCATAGTATCAAGTCAAGTTTTTTGCTGATTGTCAAAGAAGGAGAAGTAGTGTAGTAGAAAGTTGAAATATATTGGACATCCACCATTCTTTACATTTTCGCATCGCCTCTGTACGGGTAGTTAGAGTATTGTTTTACTATAAAACTACTCTTCTATTAAGATTGGCTCACCTCATTGGTGGCAACTACCTAAAGGGGTAAGCGATTGTCGCCCCTCTACACATGGGGCTGACACAATAGCATGTAGCTAATGTGCCAACTGAAGACTTACGAACTTCAGCTTTTCAGTCTTATATCGCTGATAGAACTTCATTCCTATGTTCCTTGCAGCGTTCAAACCTGAATGAATCATATAACCGCTAAATGCGACAGCTATTGTACCAGGGTGATAACCTTCTGTGTTTAAAAAGTTTTCCCACACCCTTGGGACTGCTGCAATCAATTCAGCCACTTGATTGTCTGATGTTCTCATCATTAAAGACCCATCAATTGCTGAAAATTTAGATGTATCTTTAGGAGAAACCCGACTCGTTAAAATATTAAACTTTGTCCGGGCAATATATTTGACAAACTCAAAAATCTTTGACTTTAGCCAATATGCACGCTTTTGATTGCTTCTGGCTGAGTACTTTCCTTTTTGAGGGCGAAGATTATTAAGATATTCAAAAACTATTACTTTGCTATGATGTTTTTTAGCAAAATTAACAATTTCTGAAGCTATTCTATAACCTTCACTTTTTTCTCTGTTACTTATTTTCTCCCAATATTTACTAGCAAATCCTTTAGCTACTGTCGCTGTAGCGGTCATTTTTTTAGCAATCTTCCCTAGTTCCCTCTTCCTACGTCTGACGTGAGAAGCGTGTCCTTTTATAAAGGTTCTCGATACCTCTTTAACCTCTCCGTTTACGTCGGGTTCTAAAATTGAAAGAGTGCTGATTACATCGCCATCTAGGTCAATATCTACAGAGCAAACTCGCTCATCTTGTAAAGCTTTTAAACCTCCTGTTGCATCGTGATATCTTTCTAAAGTCCAGTTAATCCAGCATGTTCCATCTTTCTTAAAAACAAGAGTTGGACAACCTTTTGTCCATGCGCTGTCATAAAAGTAGGAAGAATAATGGAATTTAACCCAAGCCCAAGCATTATCTTTTCTGATTTTGAGAATAACTGAATTACCAGTATCCTCTTTAAACATGCTTGTTTTGTAGTAAGTGGGGTTATCGTACACTTCAGTTGGCAAAACTGGGGGCTTGTGAGGAGTGTGTTTTTTATTTTTTTTGATTGATTGTGCTAAACGTTTTTCCTCTTTTTTCTTCCAGTTTTCGTAATTAGATTTCCAAGCTTTGTAGTGACCGCAGGCTGTTGAGATGACATCCCATCTCAAATCTCTAGGCATATCTGAATACAAAAAGGGATACAAAGCGCTATCGCCCAAAGTTAATTGCTCATAAGCTTGTCTCATTTCAGCTTGACTTAAATCAATATACTCAGGATGTTGATTGATGACTTGAATATAGAAAGCTACGCTTTCCCTGTAAACGGTCATTGTTTGATTTAAATCAATATTGTCACGACGCAATAAAGACTTTAGGGTTTTAGTTTCTATGCGCTTCCCTTTTTGTCGCTTTAATACCATATCTTTGTTCGACCTCCAAAGTGCTTGTCTGTCTAATATATAGCTATTAGTCTAACTTGTTAAGAGGATGTTTGAAAATCGTTTTCTATTTTTTTCAGAGCGCCGAAGGAAATAAAGCTTACTACTAAAGCAATGCATAATAGATATTATTTTTCGCTGGCTTCTTTGGGAGATAGGTACATATTAGACAAACTCTTTTGGTTTATTGTAATTATGTCTAATATATCCCAAAAATCAGCTATTAGGTGTTACGTCATCGCGCTTAATGAGCGATCGCCTAAGAGAAACAGGCGTTGTCAATCGCCGCCTATAAAAGGAGGATATGTTTCGCGATTTTAAGAGTGATGACTATAATTAAGTTGCATGTAACGTCTCTACATCTGTGAAGTCTCCACAAATAATCCTTAACTGAAAAGTATGAAGTGAAAACAAGTCCCTCTACTTAGGCATCACAAAAATCTCCTGATAATGATTAATTAGAGGGAGTTGATGTTAGGGCTATGATGCTTTGAATGTGGCTAATGAGAATATCTTCTTTGACCTATGGAAATTTCTCATTAGCACCCGCTGCACAAGGTTTATGAAGGCACAACTATATTGGCACCAGGAGTGAGGGGTTTAGCTCCCATACTCGCCAGTACGTTGACAGCAATTTGCTTAGCGCGAATATCTTCGCGGGGTGAAGTCACATTGTCGCTGTCCAGCCCCCAGACCCATTGAATTGAGCCTGTGGCAAAGACTTTGGCACCACTCGCAGCAGTGTAGCGAACTGCATTTGAACTCTGAGGATTGCTTGATGAAGGAAAGCCCTCTAGATCGGAGTCTGAAAGGGTTTGAGTTGTTGTAGACTGACCTAGAACAACTAGCCCACTTGGGGATGCGTTGGGGTTGACGGCATCCCATTCAAAGCCCACTAAATTAGTACTCAATATATCACCATCTTTGAGACCAGTGTTAGCGTAGTAGGGGTCGCTAGTGTTCTTGACGACAAAGTTGAACCCTGCGTAGACATCGTCTCTATCACCAATGTACATCACTCCCAGCAATGCACTTTCCGGGCGATTATTCAGTGAACTGCGGAATTTGTTTGTCGGTTCAGCACTTGTTGCTGCTGCTTTGTAACAGACCATGACTCGGTTTGCTCCGGAGGAGATGGTTTTAGAGTTCTCAAAGCGGACTCGCCAGTAAGCTGAGTTA
>JADQBA010000393.1 GCA_016903675.1 Stigonema ocellatum SAG 48.90 = DSM 106950 | reverse complement strand
GAAGGAGATCATCGCCTCCGTCAAGAAGGGCCTGTATTGCGCCAACTTCGGCGGCGGCCAGGTCGACATCGTCTCGGGCCACTGCGCCCGCATCCGCCTGGGACTTGAAGTCCCAGGCTTATAGCATAAGACCTCTAAGAGAGGACTGTTGGGAGTTTTTGGATAAATGTAAATTTTATGACTCTTGATTTTGTAAACAGTGGTTTGTACTTAGAGGTGCAAGATATAAGGTAGCGGTACTAGTCTCCTGCTTTTTTTTAACGGAGATGGCTCCTGAGTTACTATCTAATACATTTAGATCTAAATTTCTGAACTCAAAAGATGAGCCTACCGTTCCATGTAAATAATAATCATTCTCACCCACCGTGTTGCTTTCACCCACGTCAAAACTATCGACTAAGGATTTTGTGCTAGTGTTGAAATTAAATTCTAGGTATGGATCTACACCAGTGGATTTTCCGTCTTTGACATTAACGTAACTTTTGATGAGTTTGTTAGTTGGGTCAAAGAAAGTAATTTTGAGAAACTCAAGTTTATTAAGTGTAATTACTGAATTACCTTCCTCTTCATCATAGCTAAATGAACCTTCAGCAGTATAACCTGCATCACCTTTCCAGTTGAAGTCGAATGTAACTGCTAGAGCCGGTTTAGCACCTATGATTCCAAAACTTAGAACAGCACATAGGACAATAGTGAACAGCTTCTTGAGTTGATGCGTCATGATGACGTTATATTCCTCAATTTTGTCAGTTTAGAACATCTCACAGAATTAATGTCTATACTATGATTAAGCGTTGCCTAAGTGGATACAATTCGTCGCAAAACTTCATTTAACTTTCCCTAACGTAATAATTGTTGTGCAAAAGCAGTACCAAAGGCAGGGCTATTTCATTCTGATTTCGCCACCCACATGCCTAGGAATAAATTCCTAGGCTAATAGCTGAAGTCGGCTTAAGCCGACTAGAAGTTTCAGGAATGTTAGTCCGTTTCAACGGACTTGAGCTCTTAGCCACGACTTGAGTTCAAGGCAAAGAGTGTAGAATGAAATAGCCCTGGTACCAAAGGGGGGCGATCGCCTTAATCTGGCTATCACTCCTAGACCATCATTAGACATAGTCGTGAAAATTAACTATGCATTACCGTCCACCCTTGTAGAGACACAATTAATCGCGTCTCTACATTTTTTTTCACGACTATGTCTATTGCACGGAAGCGCGAATAGGAGGAGATTGTGCTATTCTCCCCTACCCCACTAAGCGCTGCGCCCGTTGCCAATAGCCAAATAAGGAGTCATAAAATTGACAGTAATTTCAAAACTCCCAAAAGTCCTCTTTTAGAGGACTTATGCTATTAGCATGGGACTTAAAGTCCCATGCTTGAAAAGGAGTGTAAAATGACTTACATTACCACAGGCGAACGCATTGGTTACGAGCGAGGAAGAGAGGAGGGTAAACAAGAACTTATTCTACGACTACTACAAAGACGAGTGGGAAAATTGTCAGAAGAAACGATCGCGTCTGTTAAAGCGCTAAATGTTACTCAGTTGGAGGAACTTGGTGAAGCTCTGCTAGATTTCACAGGAGTTGATGATTTGCATCAGTGGTTGGACGCCTTACGACCAGCGTAGTCTATTACCCCATCTGCTTCCTTACAGGATAGGCGTTTTCAGAAGTTTTTATTCCCTGCTTTACTCCCTGCTCCCTTTTTTGTAACTTCACCCCTCTCCCAATTCTTGGGAGAGGGG
>JADQBA010000469.1 GCA_016903675.1 Stigonema ocellatum SAG 48.90 = DSM 106950 | reverse complement strand
CTAATATCTGCTAACTAGTATTAGCAGATATAAAATGGCTCAAAAATAGGATTTTATGTCTGCTAATGCTCCTTAAAAACCCTAAAAATAATGTCTGCTAATGTAAGTGGCACTTTTTCTCAAGGATCTCGGCTCAATCCCTACGAAGGCAGAAGGCAGAAGGAATCCCCATAAATAAATTCAGGGGATTTACCAAGGACGCAGTATTTCTTGTGCTACGCATCTCGAAATACATATTTTCTTTATTTTTCATAGCTAAAGCTAGGGGCTTTAGACCCAGTGCCGAAGAGCACATCCTTAGATCTCTTCCCTTCTGCCTTCTGCCTCTGCCTTTCTTCGGTAAACTAAACCGTATAGTTTAATGTGTCTCGATAAAAAGTACCGAAATTTCTCTAATATACGGTGAATTATCCCATTTTTGGATTATATGACAACATTTTGCAACATAAAAATTTTAATATAGTTAACAATCATATTTATGTGTGATATATTAAAAGAGTCAAGCTTAAAAAGACCCTAGGAGGGGGTATTAGTATCTTTGGAACAGAAAACCGTGTTAAGCATTATTACATAGATAATACAAAAATATTTTAATGTTGAAACCCTTGTTTTCTCGTTAAGCAGCTACCTGATAACTTGAAAAATCAGCTAATATAACCTTCAATAAA
>JADQBA010000322.1 GCA_016903675.1 Stigonema ocellatum SAG 48.90 = DSM 106950 | reverse complement strand
TCTCAAGGTAGGTACATTAACTCTTACTGATAACGTAGTACTAATCCGTAATAGTACTGAGCCGGGTCAGCTAGTGTGGCTTCCGTCTGATACTCCTAGTTTGCTAGAAGCGAGCGTGTCAAGAGACCTGAGTTGCTGACACAGATTTTAGTGCAGCGTTCATAGTTCATATAATAGACGATTTCGTCAGCGTTGTAGTGGAGCGATTGAGTAGGAAATTGTATGTAGACTTATGTATGCTCGCTTGCTTTTTACTACTATTTGTGCAATTATATCTTTCATATCTATTAACTACTGTAAATTGATAGAATTACAGTAGTTGATAGATATCAAGAACCGAGCGATTTCCATACTAGTCATGCTCATGAGAAGGGAGTGAGTATGAAAACATTAATACGGTAAACTCATGGGTTTACCTGTATCAATTCATTGTTTAAGCAGTCAAGAATAGGGTTGAGAGTTATGGTCAGATCAAAAATTGGGCAGTCCTCGATCAAAAGACGTGATTTGCTTTACGCCTTATACGGGTTAGTCTCTTTTAGTACCTTAGTTAGTTGCGGTATAAACAACGGTAGTACAGGCAATAAAAGTGCAAATAACAGCATTAGTAATACTAAGGACCATACCAAGCTCATTCGACTTGGTTACCAAGTTTCGGGAGACCTTGCCCATGAAAAAGGTGTGATTGAAAAGCGGTTGGCTCCTCAGGGAGTAGATGTTACTTGGTCTCAATTTGTCTCTGGTCCTCCGCTATTGGAAGCGTTAAATGTGGGTAGCATCGACCTCGGACCAACAGGTGAAACACCACCCATTTTTGCCCAGGCTGCCGGCACCAATCTGGTTTATCTGGTTAATACACCTCCAGGCTCTGGAGAAGGCTCAGCAATTATTGTGCACAAGGATTCTCCAATCAAAACATTGACAGATATTAAAGGTAAAAAAGTTGCGTATTCTAGAGGGACAGCCCAGACCTTTTTTGTAGTGAAAGCGTTGGAAGAGGTAGGACTGACAATTAATGATGTTAATTCCGTGAATTTGCCTGTTGCTGATGGACGAGCAGCATTCCTGAACAGGACAGTTGATGCTTTTACAGAAAGTGACCCTAATCTGATCAAACTCCAAAAGGAAGGCAGTATCCGCATCTTGCGAAACGCAAAAGGAATTGGTACACCGGGAGGTTATTACCTGGCTTCACGAGATTTTGCAACCAATAACGCTTCCCTCCTGAAAGCAATTTTGGAGGAGTACTACCAGATTGGGCAGTGGGCAAACAAAAACAGGCGAGCAGCAGCTGAAATCCTCGCACCAAAGGTCAAGACTGATGTGGATACTATAGAGTTGGCGTTGACCAGAAGAAACTATGACATGAAACCAATAACTCAAGAGGTGATTAGTGCACAACAAAAGGTTGCGGATCTTCTGTATCAACTAAAAGTTGTGCCAAAACCAGTTGATATTCAACAAGCAGTCCTAACCTCCCAGCAGTATGTAGCCATCACCCCAGATGCTGTCATGAGTAAGACCTGAGCTTTAAAGGGGCAATACATCCAATTATTAATTACGAATTACGAATTAGTAATTATAGCAATCCTATTTGAGATCCCAACACCTGTAGGGGCGTATTGCAATACGCCCCTACCCAACCGGGTTTCTCTGCGTTCATAAATCATTTAGGATTGCTATATTTGGTCAAAGTATTAGAAAAAAATCACTTTATTGATAGGCTAAGAAAACAGAAGACAAGGAATAGAAAAATAATGTTTGTAATTATTCTGTTCACGAATAACATTTTTTATGAAAAATTAAAATAATCTTTAGTCTCTTTCAAAAAAGATTAGCTATGCTAATATTTAGATAACCAACCTTAGCAAGTGAGTTACATCTCATTGTGTTGAGAGTTTAAGATATCCCTCATGCAATTAACCCTGGCATAACAGGTCTTGCTGAAAATACATGATGCGTCAGGAGATACCGAGAAAATTAATACTCTTAACTCCTCAGTTTTGGTTGTTTTGTATTCGTCTTCAGTACGAGGAAAAGCATGAAAAATACTCAAGTAGCAATTAACGAACCAATCCGCGAAACAGCTTGCAAATATAACCAGAAAAAACTTACTCTTAAGAAAAAACTCACTTGCACAAAACCACCACAACCAGGTGCAACTCAAGGAAATTGTCCTTTTGATGGAGCGATGGTTTCTGTCGGAGCTATTACTGATGCTGTTCATTTAGTACATGGTGCTGTTTCTTGTACTCACAATCCTTGGGCAACTCATGGTAGCCTCTCGTCAGGCTCACAATTATACCAAACTGCTTTTACTACTGACTTTACTGACAGTAATATCGTTTTTGGGGGAGAAAAGAAACTATACAAAGCTATTCTCGATGTTGCTCAACGCTATCATCCTGCTGCTATTTTCGTTTACGCTACTTGTGTGACTGCTTTGATTGGTGATGATATTGGTAGTGTTTGCAACCAGGCTGCACAAAAAATTAATATTCCGGTTATTTATGTTGATGCGCCTGGATTTCTTGGGAGTAAAAATTTAGGGAATCGTATCGGTAATGAAACTTTATTGAATTATGTCATCGGTACAGCTGAACCTGAATTTACCACACCGTTTGATATTAATATTGTTGGTGACTATAATGTTGCAGGTGAAACATGGAATATCTTACCATTGTTCGCAAAAATGGGGATTCGTGTTCTTTCTAAAATTACAGGTGATGCTCGTTATCAAGAAGTTTGTTATGCTCATCGTGCCAAATTAAATGTCGTGCTTTGCTCAAATGTAGCTATAGAAATGGCACAAACAATGGTAGACCGCTACGGAATTCCTTATATTGAAGAATCTTTCTATGGAGCGACAAACTTAAATGATTGCTTACGGAATATTGTGGCAAAATTAACCCTATCCTTGGGAGATATTGTTCTTGTCCACCAGCTTAAAGAACGTACAGAAAAGTTAATTGCCCAAGAAACTGCTGCTTTAGATATTGCTTTAGATCCTTACCTTTCTGATTTAAAAGGTAAGCGGATTATTCTTTCTACTGGTGGTGTGAAAAGCTGGTCACTTATCTTAGCAGCCGAAGACTTGGGAATGGAAGTTATTGCAGCTACCGATGGAAAAACAACAGAAGAGGAGAAAGCGAAAATTAAACAATATATTGGTAAAAATGGAATAGTTTTGTCTGACACAACTCCCGAAGCACTCTTAAAGGCATTAAAGCAAACAAAAGCTGATGTGTTGATTGCTGGGGCTGGGAATAAATATACAGCACTCAAAGCGGGAATTCCTTTTTTAGACATTAACCATGAACGTCACCATGCTTATGCTGGGTATGCAGGTTTGGTAGTACTGGCACGCGAACTGCATGAAGCCTTGTATAGTCCTATCTGGGAGCAAATTAGAAAACCTGCTCCTTGGGATGAAAAAATTAGATAAATAATTCTACTTTTTCAAGCGAAGCGACTGGTTTAGAGATAGTCGTGAAAATTAATTACACGTTTGTTGAAATCCGGGGGTGGAGGCGTACCCGTAATCGTTCACAAGGATACGCCCCTACATCATTTATCCAGTCAGCCATTAATTCCTCTCACTCTTCAAAAATGAGCGAACGTACAGTAATGAAAGGAGAAACATTGAATAATGCTGATTAAATGTCTTAATCTCATTAACGATTAAAACAAATAACATCTGTTCTTGCTTGATCTAGCACTGAAGAAGACACATTCGATAGGTTCAGTTCACTATTTCCCATTGCTGTGTTAGGCGATACTACCTCAAACAGCACTTTTCCAGAAGGAGCAATAAT
>JADQBA010000070.1 GCA_016903675.1 Stigonema ocellatum SAG 48.90 = DSM 106950 | reverse complement strand
GTCGCCACAGTGCCATGAAGGTAATGTTCTTGTTTTAAACTTCCTCCATTTAGTATTCCCACAGTAGAGCTACTAATCCGCCTCAGAATGAATTCTGAGGCTCATAGCCTAAGTCAGCTAAAGCTGACTATGCTCAGGTATGGGTCATTAAGGTTAATTAAGCTACCAATCCGCCTCAGAATGAATTCTGAGGCTCATAGCCTAAGTCAGCTAAAGCTGACTATGCTCAGGTATGGGTCATTAAGGTTAATTAAGACAAGAAAATCTTCTAGTCGGCTTGAGCCGACTTTTGCTATGAGACTCGGAATTCATTCCGAGGCGGGTAGCTGCGATGACGCAAAATGACATACAAACCAGCAACAACACCAAATAGGGTATAAGGTAACGGTTGATGCAGGAAAACCATCAAGCGGAGAAACGGGGATCGCACCACAAATGGAACTAGACACATGGCGACTCTATTGCAGTAGCATCTGCTCATTCCCGTCACCGAAGCGGTATTAGACCAAGATTCTCTAGCTTTATTTGCGAAAACCTAACTTTAGCTAGCCAGGTTGACAGTTTGCTCTGCTTCCGTCGCTACTTTTTGCCCGATTTTTGGCTCAGTACCTGCAAGCAAACGCTGAATATTACTGCGATGACGCAAAATGACATACAAACCAGCAACAACACCAAATAGGATATAAGGTAACGGTTGATGCAGGAGAACCATGAAAATAGAAACGGCGATCGCACCACAAATGGAACTCAAAGAGACAATTCGCCACATCGCCACCACTACGGCAAACACTCCAGCCGTTGCCAAACCTACTTGCCAATTCATCGCCAGCAAAATCCCCAAACTGGTAGCAACCGACTTACCACCACTAAACCCTAAAAAAATTGATTTACTATGTCCTAGTACTGCGGCTAACCCAGCTAAAGTTACTATCCAAGGTTGCCAAAGGATGGAATTTACTGTTGGGGGGTTCAGATTTTGACTTTCCACATACTGGAACAACCAGTATACAAGAGCGATCGCTAATATTCCCTTCAAGCAATCAACAACTAAAACGAATGCTCCTGGACCTTTGCCTAAAGTTCTTAAGACATTAGTTGCTCCTGTTGATCCAGAACCAACTTCCCGAATATCAATGCCTTTTAACAGTTTAACTGCTATGTAGCCCGTGGGAATCGAACCCAGGAGATAAGCTACCACCAAAATTGCGCTAGACAAACTTAACCAAAGAGACATAATGAGAGTTAGGAGTTAGGAGTTAGGAGTTAGGAGTTAGGAGTTAATTATTAAAAATCATCATCATAATTTTTTGCCATTGTTTTGGGGTCAGGGGCAAAGGCTAACCATAAAGGAAATTGTAGAAGTGCTAAACTGATTTGCTCTTCGGAATCGTCAATGACAATTAAAGGCAGTTGATTAGCTTTCACCAAGCGGTCAGCTTTTTGCGCCAAAGCTTCTGGCGTTTCAAATAATACCACACCCCGTTCTGGTCCAAAATCTGGGCGACCAATGCCCAAACAATCCTGCAAACCACGCCGCCATTCACCCAAACGTTCTGGCGAATTTGCTAAAACCAGAGTGCGGATGCGATCGCCATACAAATTGTGTAATATGGAAATCACTGCTGAGGCAATGAGAATATTCTTCAACCTACTGCCTGCTGTCCGTAAAGCACCCCGTCCCCCTTGCTTGAAAAACCAGCTAGACACTGGTTCAGCGTCTGCTGGATCGAAGGTACGGCGAAGTTGCCACGCAGGACCGTAGTAATCTGGCTTGTTGCGGTACTGGTCAATTAAGCGGCGAATTTGTTTTGTAGTATCTTGAAACTGCTGTTGGGCGAATTGTGGTGTTCCTTGCTGATATTCTGCTGGCTTACCCTCTCTGACGGCTTGTTTTTCTGCTGCTGGTTTTGCCTTTGGCACTAGTTGCAACTGCTCTGCTGCTGCTGCCAAATCCTGTAAGCTACCTGTGAGATAGTCTTTAAAACCCTGCACCCTAATTGCCAAGTCTTGAGAAGTTCCGGCAAAGGTGGTTCGCATCTCGTTGCGGATGCGTTCTAGACGCCGTTCCAACTGTTCTACAGAAATTTGTAACGTTTGTTTACGTTGTTCAAGCTCAGACAGCGCCTCTTGCACCAGTCGTCCCATGGTCATTTGGGTTGCGCTCAATTGCTCTTGAAGAGTTTTGTATGACGCTTGCAAGTTGACTATTTCTTCTTTTAATGCTTGTTCGGTGCGCTGCAAATCTGCCACACGTTGCAATGCTTCCGCTTCTTGACGATGATATTTTGATTCTGATTCTATTTCTGACCCCAGCGCGGCAGTTTCCTCTTCTAACTGCGCCACTACCTCAGTCGTTGACGCTTTATTTAAATCCACTATGGGAGAGAGTGCTTCTGCGTTCTCCATGGGTATAGCAGAAGTCAGGTTGTCAAGTTGTGTCGTGTCAACTGTGGCATTGTGCGCTGCTGTTTCCACCACTGACTCAACAGATGACTTTTCCGGTTCCTCAGATGTATGGCTTTGTTCTTCTTTTGGTGGCATCAACGACTTATAAGTTTGTTGTGGGGTTTGAGATTCCTCAAGTTACATGGCATCATTAGATGCTCACGAGACACCGCCGTGGGCGGCTTTCCTAACTTGAGGCGACTGCCGTGCTGTTTTCACAGTTTTCGCCTAGCTCTCATGCGATTATACCAAAGACTGCCCCTAAAATTGCCCCCAATTCATCCACACGGACAGAAGCTGTGGGAAACTTTGCAAATTCTCCAATTCCCGTAACACAAAAGCACACAGGTGAACTAATTGCTTGGACAGCGTTGTTCTAGGCAATTTTTGAGGGTATTGGGGTCAAATAAAATCGGCAAAAAGTGAATACTTTTGACTTCTTTAAAGTAAAAAAGGATGGGAACTCTTGTCCAAAATATCCGCCAGTTTTGCCATTCCACATAAGGAAACCGCCGAATTAATTTTTCGCCTCTGTAAATATCTAAGTCTGTGGCGGTAAATTTTAGCCGCAGTGTTACCGCCTGAAACATGAGAAACAAGCCAAACAGTGCAATCACCCCTCCTAAAAGAGGTTGCACCAAAAGCAGTGGAATTGCGGCAATAACTAACACTACAGGTATGTAGTAAACAGGCTTGAGTTCTACAGTTGATGCCGAGTTAGACGTAAATGAAGTTGTCACAGCGTTTTTAGGAGTGGGGAGGGGGGGAGGGGGGGAGGGGGGGAGGGGGGAGTTAGGAATATAATTCATAATTCATAATTCATAATTCATAATTCATAATTCTCATAACCCTGGTAGCGATATTGAATTGCCAGGTCCCTGAAACATTAACCAAGAAAGAAAGAAGTTGCTAATAAATATAACCAACAAAGAGGTAACAACTGCCGTTGTGGTTGATTGTCCTACTCCTTTTGCGCCTCCGGTTGTGGTCAAGCCCCAATTGCACCCAATAATGGCGATAAAAATGCCAAAGCAACATGCTTTAATCATGGCGCTAACAATATCCCATAGACCGAGAAAGTTACGGGCTGAATCGACAAACGCTGTGTCGGAAAGATTGTACACATTCGTCGCAATGAGTAATCCCCCCATCATGCCTGTCACTAAAGACAGGAGGGTTAAAATTGGCAGCATCAAGCAGCAAGCTAGTATGCGGGGGATAACTAGGTAGTCAATTGGATCGGTTTTTAACACCAAAAGGGCATCTATTTGTTCTGTTACCCGCATTGTGCCAATTTCCGCTGCAAATGCCGAACCCACTCGCCCCGCCAAAATCACTGCTGTGAGAACTGGGGAGAGTTCCCGTGTCAGCGCCAATGCCAACACTCCGCCAACAACGTTTCCAGCGCCAAAGTTGATAAACTCCCGCGCTACCTGAATTGTAAATACCGCGCCGACAAAAACAGCCGTTACCAGAGCAATAAACAGGGAGTCTGGTCCAACTTCTGCCATTTGCTCTAGGATGTTGCGCCGATGGATTTTACCTTTAATTAGGTGAACTATTACTTGTCCACCCAAGAAAATTGCGGCCAGCAGTCGCTGACTCCATTCTCCCAAACTGGATTTGTCTGTAGTCTCGCTCAATTTTTACACAGTAACTACTTGCTTTAAATCGGTGGGTTTTTCTCCAACCCATATTGTAGCATTCCCGTTATTTTCCCTTCTCCATTTTAGATGAAGTTAGTTTAAAGCTCTTCTCAGAAATTTAAGGCCCTGTGAAAACATCTGTCAGTCTGGCAAAAGCTGCAACGCTCAAGGGTTATGTAAATCTGATGTCCTTTTGGCTGTGGTCATTTTTGTGGGAATTATTGTGTATATTTTTTAATGAAAACTTAAGATTTCTAAAATATCCTCTGAGACGCTGCGATCGCAATTATTGTAGAAGTTGATAACCAAGTGTACGACCATTGTCTACTAACTTCATGGAGCTTACTCCGCATGACCATTCTCGTCAATTTTCTGCGATCGCTGCTACTGACGATTATTTTTAGTTTCGTCGCGCCCCTGTTCTTGTTCGGAGGCTTGTTGAGCATCATCTTCCTGGTGGGCTACTTTCCTGGTTTACAGGGTGTGACTGAGGCGATCGCTAATCATATATTGCAGTTTCTCACTATCTTTGGCAGCGGCGCTCCCATTGAAGGAATATTTGTAATTAGTTTGACTTGTAGTTTCGTCGGCGCACTGTTTGAGACTTACGCCTATTATCGTTATCAAATTTTACGATAATTTTATCAGTTAATGGGCGTTTTAGATGCTAGTGTTCAGGGTAGTATCTGAAAAACTGTTGAGAGGGAATTTGTCACACACTACTACTGATAGTATTATAGAGGTGAATTTTTATTAATTAAATCGCTAAAAAACATATTAATTATAGTTATTAGTGGTTAGCTACATGAACTGAGATAAGTTCGTTGAGCGGCTTTGCCCGCTATTGCATTTAATATTGAGTTTGTTATGAGGTGTTTTGACTGCTCATGATTTGGCCTTTTCAGCCCAGGTTTCGTAAACAAATTGCTCGGATTGAAATAACTGGTGCGATCGCGAGTGCTACTCGCAAGCGAGTGCTAGAAGCCCTGAAAACAGTAGAAGAGAAAAAGTTTCCGGCATTACTGCTACGTATCGACAGTCCTGGCGGTACGGTGGTGGATTCCCAAGAAATCTACAGCGCCCTAAAGCGGTTACGCGAAAAAGTGAAAATTATTGCCAGTTTTGGCAATATTTCTGCTTCTGGCGGTGTATACATTGGTGTGGGAGCCGAATACATCATGGCTAACCCTGGTACAATTACAGGTAGCATTGGTGTGATTTTGCGTGGCAACAACTTGGAACGCCTACTACAAAAAATCGGTGTTTCCTTCAAGGTAATTAAGTCTGGTCCCTACAAAGATATTTTGGCTTTTGACCGGGAACTGACTGAACCAGAAGAAAATATTTTGCAAGAATTGATTGACACAAGCTACCAGCAGTTCGTACAAACAGTAGCTGAGGCTCGTTCCTTAGGGGTGGAAACTGTGAAGAGTTTTGCTGATGGTCGGATTTTTACTGGACAGCAAGCCGTAGAGTTGGGTATTGTAGACCGGCTAGGAACAGAGGAAGACTCCCGTCGCTGGGCGGCAGAACTAGTTGGTCTTGACCCTGAAAAAACCCCCGTCTATACCTTAGAAGAACGTAAACCTTTGTTAAGCCGTTTATTACCAGGGAGCATTCAGGGTTCATCTAGACTTGGGTCTGGGTTTGATTGGCTCGAATTTGAAATGTCCACTAGTGGTCTACCCCTGTGGTTATATCGACCGTGATAATAAGTTAGGAGGCGCGGAGGCGCGGAGTTAGGAGGCGCGAATATTTATTCATCACTCCTCACTCTTTACTCGACTTGTGTATTTTAAGGAGGATTTTTTTGTGGAGTGGCGAATGCGGGCTATTCGCGGAGCAACAACCGTCTCAGAAAACACAGTTGAAGCAATGCGAGACGCTGTGATGGAATTACTAGATGAACTGGAAAAAAGGAATCAACTGCATACAACGGACATTATTAGTGTTACTTTCTCGGTGACACGCGATCTGGATGCTAGTTTTCCAGCTGCGATCGCACGCGAACGTCCTAACTGGGACAACGTAGCCATGTTGGATGTGCAGCAAATGCACGTGTGTGGTAGCTTAGAACGCTGCATCCGTTTTTTAGTCCATGCCCACCTGCCAGTGTCTACCCCAATTTACCATAGCTATTTGCGTCAGGCCACAGGCTTGCGTCCGGATTGGAGTCGATAGAATAATTCGTAATTCGTAATTCGTAATTCGTAATTCGTAATTAATAATCAGTGAATTAAGCGACAGAATAAGACTATTATTCGTGGGGTAGTAATTACGAATTGCGAACTACGATAAGAAGGCTAGCTAGAAGTTGTGTCCAGTTATTTACTGCTATTGTGATGCAACCTAATTCCTAAAAAAACGTCGTAAATGAACTCAAAAAAGTCTTTTTTTTGTAGCAGTCCTAAGGATTGATGACAGCCTTTTTCATCTAAAAGAGGCTTCATGAGATAGTATGTAGGCTGGTAATTATACCACGGGATAGAAGGCCAAAGATGATGGATTAAGTGGTAATTTTGCCCCATAATCAGGATATTCAGAATTGGGTTGGCATAGACGCGAGCATTTTTCCAGCGATCGCGCTCTTGGTGAGGTCGATGGGGCAAATAATCAAAAAATAATCCCAGTGCTAAGCCGACTACAGCAGTTGGTATGAACCAAAAATTCAGAATGTAACCCAAAAAGTGATATTGAACTGAGATATAAAAAATTGCCACAACAAACAAGCGGCTAGCAAACCATTCCAGTAGCTCATATTTACGCCATAACCGCCGTTGAAAGAAAAACACTTCGTGGTATAAAAAGCGTACTGGAAGCAACCACAGTGGTCCACCCGTGGAAACATAATGATCCGGATCGTTTTCTGGATCATTGACATGGGCATGATGCTGCAAATGCACCCGCGTAAACACTGGAAATGCAAAAACTAGCATCAAGGCACTACCATGTCCTAATGCGGCATTAATCAGCCGGTTACTATGGGCAGACTGGTGACAGGCATCGTGAATCACCGTTCCGGCAATATGCAAGGCTAAGGTGTTGATGGTAAAACATAGCCAGTGAGGCCATTGCCAGAGCCAGTAACCAAAGTTAGACAACACGAATATTAGTACAGCTGCCAAAAACATCAGCAGCGTCGGACTTAAATCCCCAGGAGCAGCTAATAATTCTTTAGGTGGGACTGTCTTTGGCTTCTGTGCCTCTGACATGAGCATATTAATCTCCTCAACATAACATATACTGCGAGTATACGATACCATCAAGTCAATAATAAAGTTTTGTATAGGAAGATTTATTCACCTTTTTCAAATATCAGTAGTTGAATAGAGTTATGATTCCACTGGGTGGTAATTTTGGGGGTGCGGGGGTGTAAGGGTGTAAGGGTGTAGGCGGGAAGACGATTGTTGATTCCAAATTGAGTTTTAAAACATGATTTTCCCTTACATCCCCACACCCTGTCACCCTCATTCCCCTAGTGAATCAGCAGCGACAGATAAAGATTGCGCCTTAATTTAAGATGATCCCCAGAGTAGCTCCCTAGGTTCAGCCCCTATGCAACTAAGAGATTCTGTACGCCGGACAAAAATTGTCGCCACCATTGGTCCTGCCACCAGCAGCCCAGAAATGCTTAAAGCTATTATTGAGGCTGGTGCAACAACACTGCGGCTCAACTTCTCCCACGGTACTCACGCTGACCATCAGCGTAATATTCGCCTAATTCGGCAAACAGCATTTGAATTGAATCGCCCAGTGGCGATCCTCCAAGACTTGCAAGGACCAAAAATTCGCTTGGGGAAGTTTGAAACCGGATCTATAGTAGTGGCAAAAGGCGATCGCTTCACTTTGACCAATCGTCCGATTATTGGTCAACAGGAAATAAGCTGTGTCACCTACGATTATTTGGCAGAGGAAGTACCCACAGGAGCAAGAATCCTCCTGGATGATGGGCGAGTAGAAATGCTAGTAGAGGAGATCAACCGAGAAAAAGGTGATTTGCATTGTCGAGTCACCGTGGGTGGGACCCTTTCTAACAACAAAGGCGTTAACTTTCCAGGTGTTTACCTGTCAGTTAAGGCAATGACCGACAAAGACCGCGAGGATTTGATGTTTGGTCTAGACCAAGGTGTGGACTGGGTAGCCCTTTCCTTCGTCCGCAACCCCCAGGACATGATAGAAATCAAAGAACTGATTTCCAGCACGGGTAAGCAAGTGCCTGTCATTGCCAAAATTGAAAAGCACGAAGCAATTGAACAAATGGAAGCAGTTCTGGCTTTGTGTGATGGCGTTATGGTGGCAAGAGGTGACTTGGGTGTAGAACTGCCAGCGGAGGATGTCCCCGTGCTGCAAAAGCGGTTGATTGTCACTGCCAATCGCATGGGGATTCCCATTATCACCGCCACCCAGATGTTGGACAGCATGGTTAGCAACCCCCGTCCGACTCGTGCCGAAGTGTCGGATGTGGCAAATGCGATTTTGGATGGCACGGATGCGGTGATGCTGTCGAATGAAACCGCTGTGGGCAAGTTCCCAATAGAAGCTGTGGCAACAATGGCGCGGATTGCTGAGCGCATTGAGCAGGAGGAGGCGTTGAACACAAACGCACGTCAGGTGAGAGATACCAGGCGTTCTATTCCTAATGCCATTAGTCAAGCAGTGGGTCAAATTGCAGAACAGTTGGGAGCATCGGCAATTATGACCCTAACGCAAACCGGAGCCACAGCTCGCAATGTCTCCAAGTTCCGTCCCCAAACACCCATCTTGGCAGTGACACCCCATGTGAATGTGGCGCGGCAGTTGCAGCTTGTGTGGGGAGTAAAACCGTTGTTGGTGCTAGAACTCCCATCCACAGGTCAAACTTTTCAAGCCGCTATCAACGTGGCTCAGGAACTAATGCTCCTGTCTGAGGGGGATTTAGTAGTTATGACAGCAGGCACACTCCAAGGCATTTCTGGGTCAACAGATTTGATTAAAGTTGAGGTGGTAACGGCGGTGCTAGGTCATGGAATTGGACTAGGACAAGGATCTGTCAGTGGTCGCGCACGGGTAGCACAAACTGGCATGGATGTCAGTAACTTTAATCATGGAGATATTTTGGTTGCTCCCCGCACCAGTGCCGATTTTGTTGAGGCAATTCGCAAGGCTGCTGGAATTATTACCGAAGAAGAGAGTCTGACCAGCCATGCTGCGGTCATTGGCTTGCGTCTTGGTGTCCCTGTGATTGTCGGTGTGAACAACGCGACACAAGTGATTCGAGATGGTGCAATTTTGACTATGGATGTGCAGCGCGGTTTGATTTACTCCGGTGCGGTGAGAACTTCTTAAAGCCGGCATCCGCCTGGGACTTGAAGTCCCAGGCTCATAGCATAAGTCCTCTTTTAGAGGACTGAATGAGTAGTGAAAACACTCGCTCATTCAAATTCTCTCAAGTCGGCGGTATGCCGACTTCAGCTATTAGCCTAAGAATTTATTCTTAGGCGGATAGGCTTGGAATTGAGCAGCACTACTACTAATACCAATCTGCGCATCTTAGCGTAACTCTCAAAATAAATGACATGAAGTACTGAGGGTTATAGAAAAATTTTAACAATATCCTTCTGTCAGATAAAATACTGATAGACTTCAATATCAATCGAGCTTATCAAACTCTCTGGGGAGAGAGATGTTGTTTCCTTCATCAGTTGTTGCATCACTATCAAATTTTATTTATGATACAGCCTTCTTCTCAAAAGCAAGCAGGGCACAATTTCAATCGGCTACAGATTCATCAGCATAGTTTAGGGTGGATCGGGCTGCAAAAATGGAGCTTGAAGACTAAAGTCATCCTTTGGGCACTCGCCATTAGCGTGATCCCCGTGCTGACAGTTGGCGCAGGAACCTACTACCTTGAGAGCCAGTTAGTAACTAAACAGATTTCCCAAATTAAACCAGTGGGCGCTACAGATTTAGCAGAAACGGATCTGGCGCAACAAAAACAATTACTTTTTTTAATTATAACACTGATGATGTCAGTGTTGGCAGGTGCGATCGCGACTTTGTTAGCTAATCGTGCTCTTCGTCCAGTCCTAAATGCTGCTGCCCTCTCTACTACTATAGTCAATAGCTTACGTCGAGAGATTCAGGGTACGAGTGTTCCCGTAGAAAGCATTGATGAACGGGTTGTTTTAGAGACAAACATCAGCTTCATCAAAGAACAGCTTCCAAAATTGCTAGGGAAAGTAGAACAGGCGTACCAAGCTGCTGAAACTGCCTATAACGAGCAACGTCAACAAAAAGAAGCGCTTCAGCGTCAAGTGTCAGAACTGCTGACAAGTAGTGAAATAGTTGTCCAAACTCTTTCGGAGGAGGTCGCTTTCAACCAGACGGAGTCCGCTACATCTATCTACGATCAAATTCAAACGTTGGGTGATTCGGCTGAGAACATCGTTTCCTTACTACAGCAGTTGGATTCGGATATTGCACAAATTAAACCACTCGTTCATGAAGTCATCGATGCGCTGAAGGCTGAATCACAACAAGCAATCAGCGGGACTGAATTGGTGGAGAAAACTCAGCAGAAACTCGAGCAGATTGTCACTGTAAACGATCGCATGAAAACACTGGTGATTGCACTTACTCAAACCGCTGCTGTTCAAGTAGAAACTTCAACCAAGGCAAACCAATCTATTTTGGGAATTGTGAGTATCGCCAACCACACTTCAGAACAAGCCTTCGCAGTAGCTGAGTCCTTTGTCAAACTCGCGACATTTGTACAAGACCTGCAAGAAGTTTCGTAAAGGTCAGGCGGGGCTTGAAGATATTGTCCAATCTTCTATTTGTAAATTAGGGACTTTGGCAAAATCTTTAGTATTGCGTGTAACCAAAATACCCTTGATGGACAGTGTAATTGCAGCAATACGTAAATCTCTCGTACCTATACGAATTCTCTGACCAACTAATTCTTGATAACAATTGTAAGCAGGCAGGTCAAAGTCTAGTAATTTGAGCTTGTTGAGGTATTCTACGCCATCCTTTAATCCTTTGTAAGCCAGTATCAGTTTTTCAAATTCAGAGGGCTGACCGTTATACTTATTAATAACATTCAGCCATCCTTTCATTTGCTCTTCCAATGTCACAACTGTTATAGCTGTATTTGCAAAATTCATTTGCTTTATCCGCTGTTTAACAATTGGATGTTCTCTTTGAAAAAGTGATAAATGGTCTGTATCCAACACCCAAATAACAGTCACTTTACTTCGTCTTCTGTATCGATTTGTCTATAAAATTCTTCTATTTCTGCGTCAAGTTTACCACGTTCTGCTTGTATATCAGCCAGTACTTCATCAAAAAGTGAATTATCCTTGTACATCCCAGCTACCTTCATCCAAGGATTATCAGTTTCGGGAGAATTTATCTCTAAGGTAACTATCTTTGAATTCTGTAAACGTTTTTGCAAAAGCTGCTGTAAGTTTTCCAGAGCTTCATTTTCCGTTTTTCCTGAACTTTTACAGTCCGATAAGCCTAGCACCACTGCATTAAATCTACCGTCTGGCTCATGTTCAATTAGCACATTATAACTAAGCGTTGAAGGATTAACAATAATCATATTTGTTTAGTTTTATTGTCAACTTTGTGGACATCGTCAAGAGTCTTGCTTTCTGCGCTTGGGTTGCTTGTCACATCTGTAATGTTCATGCCTTCGTAATTTGCTTGCTCATCAGAACCTTCACAGGTTATGCTTCTCCTAATGGTACTCCCACTTGGCTCTTGTTGGGTCAAAGTCGGGTGGTGTAGGAGGAGCATTTTCGAGCAAGTCTTTTAGTGCTTGGACTTTGTATTCCCGTTTTTTAGGTTGTTCGAGAGTGAGGCTCTTTCTTGCGGTTGGCTGTAGAATGATGACTTCCACTGTACTCTGTTCTGTAGAACATACTCTAAAGATAACGTGATAAAACTTCAACTGTGGCAAGTCCAGTTCTTTCCCAACTGAATTCGTTAGCCCTGCTGATACCTTTAGTAGAAAGGCGATCGCGCAATTCTGAATCAGTTGCAATTGTTTGCATGGCCTCAGAAATTTCCTTAATATTATAGGGATCAATAAGAATGGCGGCGTCGCCAGCAACTTCTGGTAGAGAAGAGATGT
Organism: Stigonema ocellatum SAG 48.90 = DSM 106950; assembly: GCA_016903675.1. Lineage (GTDB taxonomy): Bacteria > Cyanobacteriota > Cyanobacteriia > Cyanobacteriales > Nostocaceae > Stigonema > Stigonema ocellatum. The sequence goes on along the minus strand of JADQBA010000070.1, from coordinate 34,031 downwards.
TGGAAGTAATCACAGGAGTACCGCAAGCCATTGCTTCTAGAACCGGAAAACCAAAACCTTCCCAGAGACTAGGAAAAACGATCGCGATCGCACCATTGATAATTTTCGGCAATTCGCTATATGAAACGTAGTTGAGAAATCTTACTTGCTGAGTTATACCCAGTTCCGCAACTTGCGATCGCAAAATAGGGGTGTAACGGGGATCTACTGATCCAGCCAGCCAAAGTTCATAGTCCTCGCTGTTAGGTAATGCTGCAAAAGCGGCGATGAGTCTGTGTAGGTTCTTGTAGGGGTCGTGTCGTCCAATGTAGAGGAAGTAAGGAGAATTTCTATTTGGGTGGGCATCTTCCCTACCCAATAAACGAAAATGATTGGCATCGTGTGCGAGGGGAATAGGAGTGACTTTGCCGTCAGGAATTTGGTAAAACTTCTTAATATCAGTTGCTGTGGCGTGGGAGTTGCACAGAACATGTTGTGCTTGGGTAAGAACTTGAGGAACGTAGTACCGGAAGTAATAGGTCAGGGGTGAGAGGCGTTTAGGAAAGCGCAACGGGATCAGATCGTGAACCATCACGATAAAACGACAGTTAGCATAGAGGGGAGCTTCCGGAACTGGGGAGAGTATAAGATTAGATTGCAGCTTTTTATAGATTTGCGGCAGTTGAAACTGCGTCCATACAAGGCGATCAAGATGCCCTTTTGAGCCTTGAGCAGGAGTAAGATTATCTGGGACTGGATAGCAGTCAAATTCGGCGTAGTTTTGGGCAGTTAATAAAGTAGGATTAAGAGTTTTTAAATAAGGGAAAAGATTTTTGGCATAGTTGCTGATGCCTGTAGGTTGGGAAAAGATAATCGATAAATTAACTAATACTTTGCTCATCACAAGAGGTTAGGAGTTAGGAGTTAGGAGTGAGAAAGAGTAACAATTCATTAAGTATTCAGGCCAAATTGCCACATCATAAAAGTGAAAATATCGGCTCGTTCTTGGAGACGTTACTCTTTGGTTGAGCCAGCGCCATGTCCTGCTTCATAGTCAATGCCGCCACTCTGTGGTCATTTCTTGACAATCTTTGGTCGTTGCCAAAAAAAACCACTATTCTATCAAAGGGAAGCTTTAGTTCTGTCGCTGCACCACCGTAAGGAATGCGAATCACCTGATCAATATTATTGCCATCCATCAGCACATAGAGTGCATCAACTGTACCGAAGTAATCGTCTCTAACGGGCTTAACAGCGTAACTGAACCCTATTGAATTAGGGACTATTCACTAACATAAAAAAATCTCAATTCAGAGCAATCCAAAATTATTGAGCATGATTTAGCTCTTTGCCTCACCAATTGAGTAAAGAAATAGTTTACTTCTGTTATGCAAACATTCATGGGTTAATACCGAACCGAAAAGTGACACAAACAAGCCCATCGCAAATTGTATCATTACATCCGTTATACCAATTTTCACCAATAATGTTCTTGTAAAAGAACCAAAAATCACATGAATTAGATAGATACTCATGCTGATTTTGCCCCAATACACAATAGTATTTCTGAGCAAATTAAAAGGCTGATATCGTAACCCAGATGTAAGTTTTGACCAGTCATAGCTTCCCAGTATATATACTAGATAAAACCCCAAAATTCCGTTGAATAATTTAACTAATTCCTCAGAAACAAAGAAATAACTTACAGAAAGCATTGTAACTAGTAAAATAAACACATAATAAACAATTCTTAGAGGTGATATTTTATTAGAATTTTGCTCAATTTTAGCTAAATTGGTAGCTGTTAAGAAACCAAATGCATAAAAAATATTGAAGTAAAACCAGACTGATAGTACAGTTTTTATGTAAAATGAGAGTATCAATAAGGTAATAGATGTAAAAATGTATATTTTTTGATTCTTAATTGTTTGAAAAACAACAAAAGATAATACAGATGCAAAAGTTAAGGCAGGAAAAAACCAAAAAATAAAATCAGCAGATAATATAGCCTTCAAAATACCAAAGATAGAAAAATTAACTTTTCCAGAAAATGTTCTGAGAATAAAGTAAATTGGAGACCAACATATCCATGGAAGGAGCAACCTAAAGAATCTAGATTTTACAAACTTTATATAATTGGTATTAGTTTTACTAAAAATTGCAAAAGATATGCCAGAAGCTATAAAAAATATTGGCATATGAAAAGTATATATAAATGTATGTATCCAGGCTAAAATAGGGACATTTTGCTTGTATAATTGGGAGATACCTGCATCTTTATTTCCAATGACGTGACCTACAACAACCATAAATATTGCCAATCCCCGAACAAAATATAAATTATTAGATATCTTTTGCTTGATTTCTGGAGTGATATTTGAGCTTATATGCATAGTAAGAAAATATGGTGTGTACACAGCAAAATTGTAACCGTGCAGAGGATGTTTTAAAAGGGGAAGGTTTTTGTAACAAAGCTCACAAGGCTTATACGAGGTTCTGAGGAACAATGCTCATACTCGTATTATACGGAATCATGAGTCGGCTCGCCAAGCCAAGACTATTACATCTCCGTCCCCGGAATGCGGGAAGCCAGGATGCCGAAACTGTAGTCTCGCTGTAGTGTTAAAAGACTTGAGGGCTGTAACGGGCTGCTTCGGTTGTTCAGACATGAAAATCATGTTTAGAGAAGCTTATTTTTTATATAAATTAACACACCGTAAAATTTACCAAATGCTACTTGAGGTTTAACAATTATCAAGATAAAAGCGTGACAAATGAGTCGAATTAATCGCAGCAGAAACACCAGATTATTTGTATATCTATCTAAAGTTAATAAGTAACTATAGGTACTATGTTTGTATTTTCTAAAAATATATCTATTAGTAATTGATGATGGTTGATGTAGCACACCAAATTGCTGAGTGATTGCAACTAAATATCCTTGATTGGCATAGCGTCTGCAAAAGTCAAAATCCTCATAGTAGAGAAAGTAAGCAGGGTCAAACTGAGGACATTCACAAAAATTACAAAGATTAATTATCAAGCTACAACCTGAAACCCAATCACAAGTCACATAATCTGTATCTGTATTTGTTAACAGGTCTTGAGTTATGATTGCCCCAGTAGGGGGAATGAAGCAACCACCAGCGAACCAAATCTTACCTGTAGGAGTATGAACAATGGTGCCAAGGATGGAAATTTCTGGATGGGAGTCAAAGAATGAGTTAACTTTATTCAAAGTATTTTCTAACAAATAGGCATCTGGATTAATTATCCAGACAATGGCCTGGGGGTCTTCAACGTAGATAAACTTCAGCCCTAGATTGCAAGCAGTACCAAAGCCAAGATTATCTCCAGCGTCAAAAATTAAGACAGACTCACTTTTGAGTTGAACTATAGAATCGTCGTCAGGAGAGTTATTGACGATAACTGTTTTGTACTCACCATTTTTGATGGCTGGTAGAGAATTGATTAATTTGGTAACGAGAGTTGTGGAATAATAGTTGATTGTTAAAAAGTAAATCACACGAGTTCAATTTGACAGTCATCACCAATAAGAAATCGCAAGGCTTTGGGGCGACGAGGTGCAACAGTCAACTGTGCCCTTTGCCCAATGACACTATCAATAATACGTTGATGAATGCCGACGATTTTAGCACCGTCTAAAACAACACTATGTTCTAAATCGGTATCGATGAGGGTGGCATTATCGGCAATGCTACTATAAGGTCCAATGAAGCAGTTTTCTAAATGACAATTGCTACCAATGATCACTGGACCCCGAATTGTGCAATTAATGACTTTAGACATAGAACCGATTTGGACTCGCCCAATAACTTGAGTTTGGGCATCGACTTCACCAGCAACTGATGTTGTTAAGTAGGAATCAAGAATGAGACGGTTAGCTTCTAGCAAGTCATCTTTTTTACCAGTATCTAGCCACCAGCCTTCAAGTTGACAGGCTTCAACTTGCTTTTGATGATCAATTAGGCATTGAATAGCATCAGTAATTTCAAGTTCGCCTCTTGCGGAGGGTTGAATGCAGGCGATCGCATCATGGATGACTGGAGAAAAAAAATAAACACCTACCAAGGCTAGATTTGACGGAGGAATTTTCGGTTTTTCGATTAATTGTAATACCCGCCCTATTTCATCTACCTTAGCCACACCGAAAGCGCTAGGGTTAGCAACCGGACGCAGAAGAATCAAAGCATCTTGCTGTTGTTGAATAAATTGTTTGAGAAAGTAACTCAAGTCGCCTTGTTGAATGAGGTTATCGCCCAAGTACATCACAAAAGGGGAATTTTCTAAGAAGGGACGGGCGACTTGGACGGCGTGAGCGAGTCCGGCTGGGAAGTCTTGTAAAATGTAGGTAATGTTTGCCCCGAAGCGTTCTCCACTACCTGTTTTTGCTTGAACTTCCCCCCCTGTCTCCGGGCTGATAACGATACCTATATCTGTAATACCAGCAGAAACCACCTCTTCAATTCCATACCACAAAATCGGTTTATTGGCAACTGGCACGAGTTGTTTCGCTCCCGTGTAAGTGAGGGGGCGTAAACGTGTACCTTTACCGCCAGAAAGAATCAGTGCTTTCATTGTTGACTGTTGACTGTTGACTGTTGACTGTTGATTGTTTCGATAATAACTCCGCGCCTCCGCGCCTCCCCACTCCCTACTCCCCACTCCCCACTCCCCACTCTGTTAACATTTGCCTTAATGCTAGCCGCCAGTGGGGCGGATGGTTGCCCAAAACTGCGGCTATTTTGGCACAAGAGAGGACAGAATAGCTAGGGCGATGGGCTGGTGTGGGATATTCAGCGGTAGTGATGGGGATCACTCGCTGGACTTTGAGGGGAAAGCCTAGCTGTTGGGCTTCTTCAAAGATGCTTACGGCAAAGTCGTACCAGCTAGCAACGCCGCTATTGGTGTAGTGGTAGATTCCGGTGATATCTGAGTTTAACTGAGGAATAATCTGGGCGATCGCTTCTGCTATATTTTTTGCCCAAGTAGGGCTACCAATTTGATCAGCAACAACGCGAATTTCTTCCCGTTCTCCTCCCAGTCGCAACATGGTTTTAACGAAGTTACTTTTGCCAAATGTGCCATAAACCCAAGCAGTGCGTAGGATCAAGTAATGGGCGCAAGACTGTTGAATGACTTCTTCACCTAGGAGTTTGGTTTTCCCGTATACACTTAGGGGGTTAGTCGCATCAGTTTCTTTGTAGGGGCGACTGTTATTACCATCAAAAACATAATCAGTAGAAATGTGAATTAGAAAAGCTCCCAGTTTTTCGGTTTCTTCGGCGAGAATTTCCAGTGCTGTACCATTGATAGCCAATGCCTGTTCTGGTTCGCTTTCAGCTTTATCAACAGCAGTATAAGCAGCAGCGTTGATGATGATTTTGGGTTGGGTTTCCCTAATAACACTGCGGAGGGTGTTGGCTTGGGCGAGATCTACAGTGGGGCGAACCGTTGCGATGATATTTTCGCTTTTGTCAAGGATTTGGATTACTTCTTTGCCCACTTGACCGTTGCTGCCAATCAGCAAAATTGCTTTAGACATTTTTCTAAAAAATGATACTTATATCCACAAAAATATACTGACACATTTTTTGTACTTTTTTATTTTTATGGAGAAAAATACCACATCTTAAATGAACATCCAACCGCACTACTTGGTGCATTCTTCCTGATGCATAAAAACACTTTTTTGTAAAATTATTATTTTCTATGATTTTTCCGATTTTTGGGATTTTATCTAAATATTGGACAAAAATTCTTTGTACTTGTTTTGATAATATAAATAGTTGTGTTCCCATTTATCTTTATATTATATAGTTAACCATAAAGATAGTCATCTTGATGGTTCTTAGCCTTATGGCATAGAGAACACCAATATTTATCCAAGGTAATACGACGATTTATCTAGTAACCCTTAAAGCCTTGCCTATGGCGGACTTGTTACACAGATTTTTTTCTCAAAGTGTTAATCTTGACCAACAAGATATAAAAAATACGCAAACAGAATCACATTTTCCACAATATGGTCTGAATAAAGGTTCCTCATTCTCCTCAGGTACTGATCTTTCCTTGTATGGTATTTGGCTTAGGATTTTCCAGGATATGACTTATAAATCTCTCAACATATATTGATTCTAAAAACACTGGGAACAAAAACCAGAATAATACCCTCGTTTAACCAATAATTGGACAATTAGCATTAAATTAATGAAGGCTGGCATATTCACAGTTTTTCACTAGCGAATCAAGTATTAATAAGACTTTATTATAGGATAAATAAGTTTATATAAAGTTATTTATTTTGAAATAAAGAAACTTATTTTTGCTTTGTTTATCGCATTTATCTATAGTGTGTGGTTTGTCTATTTGTGAGGAGTTGAAAACATCATGACCCGACCTATAAATTTTACATTCACAAGCAATGAAAAAAAAATTTCAAACAACACTGAACATATAGGATGGCTGCTGCCAAGTAACCCAAATGCTCCCATACAACAACTCAAAGAACAATATCAGCAGCAGGGATATCTTTGGTTGAAAGGTTTGCTCCCTCCCAATTTGGTAAGAGATTTTCGTCGCCAGTTTTTTGAAAAATGTATGCAATTTAATCTAATAGACGAAGAGACACTGCCTGAAGAAGGTATTTTCTCGGGTAATCAAGTTTCGGTTGATTTGATCAACCAAATTAGGCAAGCAGCAATCTGTTTAAAGGAATATAACGCTGTATGCGAATCTCCGGCTATCCTAAAATTTCTGGAGAAATTCTTTGGAGGAATGGTTTGTTCATCAAAGCGCAAGCTGATTCGCTGTAAAGTACCGGGTATTAGTGATGATACAGGGGCGCACTATGACTTCACATATTTTCGATGTGGTACAGATTTATTCGTTACCTGTTGGATACCTTTAGGTGATACTCCAGTGGAGATGGGGGGGTTAATTTATTTGGAAGATTCTTGCTCCTTTGGGCAATTGATGGAGCAGCAATTTAATGCTATAATCAAAGTATTACCTCAAGACGTATCTTATGCTCTCCTTAGTAAAGGTATGGGTGGCATAGGGTGGATTAGTAAAGACTTAGCTTTGATTGCCAAAGTCACCAATAGTCGATGGCTGCTCGCTAACTATGAAGCGGGAGATGTGGTGATCCACAGTCCATACATGATTCATGCTTCATGTAGCAATTTAGATCCCTTCAGACGGATTCGCCTCTCCACGGACGTGCGCTATCACAGAATTGACTCTAGTACTGATGAACGCTGGCAGAATATTTGGCAACCTAATGATGGTCTGTGACCGAATAATTCGTAATTCGTAATTAAAAATTCCTGAATAATGAATTAATTAATAATTAATTCATTGAGGGACAGAGCAATGAAAAAGCAAAAATGCGTTCGCAAAGCGTCTCTTAGAGAAGCATCCTCACAAATGAGCGAATGCATTTTTGCATGGGGTAATAAGTAGATTGTAAAGAAAAACCGAACTACTCGGGGAGATGCCAGAGGCGAACGAGTACTCGAGCGTCGGCACGAGCGTCACCCGAAGGGCGAGTTTTGAATTATATGAATAATAAGTGATTATCCGAACATGATATCACTCGGGGAGACGCCAACAGAGAAGTTGGAGCGCTGTCAAGACAGCGATCCAAACGAATCCCAAGGGGAGAGCAAGCACTCGCGTTCGGAGGCGAACGGGGGCGAACTTAGCCAAGTGCGAGTCTTCTCACTCGGGGCGACGCAAGGAAAGCGAACGAGCGTCACTACGAATTACCATAGGGAGATAGCGACTTGACCATGACTAGAAGGTAACTCCTTGTAGGGGGAGCACCTTGTGGCAGGGGAGGTAGGGGATCCCTGCCCCCAGCTGGAGATGTCTATTAACAACTGCCTTCCATGTCTTAATATCAAGACATGGAAGGCAGAGGTTAAACTTTTTGGCATTTTTGGCATTTTTTTTGGCAAAAGACAGCTATTATCGTCTGGATGTTTGAGTTCAACTGCAAAAAGATATATTATAGTTGTAGCTTAGTATTAAATGAACCCAGAAAACTCGGAAACTTACATAAATCATCCAACTTGGGGTTTGCTTTATAGGATATGTATAGTGGATGAAAACCAAGAATTGTTCACTACACTGTATGCACAACGCTTGTTTTTTGTGGTGACAGCAGATGCTAAAGGTCTTAAATTTCAGTCTATAGGTCGTACAGAGGCGAGAATGATGCTGGAAAATCGCTTACGTAACCTGCGTCGCACAGGGCAATCTCAGGAGTACGATCAGCTTCAGAGTGTTTTCCAACGCACATTCCAATGATCAGTTCCATCAGCGTTCCTATTGCTACCATTCGCGCCTCACTTCCGGCTTCAGTCAGGTTGATTGCTGTCACAAAGCAAGTTCCGGCTTCAGTCATGCGCTCTGCGTACGCCGCAGGAATTCGGGATTTTGGGGAGAATCGTATCCAAGAAGCAGCCAGCAAACAAACCGAGTTACAAGATTTATCAGATATTACGTGGCACTTTATCGGAAATTTGCAAGCCAATAAAGCCAAAAAAGCCCTTGAACAATTCAGGTGGATTCACTCAGTAGATAATTTGAAGCTAGCCCAGCGCTTGAACCAATTGGCGCAACAGTTAGGAGTACATCCTTTAGTGTGCCTGCAAGTGAAGATTTTACCTGACCCCAACAAGTCAGGTTGGAGCGACCCGCAACAACTATTAGCTGATTTACCAGCACTCAATCAATGTAAAGATTTACAAATTCAGGGATTGATGACAATTCCACCACTAGGATTAGATGATGCAGAAATTCTGAATGTATTTAATCGTACCCGTGAATTGGCAAAAGAGATCCAAGAACAAAACTGGTCTAACATTCAAATGCAGCATCTTTCCATGGGAATGTCTAGTGACTACCAATTGGCAGTGCAAGCAGGTGCAACGATGGTAAGACTCGGAACCATCTTGTTTGGAAATCGCTAAGGGAATGGGAGTGGGGAATGGGGAATGCCCCATTCCCCATTTCATGTAAAAAAAAGAAAATTTCATAACACGCTGGTGCAATAGGTAACAAAAGATATAGTATTTACAAAACTAAGGTGAAATTAAAATAAATGATGAAAATAACTTTCCGGATATAAATGTTTAGGGTATAATTTTAACTCGTTATTGTGTATAAACCATCCATAGACGTTCCAGAGGGTATTCGTTTATTACGACAACTCGCAGTAGATGCTGCAAACAAGAATAAAATTACTAAATTGTCCGCCCTCTGTCGCGGTGTAAGTGAACTAATCATTTTTTGCCACATCGATATCAAGTAATTGGCACTAGGAGCGTAAATCATGAACAATATTTTTTCCAAGTTGAGAGACTTTGTCGGTCTCAATGAGCCAGTAGAATATGAGTACTATGAAGAAGAACCAGATGCAGAAAATTACCAAAATCTGTATCAAGAACAAAATACACAAGCCACACCACAAGAAAGTAATGCCCAGAATCGACGCTGGCGTGAACCCATGCCTACAATGGGAAGTGATGTAGCAACAGGGTCTAAGCCTATGAGTAATGTTATTGGTATGCCAGGAGCAGTGAATGGGATTTCAGAAGTGTTGGTACTCGAACCACGAACATTTGAAGAAATGCCCCAGGCAATTCAAGCATTGCGAGAGCGCAAGTCAGTAGTGTTAAATTTGACAATTATGGACCCGGATCAAGCACAGCGGGCAGTAGATTTTGTAGCAGGTGGCACTTACGCCCTTGATGGACATCAAGAGCGCATCGGTGAAAGCATCTTTCTGTTTACGCCAAGCTGCGTGCAAGTTAGCACTCAGACAGGAGTTATTCATGAAGTACCCCAACCGCCTGTACGCCCCTCACGTCCCACAGGTCCAAATCCAGCATGGGGCAATGAAGCTAACCGGATGGTACAATAAACATAAATTTTAGTTATTGGTTCAAAGTAATTTCTGATTTTTCATGCTAGCTAATGACGAATGACCAATGACAAATGACAAATGACTATTAAATTTGGCTTAATTGGGGGTGGGGTAATGGGAGAAGCGCTCTTATCCCGCCTTATTATTCAAAGTATTTATCAACCATCAGAAGTCTTAGTCAGCGAACCGGATTACTCCCGGCAGAGTTTTCTGGAGGATAAATACAATATTGCTGTGACAGCGGATAACCGTTTAGTTTTCACTCAAGCAACGGAAGTTGTATTTTTGGCAGTGAAACCCCAAATATTGAGTGCGGTAGCCCAAGAAGTAGCAGATGTGATTAGTATAGAAGATGCAAAGCCCCTAGTTGTTTCCATTTTGGCAGGTGTTTCTTTAAGTCAGCTAGAAGCAGCTTTTCGGGAGGTACCAGTCATTCGGGCAATGCCCAATACCCCAGCCACGGTGGGAGCCGGAATTACGGCAATATGTTTAGGTGCATACACCAAAGCAAACCACCAAGAAATAGCACGAAAGATATTTTCGGCGGTAGGAGAAGTGGTAGAAGTTCCAGAAACGCTGATGGATGCAGTCACGGGACTATCAGGATCAGGACCTGCATACGTGGCAGTGCTTGTAGAAGCACTCGCCGATGGAGGGGTAGCAGCAGGTTTACCGAGAGCGATCGCCAATCAACTGGCATTACAAACAGTACTGGGAACAGCCACCCTTCTGAATGAAACAAAAATACATCCAGCAGAACTTAAAGACCGTGTTACCAGTCCCGGAGGTACCACCATCGCTGGTATTGCCCAGTTAGAACGAGCAGGATTTCGCTCAGCTATCATAGAGGCGGTTAAAGCTGCTACATCTCGCTCACAGGAATTAGGAAAATGAGAGGAATTATGAATTATGAATTTTAACTCCTAACTCCTAACTTCTCACTCCGCGCCTCCTAGAAAGTTGACAGCAGAGCAAATGACTTCAGACATGGAGATGTAGTTCTGTAGTTCCCTTCAGTCCCCGTCAAAAATCAATGTTTTTTTTGCGAAGCTCCCACGCCTGTTAGTTGACCCTCGTGCAAGCTTCGTGCTACAATAGGGTTAAACAGGTCTTCATGACCCTACCCCCGGACTGGTTGTACGGGAGTATTGCAATACGCCCGTACCAATCCCAAGTGGGTTGAGTCCAGGAACCACGCCTACGGGAATCACCACCATTGTGTGGGAAATTCCGACAGTCGGATATGTGAGAGATAAAGGCTAAACCTCTTACAGAATCTTCTTACCTAAAGGGAAGGGGAGAGTCAAAAAAGAGTAGTTAATATAGTAAAAAGTCCGGTTGCAATTTTGATTGAGTGAATTATCCTGCGCTGTCTCCAGAAGTTGACCCGAATTCCATATTTCCATTTAAACTGGATCAATTCCAGAATGATGCCATCGCTTCCCTGAACGCTGGAAGGTCTGTAGTTGTCTGTGCGCCCACAGGATCAGGCAAAACATTAGTAGGGGAATACGCCATCTATCGCGCTCTGGCGCGTGGAAAAAGAGTATTTTACACGACTCCCCTCAAGGCGCTATCGAATCAGAAATTACGTGACTTCCGCCAAAAATTTGGCTTTGATCATGTCGGATTATTAACTGGAGATGCCAGTATTAATCGGGATGCACCGATTCTGGTGATGACCACAGAAATTTTCCGGAACATGCTGTATGGCACACCAATCGGGCAAATCGGCATCTCATTAGTAGACGTGGAAGCAGTGGTGCTGGATGAATGCCACTACATGAATGACCGCCAACGGGGGACGGTTTGGGAAGAATCAATCATCTATTGCCCCCGAGAAGTTCAACTCGCAGCCCTTTCCGCGACCGTTGCAAACAGCGATGAACTCACCAATTGGTTAAATCAAGTTCATGGTCCGACTGATTTAATCTACTCAGATTATCGCCCTGTTCCTTTAGAATTTCACTTTGGCAACACCAAAGGGCTATTCCCCCTGCTGAATGATGACAAAACTCAAATTAACCCCCGTCTGTTAAAGAAAAGGGGAAAAAGGGGAGACACACAAAGGGGTAAAGGTGGTAGACCCGAGGCTCCTAGCATAGATTATGTTCTGAGCCACCTACAAGATCGGGACATGCTACCAGCAATTTACTTTATTTTCAGTCGCCGAGGATGTGATAAAGCCGTGGCGGAGGTGGGCGACTTGTGGCTGGTCAATCCAGAGGAGGCGTATCAGTTACGGGTGCAAATTGACGAATTTTTAAACCGCAATCCTGAAGCAGGACGTTCTGGACAAATTGCACCTTTGTACCGAGGGATTGCAGCTCACCATGCTGGTATTTTGCCTGCATGGAAGGTGCTAGTAGAAGAACTCTTTCAGCAGGGGCTAATTAAAGTAGTCTTTGCTACCGAGACACTGGCGGCGGGAATTAATATGCCAGCCCGGACAACAGTTATTTCTACCCTTTCCAAACGTACCGACACTGGACACCGCCTGTTGAACCCTTCCGAGTTCCTGCAAATGGCAGGAAGGGCTGGTCGCAGGGGAATGGATGAACGAGGTCATGTGGTGACCCTGGAAACTCCTTTTGAAGGAGCGAAAGAAGCAGCATATTTGGCAACATCCAAAGCAGACCCCTTAGTTAGCCAATTTACGCCCGGTTATGGTATGGTGCTGAACTTACTCCAAACTCATACTTTGGAGCAAGCTAAGGAACTCATAGAACGCAGTTTTGGTCAGTACTTAGCGACGTTACACCTACGACCACAGTACGAGCAGATTGCTCAACTGGAAACAGAACTCGCTCAACTTGAGACACAAGCAGCGACCATTGACGAAAGTGAACTAGCAAGTTACGAGAAATTACGGCAACGCCTGCGGGTGGAACAAAAGCTTCTCAAAACGCTGCAAGAGCAAGCACTGGAAGTCCGACAAGAGGAATTGGTGATGATGTTGAGTTTTGCAGTGTCCGGGACGCTGTTAAGTCTCAAAGTAAAAAATATAACATTAGCTGTACCTATAACAGCAGTGCTAGTAGGGAAAACACCAGGACCAGGTCAGTCTCCTTACTTGGTATGTTTGGGACAAGATAACCGCTGGTATGTGGTGACCACTAAGGATGTGGTGGATTTGTATGGGGAATTACCGCGAATTGATGTGGAACCAGACTTGCTACCACCCGCCCACATGCCTATAAGATCTGGACAGATATGCAACGGTAATGAGGAAACAGCAGCGATCGCCCAACAAATTCCCGATGCACGAGAGTTCCTGCGTCTACCGAGTGAAGTAGCAGAACAACTCAGTCTGGTTACTGCACTGCAAGAGCAAATCGAGTCTCACCCCCTGCGTCAATCTGGGAATGTATCTACTGTTTTCAAACGCAGAACACGCATCACTGAACTAGAAGCGGAAATTCAACATTTGCAAGCACAAGTAGCCCAACAATCTCAACGTCACTGGCAAGAATTTCTCAATCTAATTGATATTTTGCAGCGCTTTGAATGTCTAGAGAACCTAATTCCCACAAGACTAGGGAAAATTGCCGCAGCAATTCGGGGAGAGAATGAATTGTGGTTAGGTTTAGCATTTGCCAGTGGTGAACTTGACAACTTAGATCCGCATCATTTAGCAGCAGCAGTAGCAGCTTTGGTGACAGAAACCCCGCGTCCAGACAGTAAGGTTAACTTCGATCTCAGCGATGAAGTCGCAGAAGCTTTATCAAAGTTGCGGGGAATTCGCCGTACCATTTTCCAGCTGCAACGTCGGTATAATGTCGCTTTGCCTATATGGTTGGAGTTTGAGTTAATTGCTCTTTTAGAACAATGGGCGTTAGGAATGGAGTGGGTTCAACTCTGTGAAAATACCAGTTTGGATGAAGGTGATGTGGTACGAATTTTACGTCGGACTTTGGATTTATTATCGCAGATCCCCCACGTACCCTATTTGTCCCAATCCTTGCAAAGCAATGCCAATCGTGCTATGCAGTTGATTGATAGATTCCCAGTCAATGAGGTGGTGGAGTAATGTGTGGCAATTCGGCAAACTTGATGGCAACCAACAACAGATAACCCAAGATATAGCAATCCTATTTAAGATCCGAACAGAGGGGACTTTGAAGACTTGGGGGACAAGCCGCTGCGCGTCATTCAAAATCACCTCAGTTCAGATCGCCGGCTTCCGGCGCGAAGACTTCTCTCAAAATTCAAAATTTAAAACATTTTTGATTTTTGATTTTTGATTTTTTGACTTTTGACTTTTGACTTTTGACGAACCCTTTGGGGCGGGTGTTTGCAACTCAAATAGGATTGCTATATCAACTTGTGTACAGTCCCTGGTGATTTAGAGTGCCAGCAAAACCATAAAAGTCAACAAGATTAAGACATCTAGTTAATAAGTGTAAAAATATACGGTTTACAATTTTTATAGTCGTTATACTCTTTCTCAGGTTCTACCTGGGAATTTTTTCAGAAGTGGCTTTGCCACTTCTTTTTTTTGGCTATGTAGGCAACCAAGGCAAACAACGTTGTTTACTTCTTCTTTCATCATATATCTTCATAATTCATAATTCATAATTCCTTCTGATTGGCTGAAAATTCCGCAAACGTAAAGCATTAGTGACTACTGAAACAGAGCTAAATGCCATTGCTCCTCCGGCAATAATTGGGTTGAGTAACCAGCCAAATAAGGGAAACAAAATCCCAGCGGCGATGGGAATGCCAACTGCGTTATAGACAAAGGCAAAGAAAAGATTTTGGCGGATATTGCGGATAGTGGCGCGACTCAGTTGAATGGCGATGACAATCCCTTGCAAGTCCCCAGAAATTAAGGTGATGTCGCGTTCAGCGATCGCCACATCTGTTCCAGTACCAATGGCAATTCCCACATCCGCCTGTGCTAAAGCTGGTGCATCATTGATCCCGTCACCTACCATCGCCACAACAGAGTGGGGAGTAGGGAGTGGAGAACTACTTCCTCCGATTAATTAGTACAGGCGCAACTACAAGCTATACTAGAATCTCTAGTCAACTGGAGAGTCAACCCCCAATCCACCGATGCCCAGTCCCCTTTACTTGGAGCACAAAGCCAAGCGTGTTAAGTCAAGAGAAGAAACTGCTGTTAATAGGTCAGGTAACAGCTTTAAGCGGAGTTCCTATTAGAACAATCCGCTACTATGAAAGTCTGGGTCTACTCAACTCATTAGGGCGAACAGAGGGAGGGTTCCGGCTGTTTTCATCAGATGTACTTATGCGTTTGTCCTTTATTAAACGCGCTCAAAGCCTTGGCTTGAGTCTGCAAGAAATTGGCGAAATCCTTCAAGTCTATGATGGAGGAAAACCAGCTTGCGATGAAATTCAACACAAGCTAAAAGATAAGATATCTGAGATTGATCGGCAGATTGAGCAGTTGTTAACCTTGCGGGGTGAATTGAGGGGATTACTTTCAGGATGGGACAGTTTAACAACTAAGCCGGAGGATACAATCTGTCCCATAATTCAGAAAGAATAAAAGACAGTAGAGCGATCGCTCTGGGACTGATGACTCACCCATGTCAGAATGCAAAATAAATCTAGTTTCTCATGGTTCCGTACCTACAAATGCAAAATTTACTCGTAGATGCACAAAATTTGCTTTCTGACCTAATCGCCCGCTACTCATCGCGTGTAGATTATCTAATGATTCGTCTTGAGGAAGACGAAGAAACTGATATCTTGTTGCGGGGCGACAAAGTAGAAACCCTGAGCGAAAGTATCTCAATTGGTGGACATATTCGCGCTTGTTATAAAGGAGGGTGGGGGTTAAGCAGCTTTAA
Source organism: Stigonema ocellatum SAG 48.90 = DSM 106950 (assembly GCA_016903675.1). Lineage (GTDB taxonomy): Bacteria > Cyanobacteriota > Cyanobacteriia > Cyanobacteriales > Nostocaceae > Stigonema > Stigonema ocellatum. Next base: position 18,281 of record JADQBA010000070.1, on the reverse strand, counting down.
CCGCTTGGCAACAATTGAAGACCGCATAGAAGAGGCGATCGCCGCAGCGCGGATGGTTGGTGATGAAGAAACCGTACTAGCCCCGGTGAAAAGCGTGCAAGCGGTATGTCAACTACCGCTGACAGGCAGTGATCCCCGAAAAATTCCGCTCAGTCAAAAAAAAGAATTATGCGATCGCTACACTGACTTATTGAGAAGTTTTGACCATCGCATTACCACGACCTCAGTGCGCTATGGTGACAGTGCCCAAAGAGTAATCCTCGCTACCAGTGAAGGGTCGCTCATCGAACAATCGTGGGTGGATATGGAAATGCGCTTTGCCGCCACTGCTAGAAATGGCGAAACTGTGCAAACCGGAAGAGAAACTACCGGATCTCGTAAAGCCTATGAAGATTTAACTGCTTTGGATGAACAAGTCAAAAGCGCGGCACAAATGGCAGTAGTAGCCCTATCCTTACCATCAGTCAAAGGCGATACCTATACTGTAGTCATTGATCCCATTCTCACTGGGTTATTCGTCCACGAAGCCTTTGGGCATCTTTCGGAAGCAGATATGGCTTACGAAAACCCAGATGTGTTGGAGGTGATGACCCTTGGACGTCGGTTCGGTCCAAAAGCGTTGCAAATTTTTGATGGTGCAGCGCCTGAGGGACATCGTGGTAGCTACTTTTACGACGATGAAGGCACACCAGCTACCACCACCCAACTAATTCAAGATGGGGTTTTAGTCGGACGCCTACATTCTCGCGAAACAGCAGGCAAATTAGACGAAGCGCCCACAGGCAATGCACGGTGTCTCAATTATCTCTATGCTCCCATTGTCCGAATGACCAATACCTGGATAGAACGGGGAACAACGCCTGTGGCGGACTTGTTTTACGGTATCAAAGAGGGTGTTTATGCCCGTAACTGGTTGGGTGGGATGACAAACGGGGAGATGTTTACCTTTAGCGCTGGTGAGGCGTGGATGATTAGAAACGGCAAAATTGCTGAACCCGTTAAAGATGTTACCCTTTCTGGTAATGTTTTCCAAACCCTGACGGATATTGAAGCCATTGGCGATGATTTTTACTGGGATGAGTCCGGCGGTTGCGGTAAGGGTGGACAAAACGGCTTACCTGTAGGTTGCGGTGGTCCCAGTCTGCGCATTAGAGATGTCGTTGTTGGGGGGGAAGCTGCGGAGGGTTAGGAGGCGCGGAGTTAGGAGGCGCGGAGTTATAACAGTCCTAAATGATTCGCTTCCCTTGGAGAACCCCGGTTTCACATAAGTTACCGGGTTTCTCTGGACTAGTCAGTTTGGAATTCAATGGCGTTTGCGATCGCTTGATGATGCCGGCGCAAGGCCTTGCGCCCCAAAATCATTTCCACGACTATGTCTAATACAGATCTTAACCGTATTGCAACGCGGGGGAGTAATCGGGAGCCGACCAGCGCAGTGGCAAACTACCTTCTACCAAGCGTCCATGGGAGAGATGGAAGCGGATTAGCCGTTCGGCATTCATAAAGGTGCGTATTTCCTCCCCGAACCAGATTACCTCGGCTGTACCAGTTAGGTAAAGCAGATTGCCTGTGTCGAAATCGACAAAAAGTAGACCAGCATGGGGATTCACCTCCAAATTGCCAATAGTATTAAACATAAAGTTACCAACGAAGTCGGGAAATGTGAGGGTGTGGTCGTTATCGATATGCACGAAGCCTGGTTTGCCGCCGCGATGGGAGACATCGACTCCCTTGGCAGGGCCAGCCTCTTCCCTGTGAGACGCAGTGGCAATGAAGAAGGTGTCAGCAGCAGCGATGAGGGCGCGTTCGGTTTGTCCAAATGCCTCTATTTGATACAGCGGTTTGGGTGTGGTAACCTCCCTCACTCCGTCGGTCAGTTCAAACATGCGAGCTTGGATGTATTTTGGACAGTTGCCGAAGCTCTGGTCAACTTTTACACTAAAGCCGTCCGGATTGTTTGCCGTGACTGTTCCGTTCATGCGATTGCGTCGCCGGGTGTGCAATTGAATACCAAGCAAGCCGATATTTACCCCATCTGCTAGCGTCTCTGATAATGGATCTCCAAAGAGCGGTCTGGTCGCCACACGCAAGGTGCTTGAGTCCGGAGTGGAGAGGAACCCAGGCTCACCGACCAAAATCGAAGCCCACGGGCGACCGTATGCATCAACTGTTCCGGCTATCAAGAAAGGGAGTTGGGGATAAAACTCTCGGTGCTGATCGGGCAAATAATCCCGGATCATACGTCTTCCCTGCTGGTCTATCTGATCGCGCACACCTAGGCGTTCTTGAATTGCGATTTCCCCAGTGTGGAAAGGTGATTCTTCTCGTGACCATCCTGGTTTCGCCATCTGTAACCTCCTTAATAGGAAATTGTCACTTGGGACAGGGATGATTGAACGAAGCATTTGTGTTGGCAATTACCACAAATGCTGCGTCTACATCACTGTTCTACACAGTTGCTGCCGTAGAATCTGTAATACCAGCCATTCCCACGAAGCCTGGAAGTTTTTTAACTCGCTCAATCCAGGAAAGAACATTCGGGTATTTGTCTAACGAGATCTTACCGTCTGGGGCTAGGGCGATGTAAGGGAAAGCTGCAACATCAGCAATCGTGGGTCGATCTAGCTCTAACCACTCGCGATTAGCTAAGTGTTTATTGATCTCAGTGAGAATGAACTCCGATTTTTGGTTTGCTCGGTCAAGGTTGATGCTGGTTCCATAGAGCTTGATCATTAGTTAAGTTCTCCTGGTTATCTTCAACGAGTGAGTGTTCTTTTAACTGAATGTTCGGTATCAATATACTGTACTAAACATTCGGTGCAACGTCAAGCTCTATTGCCAATAAATTTTGAATTTCTGAGCGATCGCCAAGCGACCTAATAAAGATTTTTGAACCACGAAGGCACGAAGAACACGAAGAATAAATGTCGAAAATTGGACGTAATTTTCCCAATTTTTTACCCACCTTGAAAGGGCTGGTCCTAAGCGCTATAAACCAACGCCGATCTTGGATGAGGAATGAGAAGATTTTGCTTGTTGTATGCATTCTGCTTTCAGAAGAACCAAGCTTTCAGTCTCGAAAACAGCACAAGATTTCATGAGCTTTGACAGAACTGGTGTGCGGTAGAGCTGTAGCTTTGCCATTGCCGTAGTTGCTGCTGGCTGATACTGTTGAATCCATTTATTATTAGCGATATACTCAGGTTTAAAGGCAGTACGCTCCACTAGCCAAAATTTCACACCATATTTGTGCATAAAATCTACTACCTGGTTGAGATTTTGACTGTATTGGGCGTATATGAGATCAATCATCCGTTGGCGAAATTGGGCATAGTACTTTGTGTGGAAGGGCAAAGCATATTCTCTGCCCACTAAAATTGAGCGTTTGGCAAAAACTGGTATATTATCAGCCTCAGATGCCAAGGAGGCAATGAGACTATCTTGCGGTTGCTGTTGCAAAAACTTATACAATCCTGGCGCTCCACCAACTACGTATGGAGTTTTGGGAAAGACTTTCAGAGAGCTTGGGTATATAATAAGTCCTGCTCCTACCATCCCCGCTGTCCCCAAGGTGAAAAACTGTCGCCCCTTTAGACGAGAGTTGGTTGGCTGTTGTAACCAATGGAAAGCTGCATCTAGCATCAGGGTGAGTGCAATTGCCGCCGCCACGGCGAAGACTATCTTGAAGGTATGATGGGTATATCGACTAGGCCAATGTAGCCTAAACGCCACAGCATGGGCAATGAAAAACATAGATAAGGATGCCAGGACGATGGGCTTGAAGAGTTTAACTCCACTTGTCACCTGTTGGGTTAGGGGAAATCGAGATCGGTATCGTAGTATAATTGGCAATAACAGCCCAATAAAGAGTTGGGGAGGACTAATCAAAGCCAAAACACCACTATCTCTGCCGTCGAGCCAAAAACTCACAGGATTGAGGTGAAAATAGTTTACTCTTCCCCCTGATAAGTACTCTGGAATTGTTCTTGCCATGGCTGCGGTGATTGCTGGTCCAAACTGAGAGGATTTGATGGCGTAAGGTACGATCGCTACCAGAAAAACACCAACAGAGGTGGCACAGAGGAGATAATCTTGACTATCCTGGGAAAAGCGAAGTCGTCCATTCTGCCAGTCCCACAACCGCAAAAGCAAAATTCCGACATCGATGAATGCGATTGGAGGATAAAACAGCGCTTGGAGTGCGATCAAAAGCATAACTCCTAGTAATGAACGCCGCAGCAAATAGTACAAAAACACTAAAAACAGCGGATAAATAAAATCTCTGGGACAGGCAGAGAAAAGGTCATCGTGAAGGCAGATACTTTGATTCAGCAGTAACGTGGCGAGAAATCCCGCCATAGGCACAGGCAATATCTGCATACAGACTGCAAAGGCGTAGCCTGTGGTGATGAGTGAGATCACCATTGGTAAAATTTTACCTAACAGAACTGGATCAACATTTAAACCTGACATCACCTGATACAAAGCCCCGAATCCAATAGGCGTAACAGACTGAAAATAATCAGCAATTAAGTCATGGGGAAATAACTCGGGGTTAGAGTACCGATACATCCAAGATACATATTCCCGCGCATTATCACCTACAACATACTCATTGCTAAAGGCTTGTGGTAGTCCTAGAGCAATGTAGCTGACCGCAAAACACAGACTTAAACTGAACCAAAATGCTACAGAAAATCTAGAATTACGATCTTTTTTAGCAATTGGTACTGTTAAAAATCTGCGTAGTTGTGTAACTAACATTACATTTAACCCGAATGAACGTGAATAAACACAACTTTACGTTAAGGCTGTTAAGTAGGTAGGTACAATAAAACATAACTATATTAACTTCTGTTAAGAGGCTGGAAGCCTACAAATAACTCTCCCTGTACATGAGTGCTTGATGCTAATGTTAAGAGGCTAGAAGCCTACAAATAACTCTCCCTGTACATGAGTACTTGATGCTAAATTTAATCTAAATTATCACAAAATGAGGTATGAGCCAATGTCAGCTTCAGCAGAACTGGACTCAAACAAAAGCGATCGTATCCCACCATTAGAAAGTGGCGATCGCCTTTCCCGCCATGAATTCGAGCGTCGTTATACAGCAATGCCCCATGTCAAAAAAGCCGAATTAATTGAAGGAGTCGTTTACTTGGCATCACCATTACGTTTTAGAAGTCATGGAAAACCCCATGGGCAGTTAATAACCTGGTTAGGAGTTTATCAAATTTCCACTCTCGGCGTAGAGTTAGCCGACAATGCGACAGTACGCCTAGATTTAGACAATGAACCACAGCCGGATGTTGTGCTGTTAATAGATGAAAGATTGGGAGGACAGGCACACATTAGTAACGATGACTACATCGAAGGCGCACCGGAGTTAGTAGCAGAGGTTGCAGCCAGCAGTGCAGCTAATGACTTGCACGACAAAAAACGGGCGTATTGGCGCAATGGTGTTCAGGAGTACATCGTCTGGCAGATTTTGGAGAATAAGCTCAACTGGTTTAGCTTACAAAACGGTGAGTATGTGCCATTAGAGGCAGATGCAGATGGTGTGATAAAAAGTCAGGTGTTTCCCGGTTTGTGGTTAGCTACTCCAGCGCTACTAGCAGGTGATATGACTAAGGTTGTAGCAGTGCTACAACAAGGCTTGAATTCAAAAGAACACGCAGCTTTTGTGCAGCGATTGTCACACCAATAACAATGCGCGGGTGATTGCAATCTCAGTTAGGGAGCAACAGACTCAGGAGGTAAAAGGTGACCTGGATAGACTTCACAACTCAATTGGGCTTGGCATTCTTCCTTGGTTCAGTAATTGGGTTGGAACGCCAGTGGCGACAGCGTATGGCAGGATTACAGACAAATGCTCTTGTGTCAACAGGAGCAGCGCTATTTGTGATGTTATCTGTACTTACTTCAACTGATTCAAATCAAAATAGAGTTATTGCTCAAATTGTCTCTGGCATTGGTTTTCTAGGAGGTGGGGTTATCCTACGAGAGGGGCATGGTATACGGGGATTAAATACGGCGGCTACTTTATGGTGTACAGCAGCAATTGGTTCTCTGGCTGGTTCTGGGTTGTATTCTGAGGCGACTATCGGAGCAGTAATGGTTTTGATAGTAAACACTGTCCTGCAACCATTAGCAAAAAAAATTAATCACCAATCTATTCATGGTACAGAGGTGCAATTGTGTTACCGCTGCTGTGTTGTCTGCCATAATCAGCATGAGCCTCATGTCCGTGCGCTAATTCTAGAAGTGGTTGGTGTGGGTGTGATGAAGCTTCGTTCTCTCCAAATTGAAAACATAGCTTCGTCAGATCAAGTTGAGGTGGAAGCAGATTTTGTTGCACAAGATCACAAGCATGAGCTTTTGGAGCTAGTGGTCAGTCGTTTAAGTTCAGAACCTAAGGTGAGCGCAGTCAGTTGGAAATTGATTGAAGAAACCCATCATTGATAAGGTTTAATCGGCTTGATAACTGGATGGAACCCTATGCTCAAATTTTTTCATCATTCTGTTTGGACAGTGAATTTAACCCCACTCGAACAGATGAAGAATTGAGATAAATATCTCCATTTTTGAACAATCTGACGAAGAAAAGTTTCCTTTCCTCATGCTAGAAATTCAAAGCCTCGCCAAAACACTATCCAATCTCGACTTACTCACGGCTTCTCCCCAAAATAAGCATCCGTGATGTTTGATTTGGTACACATCATCTCGCACTTCTCTAAAGTCAACAATTTTACCAGCCTTCTGAGCTTGATTCAGTTTCTTAACTTCAGTCGGAGTAAGTTCTGTAATTCGTCGCCGTTCCAATGGCGTGAGCTCGTCCCAGGCGAGTTGCTTGTACTTGCCATGAATCTTCAAAACTTCAGAGATTTCGCGCCAAGAAGCAGCTGTTTGAAAGGTGTGAATAAGTAACTCGATGGGCGATCGCTCTGTTTGAACGTCTTGGGGTAGCGCCGGACAAGCGTAATCAGCATACTCAAGCGTGTCGTCATCTCGTTCTTGTTCTGGTTCAAAAGTCCAACTATCCGCGCCACTCAAATGCTTTAAGGCATCAAACTCCTCTAGTTCGTATGGTGACAAAGCTATTTCTTGAATAGCGATTGCCCAAGGGGCACAAGCATTGCTTTTCGCTACACTATCTGTCTGAGTTAATAAATCTTCATATTGACTGACTGGCTCTACGAATGTTGGCATTTCCTTTGGTAGTGTGGCTGCTTCCACTGCCACCAATCGCCCATCTTGGTAATCTTGCCATAACTCCATAGCTTCTCGAACGACTGCTTGTGGCAGCAGACCCCTCTCATCCATTGCCCGTTGCAGTATCACACCAGTCTGCTCATCCTGCTCATGGATGGGTGGTATTTGGCAATACCTGGCTCCATTCTTCGTCCGCCGCCAAATACTAGGTTCTTCAAGGTTCGGTTCTTGGGGGGTGCGATGCGCTGCGATGAGTGAGCGAACCGATGCCTGGGTAATTTCTGGTAAATCTAGCAGTTCATCGATTACGGGTTGGTATTTCTTAGAGTTGTTTGCCAACAGGAATATAGTGGCTGGCTCGATGTTAGCCAAGTCCTGGGGCGAGAAGTTCTCAAATACTGCTGCCACTTTTAAATACTTTTTCTCCTCTCCTTTCCAGCCAAGGTCAGAGAGCAGCTTTTTGTACTCAGTTTTGGAGCGTGATTTCTCGGACGCTAAGAATTCGGCATGACGTAGGATGTCTTGGGTAGCATCGGACAGTGGCGCTCTTAAGTCGGACAGTGGCACTTTCACAGTTGAAAAGTGCACGTACTGTTCTTTCTTGGCTTGGGCGATGGAAAGCGAGTCTGTTCGGGTGCAAATAACCTGTAGTTGTGTCATCATAGTGTAATAGGCTCCTTATATGGGAGTTAACTTATTGAAGGTGATCGCTCTTTTCTTGGCGGAATGTGGGCGATCACCTTTATTCTGCTTTCTTATATAGCAATGTAGCTATATAAAGTAAAAATCGACTTTAATAAATTTAAGCTAGCTATCTAGGATATGTCAAGTATTCTTAAAAAGCAAGGTGGCTATAAAAGCGATAGTAGAGGAAACTATGAGAGTAGACAAAAAACGGAAGACCCTGAAAACATGATTCGTTGGCGACTTAGGATGCTGATGGCAGAGAAGAAAATTAGCAATAAAGAACTTGCCTTCCTTTCTGGTGTTCACCCCACGTCAATCTCGAAGCTGAAAAATGCGGATGAGATCGATCAAATTAGCGGCAGAGTTCTCAATAACTTGTGCAATGGTTTAACAAAGGCATATCGTACTAGAGGAGAAAACCGAATTCTTACTCCTGCTGATTTATTCGACTATACCTATGATGGGGATGACTATTATCCGACAACAGCGCATGAAACGCCATTAGACAAACAGGTCAATAGTAGCCAGCAATTACCTAGTACCGCTGCGCGTTCGTCAAAAGTCAAAAGTCAAAAGTCAAAAGTGTTATAAATCAAGGCTTTTGTCTGTTTATTATAGATAACCCTTGTTGAGCAACTAATCAATCCTTATCTTGCTTTTTTCTGACTTTTTCAGCAAGCCCTAAATAGGATTGCTATATACGTTCGTTTAAATCCAATACCCGTGAATGAATGGAATCAGAGGGCCGTAGTCCTGGTATTTCATTCTCATTACCGCCCTCAAGATAGCCCAAGAAAGGGCACCCCTCTCCCAATTTGGGAGAGGGGCTTTCTGTGAGGGCTTTCATTCACGGGTATTGCGTTTAAATCCGCTTTTGAGGCGTATTGCAATACGCCCCAACATCATTTCACGACTATGTCTAACACAATCTTTTGCTAACGGCTCAAGGGTGATAGAGGTTTGCCCTGCGGCGTTGGATTATTGTTTGGTATAGGAATGACTTGAGTATTGTTTGGTGTCGGAGAAGGCACAGGTTTGGTAACTTGGAAGGAAAAGACTTTCTTCAGAGGCGGCGAACCGAACTGATCGGTTACTTTAAGTTCAATAGGAGATTGTAAGCCTTGATTGGCTGTCAGTTTCTTCGTACCTTGTAGCCCAACTGTTCCATCAGTAGAAAGCTCAACACTCGTACCCTTGTCTCCCTCGACTTTCCATTCTAGAATTATCGGGTCGTCCTCTTTAAAAATTCTAGAGGGTTCTTCACTACCGTTGATTTTAAAATAAACAATTTTTAATGGCTTAGGTAAGACTTTAATCTTAGTCTGGGTCTGTTGAGAACTCATTCTCTCACTACCTTGGGAAAAAGCTTTTAGTTCAAAACTGAAGTTCCCAGGTCTAGATATAGCTATAGGAACATTTGTACAGGTCTGTTGTTGATTTTGAGCATCGGCTTTGCAGAGTTTTGTGAGATTTTCTGGAAGAACACCACCTTTTTTAAAATCATAACGCACTGCTGTACCCGCTAATGTTCCATCCTCTGCCTTGCCAGTAATCTCAATTCTTCTCAACTCAATAGGAAGCTTAATTTTCCAACTAAAAAGTATCTGCTCACCGTTTCTATATTCTGTTTTATCTGGATTAAAGGTAAGCACTTCCGCTATTGGTTTGTCAACTATTTCTACGTTGGTCGTTCGGGTTGCTACTTGGGTGTTTTGGGGAATCAACGGGACATTCTTACGGTAATCTGCATTGAGAAGAAAAGTGTATTTGTCTTTTTTTTTAACTCCGGTTCTCACATTTGTACAACTCAGCAAATTTTTCTCTGCTGTACAACCTTTGCCAATGAGTTCGCTCAGATTATTATAGATCAGCAATGGATCTTTAAGTGGCGGTTGTTGTTGTATAACAACCAGCTTTTGCAACTGCTTATAGTTCTGAATATCCCACATCAAACGTACCTCATCGCCTTCAGTAATTCGAGGTGCATTCGCCTGGAAATTTTCCAATCTCAAGGGTTCAGGGTTTAAAAGTCGCCACACAAGAAATCCTATTCCTCCCAGTAAGCTCAAAATGACTAAAATCAACAGTAAAAACTGCCACCAAGGGCGGGCTTTCCACAACAAAGTTCCCTGAGGTAATGTGTCAGGAAGGGGTAAATTTTGCTTGTCTTTGATTTCGACTTGAAAGTTGAAAACTAGCCCAGAACCAAAAAGCGATCGCCGCCACCAAGCAGGAGGTGCAACCGTCAGATTGACCCCTGTCCTTTTACTAGGTAGCAATCGTACTTCAACTGGCTCATATTTGTAAGTACACAGTTCTTCTTCATCTCGGGTTTTGGCATACAGCATCAATTCCCGCACAACGTTACCCTGGTTGGTCAGTTTCACTTCGTACTTACCAGGGCTACGGCTGACTTGTCCCAAAATGGTATTTAGTTCTACATCTAGGCGATAAATGGGAGGAACTAGGATGTACACCAACTCCAGCAGCACTAAATTCGGAGAGTTTTCTGAATGCAAGCGGACTGTTGGAGAGTAGTTTCCTGCAAATGTATCTGTAGGTGGATGCAATTCCAACCTAATTTCACCGCGAACGTTCGGTAGTAGTTCTAGTGCTGTCACATCAGACAACAACCCTTGACCTGCCGACCCAGTTCTGGGATAATTAATAGTATACCAGTGTTCGTCTAAGTCTGGGCAACTCAAGCGGAAACGGTCTACGCGGTTGGAGCGATTGTCAACTGTTACCTCCACATGCATTGGTTCGCCAAACTTGAAAATTAAGGGTTTATTGGGGTTAGTGGCAGGCTGGAGTGAAAAAGTAGGGTCGTGTTCCCGAATAACCGTCTGTTCTTTTAGCAGAACCTTGACTTGGCGCGGGTAATTTATGGGAGTATATTGAGGATAATGATTGGGAGAGTCTACCACTAGGGTATAGTCATAAGTTCCAGGTAGGGCATCAATTGGAATTTCAAACCCGAATGTGACTTCTTGGCTTTGTTGAGGATCTAGTGCCAGACTTTCTCTAGGAAAAATGTTACTCCGGGTTAAACTTTGCAATCCCTCATCAATAAATAAGTCAATAACAGCACTTTGCTCTCCCTGATTCGTAATGGTGACATGCAGTTCAATGTTATCTCCTGGCAAACCAAATTGAACGCCAGATGGGTCAATAATTACTTTGAGGGGATTTTGTATAGATTGTTGCATATAATTCCTTTGTCTACAAGTGGTTCAGTTTCACCTGAAAATCGTCATCGCCGCTGACAATCATGGTTCCTTCTTTACTTGTTTTCAGGTCAATACTATTGATTTTTTTTGAGCTTTGGTAAATTGTTTTACCTTCTGCTGCTTTTGCTTTGTCAAGCTTGTATTCAGGAGTTAAGAACCAAACCATAACTTTGCCATCATCTCCACCACTTGCTAGCAGACTACCATTCTCATTAAATGCCAGACTGCGTACTGCGCCTGCGCCTTTCGTTGCGTCCCACTGATCCAGTGGCTGACAATCTAACTCGGTAACTTTATCTGGAGAACTATTATTGATGAATTTGCACTGCTTTAAATTCCAAATCCTAATCCATCCATCAGAATCAGAGGTTGCTAGTATTTCTTTTGTTTTTGAAGGAACAAAGGCTAATCCGAAAACATAGTCGTTTTGTCCAGCGCTTCCACCTAGTTTTTCTAGTTTTTGCTGCGCTAATAAAAAACCATTAGGTTGTTTACTAGGCTGAGATTGCTGCCAATGCCACAATAGGAAACGCTTAAATTGTCCAGCAATAACTAGAGTTTTTTCATCCGGACTGAAAGTTAAAGCTCGAACTTGGAAACCTGGTAGATTTTGTTTACGTTGTAGGTCTATAACTTGTTCTGGATCTGGCTTGAAAGTATTATTCTGCGATGGTGCGGACCATATCCTGACCTTACCACTGCCATGACCGCTAAATAGGTAACTTGAATTTTTAGTATATAGTAGGTCAAACACGATATCACCTGTTGGATCTTTACGGTCTTTAAGTTCCTGTATCTTTTCACCTGTGGGTATATTCCATAGTTGAATGACACCATTTTTTAGACCTGCTGCAACTCGATTATTATCCACTGGCATGAATCGCAAGGCAAGGACACTTTGACCGGGAATAGCCAACAAACCTTGGGGTTGTTGAGGTTTACCACAAGCAATACGCGACTGAGGATATATTCCTTCAGGTTCTAAGCCGGCTGTTAAGAGGTTTGTATTTATTCTCCAACGTCGCAGGGTACAATCGTCTGAACCACTGACAACAGAGGAAACATCACCATTTAAACGCACCGATTGCACAATGTCTGTATGGGAAACGGATGTAGGTCTGAGCAACAATGCTAGTAATGCTGCTAGTAATGCTAGCAATGCCATCTGTAACCATAAGGGTATTATTGGCTTAACCTCTAACTCCAGTATGTGGGTTGCCGGGTCAGTACTACCTAAACGTTGGTCGAATAATTCTGTTCTGGCTTCCAGCAGCAAAGTTTTTCCGATGCCAACCCAAGGACGTTTTGTTTTAATTTCTAACAAGACTTTGGTTGTCTGTCCGATGTTAAGATTGACATCTTGGGGATTTATCCCGAAGGTACATTTTCGCCAGTCTCTACCCTGTAAACGCACATTCACTTGCTGTTTCAGGTTGCTTGCATTTTTAAACCCCAATTCAAAGGGAGCTGAGTTAGATTTCCAGTCAGGCAAACGCAACCATCCGCTTTTGGTAGGAATTGTTTGGCGTTTTGGTGTGGTAGTAAACTCTACAAAACCTATCGGTAAAACTTCAAGATTACCTTCACCTTTAGCTGGGAGACTGTTATTGCCTGTGGCTTCTATGGTAAAAGGATAGTCTTGACTAGGCGCTTGAACCACAGATGGAGGTTGGCATTGGAATCTTACTTCTGCTTGACCGCCAGGATCTACCAATAACCTTCGTTCTGCACCGCCAACCAGCCACAAGGGTTCAATACCAGCGAAACGCAGCGTCACATTCACGGGTTGTTGACCCAAGTTCCGCACCCGCACAGGTATATCAACAGTATTGCGGGGATAAACTTGGAAGTCTCGCACAGGTAACTCTACGTTCAAAAGTGTCGGTCCGCCGTCTGGCTCAATTTTTAGCCGCAGCAAAAGTCTACGTTGTTGCCGTAACTGAGGTGAAAAAATTGTCACAGTCAGGTTTGCTATACCTACGAAACCGGGGATAGGTGTATCCAAGATTATGACTTGGAATTGAGTACTAGCGCCGTGTGGTTGAGCCGCAGCGACTTCTGGTGTAATTTTATACCAACTATGTGCTTGGTTCCGGTTTTCTCCCGGTGCTGAAATTTCCAGTTGAAAATTGGCAAATTGATCGCTGTCATTGTTGACAGTCACCTCAAAGGAAACAGGAGAACTACTCCGTCGAAATGTTAAGTTTTCGGTAGAAAGGCTAGCATTTATCAGACTTTTTTCCATACACGTTTGCGGAAATTTTAGTGATTGGGGACTGGGGATTGGCACTCAATCCATTGACACTCGTACTCCTTAAGAGCGATCGCTCCCAACTCACCAATGTAACAACTATGGGGTGCTGGATTCTTGAAATTGCTGCAATTCTTCTAATAATGTCTGACCGTCTTTCCACATTTCAATGTGTCCATCACGATAGATTTTGGCAATGAATGGACCGGGATGTTTCCGAACAAACTCCTGTAGGGGGACAATCGCTTTCAGCAAAGCTTCACTCATCTGCTTTCCTGTTAAGCTTTGGGAGGCAAACGCAAACAGCTTGACTTTCTCGCTGACAACAGCAATTTTTTCTGAGGTGCGTTTACCAATCTTGGCATCTTTGGTCAAAACCACCCAGCCTCTTTTCCCAATTTCTGGCACCCAATCGACATCTTGAGCACCTTTGTGAAAGTGGTCGTCATGAATTTCGACTGTAATGCCTGAGTTGCGAAGTGTTTCTACAATGCGCTTGCTACCCAGACACCTATCTACGAAAAAGACGATTGACTGGGATTGACTCATGCAGCAAGCATCTCATAGCGAATAGCTTCTTCAATCGCTAGACGATCTACTTGGTAATCATAAGCTAGTTCGTCAATTGAGTCACCTGCTTCATATCGCTCTGCCAAGACATCAGTAGCAATTCCCGTTCCATCGATAACAATGCGACCAAAAGCAATTCTCGGGTCAATAGCGACTATGCGCGGGTTATCTTCCTCGTGAGAACGAGTAAAGGGATAGAGTTTAATTGCAAGCCCAGTGTCGTCGGGTTCAATTCTTTCAAGATGAGCATTAAGGGCATCTTTTAAATCCGTTTGCCCGTACTTAGAAGCATTGACGAGAGAACCATATCGTTCAACAAAGAGGTCAACGCCATCAGTACGGAAGCGCTCACGTGCCAGAGGATGGGGTACTTGAAACTGTTCATCAATAAAGTCAAGAGCAATTCGTACTTGATCTAGTTGAATTTTGTGTTGTTTGCGAATTGCTCGAAGAACATGAACTTCAACTAGATTAGTAAATGAGAGAAGTCGTGGCTGGATGTCTTTAATTGCAATCAGGGGTTGAAAGAAGCTAGAACCGTTTCTCGTCGGATAGTGCCGCCCAACAGTCCAGGATCTAATTGTGACTGCGGGAATGCGTAAATAGCGAGCAGCGTCGCCGACGGAATAGGTCGGAATATCTCTAGGGTCAGTTCCTCCATAAAGATTAGTCATAACTCTTTTCTGCCAGAGAGGGTAATTTTCCGGTCTTAGCTTTTACTTTGGCGCTTCTAGGCCGGATTCGGCACTTCCGTCGCCGATTGAGTCGAGATCTGCGAGCATTTCGTCCGAAAGTTGTAGCGTTCCAGCTTTGAGATTATCACTCAGATGTTCGATAGAAGATGTGCCGGGGATCAGTAGGATATTGGGCGATCGCTGAAGAAGCCACGCAAGCGCGACCTGCATTGGCGTGGTCTGAAGTGACGCAGCAGCAGCGTCAAGCGCCGACGACTGTAAAGGACTGAACCCTCCCAGCGGGAAGAATGGCACATAGGCTATGCCTTGCTTCGCAAGGTCATCAATGAAGCCATCGTCGTTACGGTGTGCCAAGTTATACTGATTTTGCACGCAAACGATCTCCGAAATCTTCTGGCACTCAGCCAACTGCGCCGGACTGACGTTGCTTAGTCCGAGATGGCGAATCAGTCCCTGACTTTTGAGATCCGCAAGCACAGTGAACGGTTCTTCGATGGATTCCCCCGCTGATGCCAAGGGTGGACCGACCCGCAGGTTGACGACATCAAGCTTGTCGATCCCGAGATTTCGGAGATTGTCATGAACGGCGTCTCGAAGTTCCTGCCGCGAAACAGCAGGATGCCAGGACTTATCTGCTTCCCGGCGAGCGCCCACCTTGGTGACGATCGCCAGCTCATCCGGATAGGGATGAAGCGCCTGCTTGATAATCTGGTTGGTTACATGGGGGCCGTAAAAGTCGCTGGTATCGATATGGTTTACGCCGGACGCAACAGCCTCCCGGAGAACGGCAACCGCACCGTCAACGTCACGCGGCGGTCCCCACACCTGTGGACCAGCAAGTTGCATCGCGCCATAACCCATGCGGTTCAAGGTCATCGATGTATTAAGGAGTGTGAAGCTGCCGCCAAGGGAAGTCTGTGTCGTCATTGAAGCTGTTTTTCCTGTTGATTATTTAATTATACATTGTGCGAGCTACTCACCCTCGCCTTCATCAGTGCAGCTCTTAATCACTACCATTGAGGCTTCATAAGTAGCCGAAGGTCGATAGTGGGTTTGTAACGCAGACCATATTTTAGAAGTTTCTTCCATTTTAAAAAATTCTGGGCTAATTTTTATCTGCCCAATTTCCTCTGCTAAATCAGATACAGACACCCTAGCAAGAGCTTGTGAAAAGACATTGGAGGTGCTGGTTTGGGATGCATTTTTTAAAGCGCTTTCAATGGTATGGGATGTAATTACATGTGACTTATGTAACATTTGCATTGCATACCCAAGTAAAATTTCCGCCTGAAAATCTTTTGGTCCGTAAGCTGTTAGTAAGTAGTGAAGGTTGAGCGCTAGGGGTGGATTGGTAGAGCCTGGATTGCCAGCTAATTTTGAATGTCGGTGGCGAAATTCGGGAGATACCCAATCAACGTTACGATTTTGCGTAACCTGATACAAAAAGAGGTTGAGTTGAGCACGTTCGTCAGTTCCAACTGAAATCCGATCCGGTGGTAGAGCTGTTACAATGACATCGCCAACACTCGTCGCGATCGCATCACTGACTAAACCATTCTCTAGCAAGTATTTGATCACTCCTGTTACTGCGGCTATAGAGAGTGCATTACTCATCCTCATTCCTCATAGCGCTAACATCCGGACAAGGGGACAAGGGGGACAAGGGGACAAGGGGACAAGGGGGACAAGGGGACAAGGGGGACAAGGGGGACAAGGGGGACAAACCGCTGCGCGGAAATTCACGCATTCAAAACATTTTTGACTTTTGACGAACCCGCAGGGGCTGACTTCCCCCTTGGGGAGGATTGCTATATCTAATTCATGTTATGATTAATAAGATAAATTTATAATATTTTCAGAAAAAAGTATTATATCTTAGTTTCAACCTAAAACCTTAAAATAATAAAATGGGTGATGCCAAATGAACTCCCCATCTTCTGGAAATTCTTGGATTGGTCGCTTTGTCGGTGATAACCAGCGATATCGTTTAGACAATCGTCTAGGCGGGGGAGGCATGGGAGATGTTTTCGTAGCAACCGATACCCGTATAGGTCACGAAGTGGCATTGAAACTGCT
The DNA here is from genome assembly GCA_016903675.1 of Stigonema ocellatum SAG 48.90 = DSM 106950. Taxonomy (GTDB): domain Bacteria; phylum Cyanobacteriota; class Cyanobacteriia; order Cyanobacteriales; family Nostocaceae; genus Stigonema; species Stigonema ocellatum. The sequence continues at coordinate 1,560 of JADQBA010000070.1, read as the reverse complement.
CAAAGATACACTGGTCGCATCCGTTGAGATGAGAAAGCGCTTTGAGCGTGAAGTGGCAGTGTGTGCTGCCTTGCAAAGTGACCACATTGTCAAAATTAGTGACTGTGGATTTACCCCAGAAGGTTTTCCATTCTATGTCATGGAGTATCTGCGAGGACAAACGCTACGACATCTCATGGTGCGCGAGAAGCAGCTACCCGTCGCCAGAACAGTGGCTATTATAGCTCAGGTTTGTAAGGGTTTACAGCTTGCCCATCAAGGAGTTACTATACATCGGGATAGCGGTAAAAGTCCTGATTTGATCAAGGTCATCCATCGCGACCTGAAACCAGACAATATCTTTCTGATTCCTACAAATTTGGGAGAGTGGGTGAAGATTTTGGATTTTGGGGTTGCCAAAATCCGTAATGTATCTTCTGAGCAGACAAATATAACAAATATAACTAGTACATTTATCGGCACATTTCGCTATTCAGCACCCGAACAGATTCAAAATGATCAAAACTTGGATGCTAGGGCAGATATTTACAGCTTGGGGATTATCCTTTATGAAATGCTCAGTGCCGCAGACCCCTTTGGTTTAAGTATTAAGTCTCGTAATATCAGCGAAGCCTCTTGGTTATTGGCTCATACCCATGAGTCTCCTAAAGCGTTGCGATCGCAACTAGGTTGTGAGCATCTGTCTCCACAACTCGAAGCGGTGGTGATGAAATGCTTGCAAAAAAAACCTCATGACCGTTTTGCAACGGTAGAAGAACTAAATCAGGCATTGCAAGCTGCTGTCAAACCGACCGGAGTTCCTGTTGGTGAGGGTCAACAGATTATTGCCCAACCACAACCCTTAAACTCACCAGGTTCCAATTACGAAACCATCCCCAGACCACTGAACGAGGTAGAACAAGGCAACCCACATGGGGCAAATATTCAACCACAACCCTTGCACCCTTCAGGTTTCAATTACGAAACCATCCCCAGACCACTGAACCAGGTAGAACAAGGCAATCCTCCAGGTTCCAATTACGAAACCATCCCCAGACCACTGAACGAGGTAGAACAAGGCAACCCTCCAGGTTCCCATTACGAAACCATCCCCAGACCATTGAACGAGGTAGAACAAGGCCCTGATGGGACGATGATGCAACCACGACCCTCAGCCCCACCATCCCCACAACAGCGTCCTGATGGGACGATGATGCAACCACGACCCTCAGCCCCACCATCCCCACAACAGCGCCCTGATGGGACGATGATGCAACCACGACCATCAACCCCACAACAACACCCTGATGGGACGATGATGCAACCACGACCATCAACCCCACAACAACGCCCTGATGGGACGATGATGCAACCACGACCACCATCCCCACAACAACACCCTGAAGGGACTATGATGCAACCCCGACCATCAAACCCACAATCCCCACAACAGCGCCCTGATGGGACGATTCATCAATCAAGGCAAAACGGGCAGCAAGCAAATAGAATTCTTATAATTTTCTTGCTAATTTTGGGGTTAATCTTTGGTATTGGGATAGGTTTGGCAGTTTTTATCCATAC
>JADQBA010000311.1 GCA_016903675.1 Stigonema ocellatum SAG 48.90 = DSM 106950 | reverse complement strand
ATCAACGGTGACAATTTCATATGTATCTGGTATGTCTACTACATGATTGGCTGTCAGGACAGTGTAAGTATTTCCTTCCTTCTTAATAATCACCCCTGAACCATACCTTGTTTTAGAATTGATTCGTACTGTAATTTGTGTGGCAATTTTAACCACTTCAGCTTTGGATAGTGCCACAGCAACTTGCGTCTGCACAAGGGCAATTGATACCCCCATCAGTGCTGGCGCAAGTCCATAATACAATTTCATATATAGCACTCCTCAATAATTTTTAAAAACCTCTGTTTCTTTTCTTGGCGTTCTTCTCACTCGGGGAGACGCTGCGCGTTCGTCAAGAGACGTGGCGTCAGCCAAGGCGTCTTGGCGGTTTGTTTAAAAAAATAATTTTCACAACTCAAATAGAAGTGCTATAAGACTCCTACCCGATTTTACTCCTTTTGCGCCCAAAGAATACCTATTTATGGTAATAAAGCCGGCTCGTTAAGAAACGGTTCTGGATTTTCCTCCCACATCTTTTTCAGTCGCCACCCAATGGCTATAGTAGAAGCATAAATCTTATCTATGAACCGTGATGACCATCAAAGAATTGCTATTACAAGAAATTGACAGCACTCCAGCCGAACTCTTAGAAAATGTGCTTGACTTTTTGCAATCACTCAAAACATCCCCAAAACAGCCCCTAGCCACATACCGAGAACTCAAAGAACGCATTGATTACTTAGAAACAATAGTAGGTATTCGTAAAGGACTAGATGAGTTTGAACAGGGTGAAGGAATTCCTGCCGAACAAGCTTTGGCAACCCTACAACACAAATTTAGCAATTCTTCATGTTCGCCACAGTAGCCAATCTTATCTAGGCGAAGAGTCTGAGTGATTGTATTAAACTGTATTCTCTTATACCTTCAGCTACTCTAAGGCACTCAACCAAACTTCTAAATCTACCATCGCCTCAAAATCTAACAAGGCTTCGCCAAGATTTTCTAATTGTTCTAAGGACAAAGCGTCAATGCGTGTTCTGGTTTTTTGAGGTAATTCTCCCACCCGTCTGGTTAGCAGTCGAAGAATGAGCGATCGCTCTCTTTGTTCTCCAAGCTTTTGCCCGATTTCCTCTCCTCGACTGAGAATTTCCTGATAAATCACCGACTCGCGCATTATGCCCTCCTGGAATATTTTAGGATTTACGTATTGACGTGAATTTTAGGGTTGACTTTTGCTTATTTGACAGGATACCATATGGATGATGGAAAAGGTGTGCTCAGATATATCAGGGGTATAATTATCCTGTTGATAGGGTGCGTTACGGCTTACGCCTAACGCACCCTACAAACTTGAATCAAATGTGGTAAAGTAGGCACAAAATGCAACTGAGTGAGTCGTTCCAGGGTATGGGGTGAAGAGAATGCTGCTAGGTGGACGTTACCAAATTATCACTCAGTTAGCACGAGGAGGGTTTGGTGCTACTTCCATAGCTGTTGACACGCAGCGTCCTGGGAATCCTCATTGCGTTGTTAAGCAGCTTAAACCTGTGGCTACCGATCCATTCACTTTACGGGTAGCAAAAGTTTTTTTCGACCAAGAAGCAGAAATATTGGAAACCTTAGGAAAGCATGACAAAATCCCCCAATTGTTGGCTTACTTTGAGGAAAATCAAGAGTTTTATTTGGTTCAGGAATTTATTCAAGGGCATGACTTAACCCAAGAACTACCTCTGGGTAAACAGCTGAGTGAGGCTTTTGTCATTAAACTGTTAAAGGAGACTTTGGAAGTTTTAGCATTTGTCCATCAGCACAAAGTCATTCATCGAGATATCAAGCCCTCTAATATCCGGCGACGACAAGAAGATGGCAAAATAGTACTCATTGACTTTGGGGCGGTGAAACAAGTTAAAGGCTTGCACGTTACTCCCCAGGGACAAACTACTTTTACTATTCCCATCGGTACCCCCGGTTATATGCCGAGTGAACAAGCCAACGGGGAACCAAAATTAAGCAGTGATGTCTATGCATTGGGAATCATTTGTCTCCAAGCTTTGACTGGGATAAATCCTGATCCTCGATCCGGTGGAAAACTCCCGACACACCCCGATACTGGAGAAATTGTTTGGCGCGATCGCGTCAAGGTTAGCCCTAAGCTAGCAAATATCTTAGACAAGATGGTGCGCTATGACTTCCGTCAGCGCTACTACTCAGCTTCCGAGGCGTTGCAAGCTGTCAGCGGGTTATTACCACCATCACCACCTCGGAAAACTTTGATGGGAGTGGGAATAGCAGCAGCAGTTGTCATCAGTATTTTCATCTCACATTTGCTTTCAAATACATTGACCTATAAAAGCTATGACAATCCTAGTTATGGGATAAAAATCAAATATCCTGAAACTTGGTCTATACAAAACTTACAAAACCCTGTTACTGGCGAAGTCGTTACATTTTTATCACCAAAACAAAGTCAGGCAAATAAATTTCAAGAAAATTTGACTATCAAGGTTTTAGAAAACTATTCAGGCACATTAGCGCAATCTACCGATTTATTTAAAACCGAAATCAATAAGCAGATGTCAGACGCTAAAATTATTGAGCAAGGTTCAACAATTCTGGCAAAGCAAGCAGCGAATCAATTAGTTTGTACTGGCAAAAATAAGGGCAAGAGTTTAAAAAATCTCCAGGTTTGGACTTTCAAAGGCGATAGAGTGTACATAATCACCTATACGGCAGCAATAGATGATTATGATAAGTTTATGCAAATAGCAGAGGGAATGATTAAATCATTTGAAATTTCTTCTCCCTAGCGCCTATAGGAAGACAGGGGTGTAGGGGGAAAATGTGTTTCTACAGGATGTTGCGATTGCACTCAGCGCGATAGTTAGAGGGTCATATCTTGCACCATCGCCTTGTTGCAAAAATCAGAGCAACAAAAAGCCTATGATTTCGTAGGGTGGGCACTGCCCACCATATGCAGGTTTTGGTGGGCAGTGCCCTGAGTGATTGTATTGAATTGAAACGGCTAAGGATTAATCCAGAATCTTGTATGGGCGTGGTTCCGAAGTTCTGTGGGAATGTGTAGTATTTGCGATCGAAACGTTTAGTTACAGATTTATAATTTTCCCAAATCCTTGTAGAGACGCGATTAATCGCGTCTCTACGATCGGCGTGATTTTCACAATTCATATCTTGATTCAGCAACGCCCAATTTATCTTCCCAAGCCGTAGTCCCGAAATTAAGGTTTCTTCCGAAGCTTGTTGATGTAGTCTATCGCTTTTTGGTACCACTCTGTGTTTTTTTGTTGCTGAAAGAGGACAGCGGCTTTCTGTAAGTCCTCAATTGCCCCCTTCTTATCTCCCAAATCACTGCGGACACCACCCCGGTTACCGTAAGCTTCAGCTAAGTTGGGATTAATCCGCAGGGCTTGGTTGTAATCCTCAATTGCCCCCTTCTTATCTCCCAAATCATCGCGGGCAATACCCCGGTTATAGTAGGCATCAGCTAAGTTGGGATTAATCCGCAGGGCTTGGTTGTAATCCTCAATTGCCCCCTTCTTATCTCCCAAATCACTGCGGACACCACCCCGGTTAGTGTAGGCATCAGCAGAGTTGGGATTAATCCGCAGGGCTTGGTTGTAATCCTCAATTGCCCCCTTCTTATCTCCCAAATCACTGCGGACAGCACCCCGGTTATAGTAGGCTTTATCATAGTTGGGATTAATCCGCAGGGCTTGGTTGTAATCCTCTATTGCCCCCAAGTTATCTCCCAAATTACTGCGGGCATTACCCCGGTTCTTGTAGGCAGCAGTATAGTTAGGGTTTAGGCGAATTGCTTCGTTGTAAGCAGCGATCGCACCTTTATAGTCCTTCAACTCATACTTATCCACACCCTGAATATAGAAGTCGTCAGCTTTTGGTGCTGTCGCTATGGCAGTGTTAGGAGGACGAACTCCCACATCTACCCCAAGTTTTGCTGACAGTCTCAAGAAGGTATTGATGGGGATGCCCAAACTCAAGCCTGTTTTGACATTGTTAGGGTCTTTGTTTGTTCTACCGTGAACTCCTACGAGTTCACCTTTTTCATTCATCACTGGACCACCGCTCATCCCTTCTTGGGTGTTATTGTCATAGATTAAGGCATAGCCATCACCCTGTGAACCATTAGCAGTAATCTCCCCTGGAGAAAAATTTAAAACTGATTTCTTAATTGCTAGTGTCGGTGCAAGAAACCCAGCTACATAAGCCTTTGTTGCTAATGTGCTTTCGTCTGAGTTGCCTATCTTGGCTAGAGTATAATTTTGAGTGCTTGTAAACTGCACCACGGCTAAGTCTACTCCAGGCAGTTGTTTCACAGTCTGCTTGTAGTTGAGTGCATAGCGCTGATTATCAACGGTGACAATTTCATATGTATCTGGTATGTCTACTACATGATTGGCTGTCAGGACAGTGTAAGTATTTCCTTCCTTCTTAATAATCACCCCTGAACCATA
>JADQBA010000233.1 GCA_016903675.1 Stigonema ocellatum SAG 48.90 = DSM 106950 | reverse complement strand
GGGAGTAGCTCTCACCATCGCTGCATCTAAAAACACAATTTTTACCAGGAATTAATCGCCTACCGTCTCATAGAAAGCCGTAATCTGTAGCGTCTTAATATGTGGGGCTATGAGAATGTAAAGCTTAGTAGTTGTAGAAATGTTCATAAAAATACTTAGTCTGTGCCTCGCAGATGTACAAAATTTACAAATCAACTTCGGCGGGCGTTCTGACTCACAAGGCAAGCCTTGTTTACAGCTGCGGGACAGCGCCGGATTCACACCGGACTTTCCCCGTTTCCTCTAGTGGCTGTTCCCCACTAGAACCAAGATTCATCTGAATATTAACACAACTGTCAGCTTTATCACAAACTTTCAAAAAATGACGGAACAATGAGGGTTTCAGCCTAAAGTGAATCAGAGGGAAAACAGCGTTCGTTTAAAGGCGTTCACGTAGTGGCGGCTTCCGGATCGCTTTGGGGTAACTAACGGTATCGGCTGAAAAGCTGATTAATCAGTTATTTTCTGGTCTTTGACTCTTGACAAACCGAAAAAATCCTTAACTTGTCACGCATCCTCAATTATGTTAACCTTCAGACATAAGGTCGGTTATAATGGTAAACAGCCACCAGACGCAAGGGGGAAAGAGCAGTGTGAATCTGCCGCTGTCCCGCAACTGTAATGAGAGTGTTTTATTCTCTGAGTCAGGATGCCCGCCGATTATCAACCTGTTGTTTTTCATCTGCGAGGTACGGATGATGGTCTATTCAGCTTTTTTGCGTTTTTACAATCGATCCGCTTCAGGGCTGCTTTGTCAGAGTTGGAAGTGTAGCGTCCTAATTTGTTTATGCGAGCAGAATTGGCATTGGTGACAGGACAAGATTACGTACAGGATTAAATAGGTTTGTGATGATTTAACGGTGAAGATGAGCGGCGACAGATATGACCGAAACGAAGAATAAAAACTTTGTTCGCCGCACAATCGCATTGTTAGCCCGCCAATTGCAACGCTAGATTGACTAGAGCAGACTCGTAGCAGTAACAAGACAACCAATTGCCAGTGTCATTGCGATTGCTCGTGCCACAATCACACTGTCCCAGCGATTTTGAAGCTCCCGTATATCAGTTAAAACCTCTTTCCGTTGAACTGCCTCAGTCATTTTGGTGTTAATCGGCTTTGCCACAGTTAGATACAAACTCAGTTGTACCAGTAAGCCAGCGATCGCACTCAAAGTCAGCCAACTTACTGGAGTGCCAATGGGAGAAATCGCCGCCAATGCGATCGTGGCTAACAGTCCAGTCACTCCAAAAATGGGCATTCGAGCATCTGCAACTTGGTGTAAGCGACCCATTACATCCGCAATCGCGGCATCGTCGCTTTCAGCCAGTGCCCGCTGACCAATCACTGCAAAAAACACATCCACGCCATAAGGGACTCCCGTACATAGGACTGCTAGCACGGACAGGGCATCAACGAATTGCATAAGCGCCTCCCTTTAATTCATCAAACAGTGAAGGTTCTTGGGGTTGCCAATCTAAAACTTGTCGTGCTTTTGCTGAACTAACCTGTTGATCTAGCACCAAGGCATCGGCAAGCGCACCCATCATCTGCTGGGCATCTGTCAGTGACCACGATCGCGTTTGTCCGGGTACTCCTGCTGCATGACTGGCAGCTTCTGCGATCGCTTGTAATGGAACAACTTGGTGATCGTCCGCTGCAATGAACACAGAGCCGCTCAGTGCATGGTTAAGTGCTGCAACATAGCAACGAGCCAGATCCTCGACATGAACCAACGTCCATCGGTTCTGACCATTCCCGACAAACTGCACAACCCCCTGCTGAAGTCCCGATTGAACCAGCATTGCCACCAGTCCACCGCCATGACCGTAAACTAGAGCAGGACGAATCACAATGGAGCGGATATTACGTTCCTTGGCAGCTAAGACCAACGGTTCAATCTCAGCCCGCCAAGCAATCAATGGCGTGGGGTTTACTGGACTGGTTTCATCGGCGATCGTATCCCCCGTGTTTCCCAAAATCCAGGTTCCACTGGTGTAAATAAACGCTTTACCCGTTCCCTCTAAGGTCGAGAGAAAGATTTCCACGGCTTGTCGATCTAGCGTCGCATTTTCAGCATCGTTGGTTGCAGCAACGTGAATCACAGCATCTGCTTGCTGCGCCCCAGTGATTAAACTCTGTGCATCATGTAAGTCTCCCTGAATCGGTTGAATGTGTTGTAACCGTAGCCTCTCTTCTGCTGTTGCTGATCGCGCCAATCCCAATACTTTGTGATTCGTGGTTTGAAGTGCCGTTGCGATCGCGCTACCGATATAGCCTGTTGCGCCTGTTAGAAAAACCTTCATCGCTATGACCTCTGGTGTGAGAATGTCTTTAGCTTAGAAGGTTATATCTGAGCCGTCTTTCGATTTCTTCCGCAGTTTTTTTCAATTCTTCCGCTTCGTTTTAGATCTGACTGCGATAAACTTTGGGCGTGCAGCCTATGATCCGGCGAAAAGCAGTCGTAAAGTGGCTCTGATTTTGAAATCCGACACATTGAGCCACTTGTGCGATCGTCAATTCCGGTTGCTTGAGCAACTGCTTCGAGCGTTCGATTCGGCTCTGTAGAACGTATTGATGAGGGGGTTGCCCGACGGATTGCTTGAATAAACTGGCAAAATAATGGGGGCTGAGTTGTACGAGATTTGCTCTGCATCTAAACTTAAATCTTGCTCTAGATGGTCTTCAATAAATGTCATGACAGATCGTATTTGTGCTTTAGATAACCCGCCTGTGTATTCTGGAATGTTGAGCTTGCGCGTGGCATAACGGCGGAGAAGATGAATGAATAGCGATGTCGTTAAGGATTCCACCATTAACTGTCCCCCTACGCCGCCAAGCTCTAACTCTGATTTTAGAGCTTGAACAATTTGATACACTAGGGGATCGAGGATTGCAGTTTGTGGCTTCAGTTCAAAATTTTCCACATCGACTGAGGGTTGAGTAATGCGATGCAGATGTGCAGGATCAAGCATGACGAGGGTAAAATCGCCGGGAGTTTGCCACCGCAGTTGATGGGCAATCTGGGCAGGAATAATCGCAATTTCTCCACAGCTGACTTCCTCAATTCGGCGTTTGCCATCGAGCGACCGTTCTAATTGCGTCGTTTGCTGAAATTGATGCACACAGAGAATGTGTTGAGGTCCAATTTGTTCTGGGAGATCGAACGCGGATTGCTGATGATGCTCAACATAAATTCCGCTCCATCCCGATGCTTGACTAGTCAGCAGTGGAGGATAAGGTAGAAGCAGCAATGGATTGGTTGCTTCGGGTGAATCAATCTGTTGTACCATTTCGACTGCTCACAGCAATGGAGTGGATGGATTCGTATTATAGTTTCCCTGAAACGATGCAGCAATTCGTGTTCAGGGTAGATTCCATAAAGGCCAGGGTAAGCGCATCTAATTTTGTAGCTCTTGATACAGACAAAAAGGTTGAAACTTTATCTGAATATCAATTTTTCATTCAAAATAGGACGAATTGTCGTAAATGATTGAAAAAACATGGGTCAAATAGCTTTTTATGTTTTTTAACCACATAAAGACGAAAATGTCAATTCCACCCCTTGGCTCAGTGTAGTAATTTTGAACTTATTTGTGCTTTGGGTGAACCCCAAAACTACCGTGTCAATAGGGTTTGAGATGCGCTTACCCTGAGAAGGTGTCGGGTTATCGACATACTTTTGGTATAATCCAGCGATGAATTCGCATCGTTAGAGAGAGAATGCGATCGCTCCGCCAAAAATCATAGACGTGTGTACGGCGATCGCCATTATGTTTTCTCCATTTGTAAAAACCCTGGGAAGAGCTCCAAAGCCATCGGTGCATTATGATAAAGCAAGCAACGATAAATTTTCATCTTCATAAAATAACTTGATCGCGTTAAAATTCTGACGTAGCAAATTTTCAACTTGTAATGTCGAACAGTTTCCAACGCGAAGCCAAATAACTTTCGGTGGGTTCCCAAATACTAAGCTCAGGTCGTGCATATCTGCATCTTTTGTGACAATCATCAAATTATTGTCTTTTGCATAATCCCAAACTATTGGGTCGGTCGTTGCTTTCATGCCCACATCTCGAACATGAAGCGAATTTGGGAAAAGATCACTCAAATGGCTTGGTAACTTAGGTGACAAGTTTTCATCAAAAAGTAATTTCATGCAGATAATGGAGCGGTCATAAACCGACGCTCACGGTCAGCAGCATAAGCAATGCAAGCTTTTAAATCTTCTCGCGTCAGATCGGGAAAATCGTCGAGAATTTCTGCTTCGGTCATCTCGGAAGCCAAGTACTCAAGCACTTCATAAACCGTAATTCGCAAGCCGCGTACACAAGGCTTACCACCGCGTTTATTTGGTTCGATCGTAATGTAGTTTCGGTAGTTCATAGTTGAAATTATCAACATTGTATTCTCGACCAAGGCACAATCTTAGATTATGCCTTGGTCATGTTTAAACATAGCAAAAATTCAAAGAGTGGTGATTGCCACCATCCTAAGACTAAGCGACTTAACGTTCCCAATCACCCGCCGCAGACAATCTCTGAACGCCTCACAAATCATCTCTCGGCGGTCGGGTACATTGGGGCAGGGTCGAACCCAGACAAAAACGGACAACCTTGCATTTTTTGGACTACACGGGTACTAGTTGAGAATCTATTTCAATTACAGCCAAAAAATGCCCAAGATATTGAGACTAACGAGTAAGTTTTATAGAAGGTTGTCCGTTTTTGTAAGCGTCCAAGTGTAGCGGCTGGGTTGTTAGACCCCCTTTTAGAAATCATCCCAGCCTTCAATGCTAGAAGACATAACATAATTTGCACAACTTTGCTGCCTGTTTCTCGAATTTTTTCAGCATTGTTGATTGTTTCTTGGTCGCCTTCAATTACACTGATAAATAATTCATGTTTTAAATCATTGATGGTACAAGTTAGGAGAGTTGTTTTCCCTGAACCGGGAGAACTCATTAGATTTAAGGCTAAAATATTGCGACCTTTAAACCATCCGCGATTTTGTGCCGCTATCAGATTATTTTTTGCTAAAATGTCTTGCTCTAAGGATATTGATAGGACTTACGCACAAGACAAATCAACCATCATGTGCATAACGAAACTTCGCCGTTTGCCTCGTTCCTGGGCTGCTGCCACAGAATGTAATTAGGCGAGGGCTGCTGCCTCGCATCAAATGGGGAGGCAGCAGCCCTCCACCAAAGAGCATTACAAGCCAATGCTTGTAACGAGAAGGTGATGCACAGTCTGCGTTTTCTGTCAATGCGTAAGTCCTAATTGATTCCTGCAATTTAAAAGAAGTCTTGGTTATGTCCACCAAGACTTCGGATATATTTATTCTACTTAAAACCTCAGCCCAACTTTTTATCCCAAATTGCTGAAATAGATTGCCCAAAGGGTTCCTGTTACTCCCACAGCAATTAAAAGGTTAGTAAAAAACTTGCCTAATTCAGTTGATTCTCCCAGTACTTTGTCATCTTGACCTGCACTGAAAAATAATGACCAGGCTTGGTTAACGTTAATTGTTTCAAAGTTGTTGAAATCGGGGCGAAAAACAACGGGGCCAATTAAATCTTTTTTAGGGAAATCAAAATCAGTTTTCATGGCAATCCTCTGGTAATTTTCTATCGGTTAATTGAGTGAAATTCTTAAATATTCAGATTTAGTTATAGGTTTGTCAGCCATCCAATCAAGCCGTGTCCTGTGACAACTTCTACAGCTATGAGTGAGACAAAACCAATCATCGCCAAACGCCCATTGAGTTTCTCGGCGTACTCGGTAAAACCTGCTCTCGGGGTTTGATCTACATAAACCTTTGGTTCTATTGCAAAGTTGTTGAGTTGACCGAGTTCGTTCATGGTAAAGCCTTTGGTTGTCATCTCTTTTTTCCTTTACTTGCTTATGTAACCAAATATAACACTATGTAAATATCTTTTACAAGTCCTTGACATAAATCAAGGATATGGTTATCCGTACTCAGCAGGTTAGGTTTACCGTATGTGCAACAGTTCGCCCTTGGGCAAGCGTGCTTAACAGTTGGGTATACCCGATGCCCAAAGCCCATCACAGGCTGATTCCTTTCCAGGCAGTAAGGCAACTGGCGATCGCGCAAAGAAGGGGAAAAGGCAAAGGGGTCCTCTTGAAGATAAAGAACTTTTCCCCACAAGGTACAAAGCCCCTATTTTTAAATATGGAAAATATTAAAGAAGATTTTTGAGACACGTAGTGCGATAAAAATCAGCGATCAACCACTTGAAACCCCTGCTTTTAAGTATGGGGTTCCCTTTCCCCTTTCCCCTTTCCCCCTCTTTTTCATCTATCTTCTTCTTGGCTTCTTATGAATCTTGTCCCTCGACAAACTCTTTTTGGAGAAAAAGAATTTGTGCAGCTAATTCTTGCCGACTAGAAGCTTTGAGTAGATATCGGAAAAGAAACCAGGTTAGGTAACAAATTCCAGTGAACTCAAAAACTAGGTTTACCTGCGGAATATCATTTATTGCATCTACTACAGCTAGAATTATCTTAATTGTAACAATCGCTGCAATAATTGAACCAATACTAATAATTAACTGCTGGGTAAAAAATTTACTGAAGTATTCAGGCAATTGCTTCAAAAAGGCAGAAAATTTTCCGTTTTTTTGCTGCCATTGGGGTAATGGTTCATTAGTCGGTGGTAGCAATAGCTGAGGTTCGAGTTTTGAACTTTCAAGTGCTGCCATAGGTTCAGTTGATACAATTTGTACTTTGCTCTCCATAAGTTGTTTATTGTTTTCAGTGACAACAGTTTTCATCTGTGTAGTCAAGTCTTTTGCTTTGGGCGTAGATGGGTGTTGAATTAAAGAAGTGACTTCCTCAGATAGAACTTTCGCTAATTTAGCGTTGCCGTTACCATTAGTCAGGGCACCGTTTTGCTCACCACGGATATCATCTTTAGCCAATTGCATCAAAGGCGAATAAATCGCATTGTACATATCGCGAGCCATATTCACCGCACCTTCAAAGCCCATATAAGGACCATTGTGGTAGCCATGACCGTTAACATAAGGCAAGTGTAGTTTTTTCACCAAAGCGCCGACCCTAGGACCCGTCAAAACCAGGTCGGGCTTGACCATTTCCAGAACCTCGAAAAATTCGAGTTCATTGCCATGGCTGATTCCTCCTTGTGCAGGAAAAAAAGATACTTTTGAGTGGAAAAGAAGAAAAAATCTTCTCTTGAGTTGATTTCAATATCCTAACAGGGGGAATCATTAATAATAGTAAAGCACACAACAATAAACTGAATAAATATCAAAATCTTAGTGGAAGAAAAGTAGACAATTCTGTATATTTTTTCAGCATTATTTTTCCGATAAGACACTAAAATATTAACAAGTTGATTAGACAGAATATTCTAACTAACAAATGACGATAACAATGATTTAGCTGCTGCCATGATTATGAATGTCTCACTTTTGGAAATTGGTTTATTTTCTCCGAAGAAACAATATATAACACGGAATTATAGGAATCATATTTGATTTTTGAAATATACGTAGGTGGGGCTATGCCCTACAAAACCCGGATATGGTGGGCAGTGCCCACCCTACTTAAAATTTTTCATGAATGATTTAGGATTCTTATATTAGCCGATAATCTTCTGGCTTCAGACTAACGCTCTTTTATTACTCTCGCCACATTAAATTTGAAACGCTATTTTCAGATTAGTCCGCGCAGGCGGTGAGTCCAGTCCTGAACGCGAGTGCGTCTCCCCTTGGGAGAAGGCGGGTTTCCCAACCTAGGGAACTGGCGATAGCGCAGCGTTAGCGAGTCCGCGAGCGTCACCCGAAGGGACTTTGTTTGTTTAGCCGCACCTGTGTCGGGGTTTCATGAGATTATTCTCGAACCTGAGTCATAGAAGAGCGATATGGGTTAAAAGATACTATTTCAGCACCAAGTGCGCAGAGTGCGATCGGGAAATAGCCTCCTGTCGGCTGTGATTACTGAACTCCCATCTCAAATTAACGTACAAATTCTCAAAAAAGTTCGTTTTGCGGACAATATTGATGTGTATGGTAGACAAATGGTAATGTAGGACTACTATTTAATTTTTCAGATCTACGTAGGGTGTGTTGGACGAGAGTACGGTATCATCTAAGGCTCTTGGTGCGTTACGGACTGCCGTCAAGCACACACCCTACAAAGACTTAGATTTTTTCAAAAATCAAACAGGATTCCTATAGATGCCATAGGTATGGTAGTGTATGGTCGATAGTAGAGCGCAAAGTAAAATGACAAGATTTCCCTATGACCGCTTCGCCAAAGATTATCTCCAAGAATTATTATCACCGCTAGGTTCAGTAGAAACAAGTAAGGATGTGGCAGGGGAAGTACGAGAAATAGATGTTTACTTTGCACCCTCTCCTCAACCCCAAATTGCTCAAGAAAGCTTAGGATTGTTAGGAAGATTTGCTCAGACAAAAGCACTGATTGAACCCTTTCGCAATGCAGTAACAGCATCAGAAGTTCGCAGTTGTATGGGTAAGTTATTTGATACCTGTGCCCGCATCGAACGTGAAGCTAAACGTAATGAGATTAGATTATCAGAAGATTCCTTGCCTCGGTTATGGATTCTCTCGCCGACAGCTTCTGTTGACTTTTTAGCCGGATTTAACGCAGAACTGGATGTAGAGAACTGGTTTCCAGGTATCTATTTTCTGGGAAAATCCCTCAGAACAGCAGTGGTAGTCAAGTCGCTTCGCTCCAAGTCAAAAGTCAAAAGTCAAAAGTCAAAATTAATCCCCATAAATAAATTTAGGGGCTTGTAATAAGGACGTAGTATTTCTTGCGCTACGCATCGCGAAATACATATTTTTGTTTCTCCATAAATAAATTTAGGGACTTGTATCCTTTTTAAATTTTTTTGACTTTTGACTTTTGACTTTTGACTTCCCGAAGGGCGGTCATTCATCAATTACCAGTAATTCCAGAAACACTGTGGTTGAGACTGTTGGGGAAAGGAAGAGTCCAGCAACGGGCAATTGAAGAAGTACAGGCGTTAGATATTAACAATCCTTTACGCGGCAAAGCTATAAATTTATTAGCCAACTTGAAAACTACTTTAGAATTGAATCAGAATTTAGATGTGGAGGATAGGGATTTAGTTATGCAGTTATCACCGATTTACGAACAACGTTTGGCAGAGGCTATACAGCAAGGTAG
>JADQBA010000154.1 GCA_016903675.1 Stigonema ocellatum SAG 48.90 = DSM 106950 | reverse complement strand
GTTAGTTTGTGATTGTACCCACTCCGACCAGGAGCGAGAGAAAGTCATGATTTGTACAATCAATTCCTTCGGGTTCATGACCCCACCACCAATCCAAGCATCGGTTGTGCTTTGACATTGGTAGATTTGGGCAGTTCCACCAGTTAAATATCCTGCTCTCCAAACTGCTGCTAATGGGGTGTTTGCATCCACTAGGATGTAGTGGAGTCCTGGAGTGGTGGTTGAGGGTGGGGAAAGTAGGTCGAAGACAGTGAAATAGCGTGCTAGGTGTACGAAAAGCCCTAAATCGGTGACCCACAAGGTTGGGTGAGATAGAGTTATGGTCATGGCTCACCACCCCCTTCTCCTGACGGAGACGCACTCGCGTTCGGGGAAAGTCAAAACCATAAGGTAAGAAGTCAAAATTAATACTTTTGACTTTTGACTTCTTACCTTAGACTTTCCCTGATGTCTGCGGTAATTTGGACATGGGGAATCTACCCCTATGCTTGGTGGGGGCAAATGTGATATGATTTGGATAGTCATAAACTAAGAAGTAGTTGTTGAAACTTCCCCCAGCAATTGTTTCGACCCAAGGGCTAGGGGATTTAAATTCAAAGCAAAGTGTCAAAAATTAGCACTGTGTAGTTATTGCTACCACAGACTTTTTCAGGCTCGTGCAGGCAAGTTGAAAATCCCACTTTGCAACTCAGCTTTTGTCGCAAAATACAGTACTTCATCAGATGACGGTTGGTAGACGTAAAACCCACGGTGTCCGTCATTTATATCCAAGAATCTTTGGTATAATTCCCTCTTGCTAATTGCAAAATCTTTCAAATTTGATGAGGTTGTAAACTGCGCTACTTCGTAGGGTCTAAATCTATTTATGTGGGTCATTTCATAAATCAGGTAAGACTCATCCAAGGGTTCAGTGGGGTTAATAAGCTGTTCTGATACCAATACCTCTGTTGGGTTCCCCAAAAACGTGGTAGTTTCAGCCAAGCCACCCAAGTCTTGCAATTTAACCTTGACAAACTGCAACGTGGAACCACAGTAGTAAAACTTGTGCTTGAAGATATCCGCTAAGTAGTACCCTATAGTTCCACCAGTTAACTTAAAAAGGTTATAGACGATTTTCTTGTGGGTTAATCGATGCGCCCATATCTCCTTTTCCCCGTACTGGTCAAGGTCAGAGAACTTAAGGTAGAACCATGAGTGTTCAACATGGCGGTAAATGTGAAAGTTCCATTTAGGTACGAAATCCATTGCTTAATCCTTCTTGAAAATATCTGGGTCATCGTCTACCCCATTCTCGTCCTCTGCTTTTAGTGGAGGTAGAGGTGGTGCTTCTTCAAATTGTGTTGCATCTTCTTTAAGTTCTTCCTTACCGTTTGGCTTTGGTTCTTCCTCTGGTGGTTGGTAGGGTTCTTTTGGGGAAAATGTCATGCTAAATAAACCTTGTATTACCGTTTGTCGTGTTTTCAGGTGGTTGCTGTCTTCAATCCCTTGTTTTTGGATCTCCCTTGGCGATACGCTTTGCTGCCAGCACCTAGCAGCCCAACGCCTGTCATTTAAAATGCGATGGTCAGTCTTCCATCGCACTTAAAAAATGCTAACACCGGACTAGCTAAAAATCAATATTTCTGTCTAGAATTGACCAGTATGTATTAAAAACGCTTCACCCCCTGTCAAAAGGGGGTGAAGTTTTCATTATTTGAACCATATTCTCAATTTGAGAGGACATGGCTTCTAGCTGGCTTTTAAGCTGCTTGTTTTCTGCTGCCAGTCCGGTTGTAACTCCCCCACGACTTGCTTTAAATCCTCTACGACAGACATGTATTTCTTCAAGCTTTCCACGTCTTCAAGTAGTTTTGCGATGTCAATGACATTGCTTTTGATAAGCATCTCGCCAACATAATCCCTCATGTGGTTTTCTATGTCTTCGGTAATTGAAGTACCAGTTTCCTTTAGCCTTGCCTTGTACTTCTCGTATAGTTCAGCATCTATCTTGATTCCCAGTTGTGCTGTTCGCCCTTGCACTTCAAGCTTTTTATTTGCAGGCATATTTTTTCTTTGTCTTTATCAACAATATACTCTTTATCCAGATTGGTGTCCCTAAAGCCTATTGTACATGGATTTAAAAATATTGATTTTTATCTTGACTTAATCTAGATTTATTGCTAGATTAAATCAAGACAAAACAAAGGGCGATCGCTCCTGTCTGGACAACTCGTGCGTAGACGCTCTTAGCGGCTTGCCGTCAGGCATCGCCCTTTGAATCCCGTTCATTTACAGGTTTAACTATGTTACAAGAATACACCACATTCACTCATGTTGACCAGCAGACAAGGGCGCAAGCAGAGCTAGACGCCTACATCGAAGCCCAATCCCAAGAAATAGCCCCCGAAATTGAGATTGATTCTATCCCAGACCGTGACTTTGGAGAACTTTACCGAGTCTGGCACGGTTCCCAAATACTTGGCACCTTCTACCAAGCCCTAGATGGCTTATGGATGATTCAATCAAATCACACCGACTCACAGATTCGATGCAACACAGCTTCGGAAGCACAGATGCTCATTGTCGCAACTGCTGGATTGCTAGTTGCTGGTACATCTGAAGAGGCTGATATTGACGAGCTGTTGGATAAACCGTTTGACGAACTAACACCGTCTGAATGGGAGCGATTGAAGCAACATTCACAAGCTCTTGAGTTATCAGCAGCGTAGGGTTTAAATGCCAGGAGTGCGATCGCTCGCGTCCGAGTGAGCGATCGCCCCCTCAGCGTTGGAGATCAGAAACCAAGAAGACACGCGAAGTGATCAAGAAATCCTAGAAGAATACGAAGCTGAAAAGCTTGCTCTTGTTTAAACAATTACGAGGTACGTCATGGATTACCCAGTTCCAGATCCAGCTTGGGATTATGCTCAAATTTGGCAGAAACTACAAGAAAGTAAATCACAGCTTGACCAATTACTTGCGTATATGGCAACCATTGAAGATGCTGACCCTTCATCGGATGAGGCTATTAAAAAACATCTTGATGAAATTGGGCAGAAAATGAATTCTGCGCGGCGACTGATTGATAGCTAATACCTTACGGGCGAGGTCACTTCGAGAAAGAAAAAAACTATGGAATTTCAACCCACACCAGAACCCAATAAGAAGGGCGTTTTCTTTTCTGCTCACACTATAGAATTTGTCGGGAATTTAAAACCGCATCCTCCCTACAGGAACTATTGGTTCATGGACATGGAAATCGAAGCCGAACCGATTGGTTTCGAGCCGCTCACAAATCAAGCTATTTTCTGGGGCGAAGGTTGCCAGATAGCATGTCAAATCGATGATCGCTTTAACGAGGACATTCCTTTTTAAGCCAAAACTATGGATATCCCCGACCAGGGGCGATGCCGCCTGACTGAGTTGTCGAAGCTCCAAATCGGACATGTGTGCCGATTGGACTGTAGGTACTGGGGTGATAGGCGAAAGCGAGAAAGCTCATACTTCAATCCAGGGGGCTTTAGCTTTTGCAATAGCAGCGGGACAACCTATTTTAGGTGTGGCGATTGAGTGGTTGAATCGGCTTGAATTGGAGGTTTCTGCTTGAACTAGTTGGGAAGTGCGTAGGCGATAGCTCACGGAGTGCGAGTACTCGAGCGTCAGCCCAAAGCAGGCATCGCCCTTTTTGGAAAACTTTTTGGTTTACTGATTATGTACTTATTTTCTCCCGTATCCTTTACAAACCCCGTGAACGGTTACTTAAAAAAATCATGAAGTCTACTTGAATTAAATAGATTACTTCTACACCAAAAATTATTTAATTCATCATATTCACTTTATATTTACTTCAAAACCTAATAGTTATACTCTGTTTAGAGGTTGAGCCGAGATCCGGACGAGAACGGAAATAGAGGCATGAAATGCTTGATTTAGAGTTACTGGAAATCATGTTACGTACAATCAAGTAGCAAATTATCAATCATGAGGTAGGTAAACGTTTCAACCCTCAATTTCCGAAAATGCAGTCATCTCGGCTCAACCTCTAGTTGATTCTAACAAACTAGCGCAATGTTATGCGCCATCATATTGGGGTCTAGCCGGGATACCCGCAAGATGGGACATGTTGTAAAGTTTTATAAACTTAATGCTCAAAAGTATTGATTTACCGTTGTAACCTTTATGGTTTTGATTTTCTCTGAATATAAAAACATCACAAAAAATGATTGTTTATGGGCAAGCTTGAGGCATTGAAAGCGGTGAAGAGTTGATTTTAGCGTGCAAAACTTTGATTGCGTAGATACCATTTATAGGCATTTTTGTAAATGAATAAAACAGGCTCTGCAATAAAAATTTACAACTTGTCCGATTTTGCGCGTATCCCGGCTGAACCCCATACGGTATGGGCGATGCTGCGGGAACTGGCGAAGCGGGCTGGATTGCCGCTGGCCGCTCACCCGCACATGCTGCGCCATGCCTGCGGCTATGCCTTGGCGGATCAGGGCGCGGATACGCAGCTCATCCAGGATTATCTGGGGCATCGGAATATACAGCATACCGTGCGCTATACCGCAACGAATCCTGAAAGGTTTGGGAAATTATGGAAATGAGTAAGGGAAGTTATGTAGATCCCTAAGATTAGTCTACCCCGCTTGCGGTGGGGTAGACTAATCTTACGTCATCGCAGGAAGTTAAACACGCTAAAAAGATTGTGCTTCTGTTTCAGGAATGGGCTACTAAATTGCTGAATATATCTTCAAGGCAGATGCAAACTGGGTGCAGCTTTGTATTCTTGCCATAAAAGCGTTCTGTCTTTTAACAAATCGTAACAATTTAGGACTGTCAATATTAAGGAGCGGAATAACATGAGGTTGAAGATCATTGAAAGTCGCCCAATTAATGATTTGCTTAAGCCCTCTGAAGGTACACATCGCTTAGATAGTGAGAATATGGATTTCAGTACTAGTAGGAGAAAATTCTTGAAACTGACAGGAATGGCAGGAATTGGAGCTTCGGTTGCTGGTTTATCCAACTTACTGCTTCCTGAAAAAGCTTATGGTGGGTGTTTCAAGGATAGTTATGGACAACTGTGGTGTGATCCCCAAACTGCTTGGTATTATCGGTACTATCAACAACAACTTCAAGCTTTATACGGTCCTTTATTAATAGCTCAAGTTGACGAGCTATCATTAAATAGATCGCATTTACCGGTATTTCGTCCGACAAGTGGAACTATAATTCTAGCTAACGAAAGCCATCAGCCATCTACTGGTTATCTTTCACTCACAGTTGTCGATTCTAAATCATTGGATAATATAGAAGATCAAAGAACAGCACAATATAATCTACCACCAAGATCCGCTAATACAGTAAAATTTGAAGAAGGTCCAATTGGTAAAATTGAGGGATCTAAAAAGTTTAGTGCATGGACAAGAAAGGACAATCGCTCTTCACCTTTAACTGTATATGCTTAAAGCTTTAACTTGCTTAGTAGAGTGGTGAGTTGAAGATGCTGAAAACTTTAAACTTTTGGGGGGTGATAAGTAGATGGGCGTGAATATTTATGGTTGAGACAAGGCAGAAGGGAAGAGGGTTTCGGAACACTTTACTTTTCGTTTTGCGCTTTTCTACTTAAGCACTCTGAAACCCTTGAAATAGATGGAAAAGAATAAGCTGTCTTGCCCCGAAGGGGCAAGACAGAAGGTAGAGGGCAGAAGGAAAGCCCCTAACTTTAGTTAGGGGCTTTAAACCCTTTTGGCATCGGGCACATCCCTAACCTCTTCTTTTCTGCCCTCTACCTTTCTTTGGTAATATAAAAGACTCACAGTAAAATTTTTTAGCTTGCGTGTCACCCCTCAACTTTAAACTTGACATCCATGAGTTCAAATCATAAAAGTTCGGTTCAAATCATCCTTGGTGTTTTGAGCGCAATTGGATTAATTGGCGCTGCGATTTTCAGCAATTGGGACAAGATATTTCCCAGAAATATTGTGTCTTCTTCCGTCTCTCCAGAGAATGCAGAGGTCAAGTCGGTGATTCAACGTGCTATAAATTTGGGCAGTGAGGCATACTGGAGCCTTGATTCATCCTTACTTGAAGAAGTCTTTACGGAAAATGCTCTCAAAATGTTGCAAGAAAATATTGCACACTATAGAAAGGAAAAAATTAAGATTAAAAGTCAAAGCAGCTCGATTCAATTCATTGATATTGATATTACAAATCAATCTTTAATAGCGAAAGTAAAATTTACAAGAGACCTCCGTGTATTTGCATATTCTTTACAGACCGAAGAGTGTATTAAAGCTACCCCACAATACCAACAAGAATTAATTTATACTCTTAAGTATCAAACGAATAAATGGAAAATTTTTGCTATTGAATCACCCACGCGTACTCCCGAAGACAACCCATCTTGTCAATAAGAACGTCTCAATTGCAATAAAGCCTCTAAGATTTGCATTACCCGCCTTCCTTAGAAGGCTGTAACGGCGGCGCATTGGGCGTCCAGCCTCAGGTGAAAGTCAGGTCAGCTGTCGCTACCAGGGACAGCTGGATGTAACGCACAGACTATGTGAGGGTCGTGGGCGTAGAATTGGCAGCGATCGCACTCAGGGACTCGAAGCATACTACCCTGTTATCGCTTGACTGAATGCTTACGCACTACTGGGCAGTGCTTTATGCAGTGCTTTTGCCCCTACAAATTATCCAGGGAGAGGATTGGGTGTTGAGGGGAGGTTTGGGAGTGCGATAAGCCCGCTTGCTTAACGCTTCGCTATCGCGCTTCATTGGTAACATATTCGTGTTAAAAATGTTTTGCGCTCACGCTATGCCACGCCCACCCCGAGAACTCAAACCCAACTACTGCTACCACGTTACTGTACGTTGTAACAACCGAGAGTTTAAATTAAGTCGTTATGAGTGTAGAGAAGTTTTTCTCTACGCAATCAAAAAAGCACAGGATAAATTTAATTTTAAACTGTATGCTTTATGTATTATGAGTAATCATGTTCACTACTTGATTGAACCAAACCAACCAGATGACCTTCCTAAAATCATGCACTGGATAAATTGGTACACCGCAATGTGTTTTAACAGGATGCTTAACCGTACTGGTCACTTCTGGGAGAAAAGATATCACAGTAGTGGCTTTGAAAAAGCCGATTATAAGAGGGCATTAAACACGCTGCGTTACATTCATCTCAACCCCAAAGCAGCTGGGATGCAGCAAGGGTTTTTCTACGACTTCAGTAATTATGGGACTCATGATAGGTTAACTTCGGACGGGATTACGCAGTGGCATCCGGCATTCTTGCAACTGGGGAGAACTTTGGAAGAATGTGCAGCAAAGTATCGTAGGTTCTGCCAGAAATATCGACCACAGGGGAAATCGGAGAAGAAGAGCTTTTGGGGGAGTAGCTTTTTACCATCGATATTGAAAGGTGGAAAGTCGAAAAAGTCGTCACCAGGGCAAATGAGTTTACCTTGGGACAAACAGAGGGTGACCGAGAGTACTGAGGTAAATGAGGTAGCAAAAAAATTTATTCAAGCTAACTGTTTTCTTCCCCCGGTGCCAGGTATCGCAATGCGGGAATGCTGATTCTTGCGTGGATTGGGATGCTGTAATAAATCTTAATAAAATTCAGAATCGCCTACAGGCTACAATTTACAAGTCTCGATGCGAGAGAAGAGATGACCAAGCGAAAGCGGCACCGCAAAAAGCGGCAAGCGGCACCCGCCCCCGGGGCCGGGGCCTCAAGGTCGGTAGGTGTCCCACCGGGGCCTGTGGGTGTCCCACCGGGGCCTGTGTATCAAAGGTCACTGACCTGTACAAAATCCAGCTTTCTTTCACTCTCCATCCCACGCGATCGCCAAACTTTTCCCAGGCTTCTTCATAAAATCTGCCGTCGGGTATACCCCCAACTTCAAGGTAAATGTTCTTTTGAACGCTGAAGCCAAAACGTCCATTGCTGTATTTTACCCACAAATTGTCTATTGTGCGTAGGTCAGTGCAGGGAAAATTCAAGAGTTCTTCATCTCTAATCCAGTCACCTTCCCCACGACCTACAACTTTGAGCATGACCAAATAGGTCTCATAATCGGCGTCTTTCCAATTTCCTGCTTTTAGCAAGTCACGGAGTCGGGTGTAGTCTATGGCGCGATCGCTACCGAGGTCATCATCGTTTTTTCTATCTTCTCGTTCTACTTCTATGACGCCTAACATATTGTTGGTCCAAGCCTCAGTAAAAATAGACTGATACAAGCGATTGTAAACTTTTAACTTCCCCTGTTGCTTCACCACTAAGCCTGATAGCCGCAACTCCATTTGTTCATGACTTTCATCAGCTTTTATTTCGCTCTGTTGCAAAATTTTCTGATAGATTTTCAGTAAACGAGTAGTTTTATCTCCTCTCCCAAGAATGCGATCGCGTATCGTCTTAAAATGCTCTGGCTCATCCTGAGATTCCCAACTCTCAATGATCTGCGATTCTACTAGTCCCTTTAGCCACTCCTCTTCATTCTTTGTCTCTCTCTTAAAACCATCAGATGATGTAGCCACTAGTTCACACAGCTTTTGCGTTAAAAATGGTTGTCCTCCAGTCCAAGACAATATCCTTTTCAGCATCAACTTTGGATTATCTATTCTCCCTTCCAATCCCTTCACTAACGGCTGGGCTTCGTTCTCCTTAAAGCCATGCAATTCAATTTTTTTGCCAATATTAAATGGTGTGTTTCTTTTATTTATTATCAAATCGTAAGGTGTCGCAACCCCCAGCAAAGCAAAAGTAAGGCGCTTATATTTTCCGTCAATAGGTCGTTGCTCATGACAAGATCGAATTAGTGTAAAAAAATCGTCTAAAGAGAATCGTTGGGTGAGAACGGAGTCAATTTCATCCACAAAAACAACAATTTTTTTTCTATTTATTTCTTCTAGAAGATGCTCTTCAATAAACATCTTCAATACGCTACTAGGTGAAGAAAGCTCTATTTGCGTCCGAAACCAATTCCGCCAATCAATTTTTAGCCTAAAACTTCTAACCAGAGATTGGATAAAGCCTGAATACCATTGTTTCGACGTTACATCCGAATTACCAATTCCGGATAAGTCAACAAACCCACAAATAATTCCCTCATCTTCTTCTAGTTTTTTCTTTGTGCGTACCATCAAGCTGGACTTGCCCATCTGCCGAGAGTTAAGAATATAACAGAACTCTCCGTTTTTTAGATATTTATAGAGTTCATCATCTGCTTGCCTAGTGACATAAGTGGGAGCATCAGCGCGTAGACTACCTCCAACAGTATAATATTTGTCATAGTTATTCATTTCAACACTCTGGTAAAGTACTCGCGGTATAGTTTGCACCGAGGCATCACACAATTATTTTGCCGATGCACGAGTCCCATACTATGTAATTTATAGGTTTGTGTTGGATTTAATTCCACTGGCACTAGGGAAGTAACAACATGTTTCAGTGCTTCAGCCAAGTCTGGAACTGCTTGCAGATTATTAAAGTAATGTCGTAGATGATTGCTATAAATTCCTGATTCTGTAGAAGCGGTCTGCATTAGTGTTTCTAGTGATACCTTTTGCAAACTAATATGTTCCACTGCTTTGAATACTAAAGCTGGATGTCCTCCCACTACTGCCATCAAATTCTGAACTTGATCATTCTGCCAATCAAGCTTATAACGTCGTGCTAAATCAAGTACTTGTTGCTGATTGAATTCGTCTAACTCCACTGGCATACCCACGTTAAAAGGAGACTGATTAATGTTCAAAGGAACATAGACTTCCGTGGAATGTGCCAAGACTAGCCGTAATTTTTTCCAAGTATCGTAAACTTTCCCTATCTCATACCAGTGACGTAGCATACTAAAAAAATCTCCTGCAACTTCTCGATAAGGAAAAAGTAGGTCTACGTCATCTAAAGCCAAAATTAAGGGAAGGTTGATTTGAGGCAACAAATACTCCTCAAAATAAGCAGTGCAGTTAGCATTGTTACTTGCGTTCTCTGCATCCCAGTAGTTCTTCAGCTGATTTTCCAGAGACAGCTGCTTACTAACTTCAGAGCAAAACCAGTGTAGGAACTTCTTAAGGCTATTTAATATATCTTGTTCTACTCTCCTAATAGACAAACGTACCACACGATATTCTTCCTGGGGTACATGCTCGAGAATTTTCGTTATCAAAAATGTCTTACCCATTTCATTTGGTGCTTTAATCCGAATGAGTGCACCAGGCTTCAAAATCTCTTTGTCACAATTGGATTCAATGGGGGGACGTTCTATATAATAACTAAGATCCGGATTGGCAATTTGAGTTTGTTGTCTTTCTTTATGATAATGAGATTGCTGCTCAGGTTTCCATTTATCTAGCATTCGTTCTGTAGCCTCTACTCCGCGTTTAAGCAATTTGTTTCTTTCATCCTTTGTCAAATTGAAGTTTAGGAAGTCAAAACCTTCCACATCAATTTCAACTTCTATGTATTTGGGGTATTGAATCATCTCTTCAGAAAGTTTATTTCCGGGTTTCTGCATAGTCTCCAGAGATGCCTTAGCTACCTTCCAAACATCCAGATTGTCAAGGTAATTTGGCTTCTCTTTAAACCGTACACCTATCAATACAGCATTGTCTTTTTTTGCTAGCTCATACAGAAGTTTAATAGGGTAATTGAGTAGTAATCCACCATCCACTAGCACTTCATTTACGTTGTCATTTTTTAGGGGTTCAAAAAAAATAGGAATGGAAATTGATGCACGTACAGCACGTGAAACAGAATCATTTGGTCTTTTCTCTTTATTAAAGACTACAGGCTCTTTTGTGTTAAGATCACAAGCGACAATTGCCAGATAAATATTAGTTTTCTGATATAAGTAATCAAACTTATCCTGTACGCCCTTATCAATGTCAAGATGTTCTTTCAGCTTATCTGTCAGCCATTTAAGGAAATTCTTTCCATCAGAGAAACCATTTCGCTTTCTCAAGATCTTTAAGCAATTCTGGCGTCTCACTAACTTAGACCAATCAAGCTCACGAAAGATATCAATTGTATGGTCTGGCTGAAATCCAGCAGCACAGAACGCAGCGACAACTGAACCAGCAGATGTTCCAGCTACGCCTCTAATATCGAACTCCTG
Source organism: Stigonema ocellatum SAG 48.90 = DSM 106950 (assembly GCA_016903675.1). Taxonomy (GTDB): domain Bacteria; phylum Cyanobacteriota; class Cyanobacteriia; order Cyanobacteriales; family Nostocaceae; genus Stigonema; species Stigonema ocellatum. Next base: position 9,139 of record JADQBA010000154.1, on the reverse strand, counting down.
CGATACTGCTTTCCACGCACCGAGATGAGCCATTCCAAGTACACCACCACCTTGAAAAGCAATGTATGCTGTTTGCTTTTTCTCTGTCATTTAAGTTACTCTCCTGGCTTTTTCTAGTAAACAGGTATTTTCTGCGTAAGGAGGCTGTAAATACGACTATCCAATTAGTAGTAACTCCTTACCTCTTTTGTGTACTTGTACTATTTGGGGAAACTTCCTTGGTATCCAACCACTGCTCAATCATCTCCACCACCACTTGACTCATCTTCAACCCACGAATAGCACAGGCTGCGTGAAATTTCTTCTTTATGTCATCTGCGATACTAATGTGCATAACTTTTTCAGATATGAGCTGCTTTGAAACAGTATCCAAACAAATCTACAATTGGACAGGATACGATTCCAGATAGATGTTACCAATTTAGGCAGATTTTTAATAGCTTTGTGAAACGATCACGAACGCTACCACAACCCAATCTTGATTGTAAAGAGCGATCGCGTCCCACAAACCAATCTTCATCCTAAAAAGCGATCGCCATACCCAATCTTCATTCAAAGGAGCGATGCACTCCCGCACCTGCACGAAGAACGCACCCCACAAACCAATTCTCATCATAGAGCGATCACCATACCCAATCTTCATCGGAAAGAGCGATCGCCACACCACAACCCAATCTTCATTAATAGCGATCGCGCAGCGGCGGATAGGAGCATCGCCACAACCCATCCTCACCCCTTCAAGCCCACAATCTCCCATAACCTCCATCTAACCCCCTCACTCAATTGCCCAGCAGAGTAGTGTGTGGATCGCACGAGTTAGAATGCGTTTGCGCAGCGCTTTCGTCCGCATCGTGATTGCGCCTTGAGCTTATCGCTCTCCATACCCAATCCTCAACAAGAGCGAGGCTGTTGCCGCCGCTGCGCTTACGCTCCCACAACCCAACCTTCATTCTCACTCGGGAGATGCTGTTGCCGCCAAAAGAGCGATCGCACTCCCCACAACCCATCCTCATCTAAGAGCGCGATCGCATTCCCCACAACCCATCTTCACCCCAACTTCCGCACAATCTCCCATAACCTACTCCTAACCTCCTCACTCAATTGCCCATACACCGCCCGTTTAAACCCAATTGTCCAACCCTGAGTCAAGTATTCCAACGCCTCCGCATCCAGAAGCGGGTCACTCAGAATAAGAGCCTGGTTAGCCACCGCCGACCTATCCAAATCATCTACCCTCTCCCCCTGGTGTCCAGCATCGTTGTCCAATGTCTGTCCAATGTCGTTAGCTGCGGTGATTACGTCGTTTTGAGACTCTGGACTCTGCGAACAGTGTCCAACTACGTTGGACAACGTCTGTCCAATGTCCTCTAACCCAAGCTGCACAACACTTTCAACAATTACATTGTCCAACGACTCCTGGTGTCCAATCGGGTTGTCCAACACTTGTCCAATGTCCGAAACTTCTTGCTGCACAACACTTTCAGGACTTACATTGGACAACTCTTCTGACGGTGTTGTCGGTGTGTCCCCCAAGTTTACCGCCAATCTGTAAACCTTATGTCGTGGGTCTGTAGTAGATGGACGCACACTCAAAATGCCCCTCTGGGAGAGTCGTTGTAACGCTTTGTAAATAGCCTCTCTCCCCCAACCGATCGCACCCGCAATTTCAGTACAACACAACGCCACGTTCTCAGGAATTTTCGAGAGCAGTTCTATAATGCGATCGCCACACGTTTTAGTAGTCACATCAACCTCGCTCGTCACCTCCCATCTCCCAAATTCAGGATTCAGCTTGAGCATCAAGTCTATGGGCGCAGCACTGCGGATTTTAGGACTGCTGAGTCTCCTTAATTGGCTATTATTTTCCCCCTCTAAAATCCAGATAGCGGAGGCCGCAGCACCAATACCACTGCTGCCGCGCAACTTGGAAACTCCCTTGCGATCGCGGTTCTTATTATTATGGTGAATTAAAATACACCCAAACCCGTAAGTATTAGACAACGCTTCCAGTTGACTTACAGCATGTTTAGCAACAGCCGCGTTCTCGTCGAAATCCAAAGAGTTGTGGATCGAGGAGAAGCTGTCGATGACGACCATGGTGGGGTTGAGTTGTGCGATCGCATCTTCCAACTGCTGCCACTGACTCACATCCCAGTCCATTAGCACAGCCCAGTCAAGAGCAGCAAATGCACCACGCGTAGCAAGTTTATCCTGAACAAAACAGGGGAGTTCATCACTTGCTACGAATAAAACTTTACCCTTCTTAGTTGGTTTCTCCCCAAGAAATTCCTCATCCAGGAGCAGCGACACTGCGGCGTCATAGGCGAGAGTCGTCTTACCAATTCCAGGGTCCCCACCAAGAATAGTTACACCCCTACCCAAGAGTAATCCAGGGAAGAGCCATTCCACACCCCCAGTTTCCAGCCGCATAAATTCCGCCGCCGTGTACAGCTTGGGTGCTGCTGTACTACTGGCTTGATTGATGACCTCCACCAGTTGATTCAGGTTTTTCTCGCTGATGCGGTAGTGAGAGCAAATTTCACTCTTGAGTAAGGCTTTGGCGATGGGGTCAGGTTCGGTGGCATAGCGCTGTATTTCCAGACGTAATCTTTCAGTAGTACTTAGCTGAGCCTTGGATTCAATCTGCCGCAGTTCGTTAATTATTGCCTTCCAGTCCCAGCTACTAACCTTACACTGTTGGCGCAACTGCTCCAGAGTTGCCATAGGGAATGGAGCATATTTAATAATAACTGCTGCAATGTCCCGTGCTTCTATGACGCTGATTTGTTGGTTGGTTTGCGCCTTCACCCATTCTGCCCAGGGGCGGGAAAAAGTGAAGATTTGTTCAATTAGCTCTTTCGGGTGCATGACCCCACTGCCCACCCAAGCATCGGTTGTACTTTGGCATTGGTAAACTCGGGCGGTTCCATTGGTTAAGTAGCCAGCCCTCCAGATGGCTGCTAATGGGGTGTTTGCATCCACTAGGATGTAGTGGAGTCCTGGGGCGGTGGTGGTGGGGGGATTGATTAAATCAAGGACAGCGAAGTGGCGTCCTAAGTGTACGAAAAGCTCTAAGTCTGCGACCCAGAGGGTGGGGAGAGATAGAGTTATGGTCATGGCTCACCACCCGATACTGCGTAGGGAAAGGGGAAAGGGGAAATGGGGAAAGGTGAAGATGGGATTTGGGGAAAGGTTAAAGGGGAAAGGTGAAGAACTTTTACTCTTTCCCCATTTCCCTTTACCCCTTCCCCACATATTGACAAGTATTGACCTATCGAGTCGGGTTTACTATGATGTCTGCGGTTGTATGGGCGTGGGAAATCTGCCCCTATGCAAAGTACAGGGGAATGTGTTACGATATGGTTCATAATGTTCAAAGTGATTGCGCTTAAATCACCCCTACTGTTTGCGGTCAAACTAGCAGTAGGGGTTATGCTTTACTCCTGCTTTTTTGGGCTTAGCTGCTTATTTTTTTGCTTGTCTGTTCTACAAGATGCAAATCATCAGGAGTGATATCACAACCATAGGGTTATCGAGCACCATCAATGAAAGATGTTGCAGCCACGTTGCAAATGCACCTACTCGTCAGACAAAAAAGGCATTCCGTCAACAACTAGCCGAGGATCGCAATTGCAAAAGAATTGATAATGATGCATCAACAGTACTTATGCTACTTCCTCCCCATTTTTAGACACAACCTCAAACAGTTCCCCCATATCACAGCAGTAGCGAGTGTAAAAGCGATCGCGTTCATTTGTTAAACTTGTTTGCGTTTCCTGTCTCGATTTTACAATACAAATCCGAGACAGGCAACACCCATAAAAAACATTTAACCCACCTGATAGTTGGCGGGTCTTTCCTTATTGAGTAAATTTGCTAGTTCGTGGTGAAGTTGCCTGAGAGACTTGTTTTCCTCTCTCAGGCGGCTGATTCCCCCACTAGTTGCTTGTTTTCATTTACCAGTTCGCTATTTTCAAGGCTTATTCCTTGAATTTTGTCTTCAACAAGTTTTAGTCGTTGAGTTATCTCTATCAAGCTAGGAAGGGTTCCTGATATCTCGTTGCTTAAATACTGGTCAATAAATTGTTTGAGGACAGATGTCACTGTTTTACCCTCTTGCTCGACTTTATCATTGAACGCTTTTTTCGTGTCAGGGTCTATCTCGATTGAGATGAAGGTTCTTGGTCTTTTAGCTGCCATAGTCGTTTTCTCTAAACCTATATATCCCCAATCTAGTCTCGAACAATCGTGTATTGCAAGGTGTCGTTACATTTGTCTCGTCAAGTATTGATATTGTATCGTAATTTCGATCAGAATGGAGAAACAAAACAGTCATGCGATCGCCTTCCTTCCACAGACAGCGATCGCATGAGTGATTCCCTTATGAAAAGGATTGTCTTAACCATGCTACAACAACATTCTCATTCTATCAACCTCGACTCTCAAGCCATAGCCCAAGCCGAACTAGATGCGTACCTTGAGGAACAAGCCCAAGAAATAGCGCCTGAAATCGAGATTGATTCCATACTAGACCGCGATTTTGGTGAACTGTACCGCGTCTGGCACGGTTCCCAAATACTAGGCACTTTCTACCAAGCCATTGATGGCTTGTGGATAATTCAATCCAATCACGCCCAGATCCGATGCAACACCGCAGTCGAAGCACAACTTTTGATTGTGGCAACGTCTGGACAACTCGTCTCGAGTGCACACCAAACTGATATTGACCATCTACTGGATAGACCATTCGATGAACTCACAACGTCGGAATGGGAGCGCTTGAAGCAGCACGCACAAGCCCAGGTGGCAGGAGCAGCGTAGGGTTTAAGGTCATGGGCGATCCGACAATTGTCAGGTCGCCCACTTGTCGGATAAGTAAGGAGAAATTTGATGATTAGAAAGATTGTTGTTGTGGCAGCTCTAGCACTATTGGTCTGTCCCAACTTCACCCGTATTGCTACTGCCCAGACTGAGCAAGCAGCGCCATGTAAAGATATACCTTCATGTGTTGTGAGTGGCTTTGTCGTGATAGGTGGTATAGGCTATTACATCATTAAGAATACAGTTACTGGTGTGGTGCAAAGAGTGCCAGCAAAACACAAAGTTGCACCAACTCATGTTAATAGCCAAGCAGGAGGTAAAGACCCTACCAAGAAGGGTGCAAGAATTGTGATTAATGGTATAAGTAGACAGGAATGCCAGAATATGACAAGAGATTTACAAAAGCAATATGGTGGAGTTTGGGATTTTTCATTGGGGGGAACGGGTATATCTAGTCCTGAAAGGATAGACCCGAACGGGAATATTATACCTGGTGAAACTGTTTACCAATGTATTATAGAGAGGTTGAGCTAATGATTACTACAGAAATATTTACTTATGGCGATCGCCTGATATTAGACTTTGAATTAATGCTATTACCAAGCAGTATCAGCAAGGGTGCAAAAAGAGCTATCGGAGACTATTGTTACAAAAATGTAACTCTTCATATAGAGCCTGCTGAAATTAGAACTAGGTTCTTCAAAACCAGACACTTTATTGTAGACATTGAAGTGATAGAAAGCTCAAACATTTGGAAGGTTTTTACTCAGGTTGATAATTCCCCACTTTCGGATGAAGACCTTGAAATCGTTGATCACATAGATCCATTGGGAATTTTCTTCAAAACAAATTATGAAGAAATGGGACTATCTAAGTTAATCGAAATTCACATGCGCCGAGGTTGGCGTTTACAAGAAGTTGTCAATTCTGTCAACAAGCTAGCTCAACTAGACCCATCAGAACTTGTTTTTGACTCAGATAGAAAAGCGATCGCCTGGTTAAAACGAGAAGTCAATCAACAGGGTTTGCCCACAGCTTGCTGATATTTATGAAGGAATAAATTTATTTTTATCCATCAATAGCCCCACTGTTGGTGATTGGGAAGGAGGCTCCTGCTTCCTTGTAGTGAAAGATATACCAATTTGGCTTCAGGGTAAAGGGTAAGGGGGAATGGGTAAAGGTAAAAATTCCTCACATGCATCCGTTTTCCCTTTACCCTTTCCCCTTTAACCAAACCGTATTGCCCCATGGACAATCTCTTTGACACTCGTCAGCTACGCTTTGAACCTTGATTCAAACGCTCCAATATCTGCTCTACCACGTCTTACACGAGGCTTGCCACGTTGATCTGTGGTGGGGTCAGTTGGTAGTATGGTTGGGTCGCCTGCGTTAATTGCTGGACTACCGGGGAGAAGGGCGATGGTTTGGGTGGGGCCACCGTTATTGGCTAAGGTACCTAAGCCAGGGTCTATGGGGTTAGTACTTGTTCCCACTATGTCTCCTGCAACACCAAACCCGGTGCTGCCAGTGCCATCACCAATCAAGTTGTAGCCATTGCTTGTGAATGGACCATTCGCATCGGGGTTGACACCGCCATCAGTGTTGAGGTTGGCGGCGATGATTGTATTGCGCAGGCTGACCGATCCAGAACCTGAAAACTGACGAGAATTAAACACACCTCCACCATTAGCAGCTTGGTTTCCGGTGATGGTACTGAATAGCAGTATTAAGGTGCCAGACTCACTATCATAGATGCCACCACCTTTATTGGTTGCCTTATTCCCGCTGATAGTACTGTTGGTCAGATTGACGGTGCCATCGTACATGTAAATGCCACCACCGTCGTAAGAAGCCGAGTTACCGCTGATGGTACTGTTATTCACCGTGGTGATGCCATTATCACTGTTTATGATGCCACCGCCTCTGTTGTCGGTTGAGTTACCGCTGATGGTGCTGTTGTTTACCATAGTGATGCCACCATCGTTCCAGATGCCGGAACCGATGTTATTGCTTATAAGGCTGTTGTTCACAGTATTGGTGCCAAAGATATTAAAGATGCTGCCGCCCAATCTACCTATGTTGCTATTTATAGTGGTGTTGGTTAGATTTACGGTACCTGATGTGTAGATACCACCGCCGAAAGAAGCCGAGTTGCCGTTTATAATGCTGTCGCTTACAAGAACGCTATTGATAAGCCCATTATAGGTTCCACCAATGTTATAGATTCCACCACCATCGTTTCCCTTGTTATCACTGATACTGCTGTTGTTTATCACCAGCTTTCCGCCAAAGTTGTTAGAGATGCCGCCACCCTCGCCATATGCTGAGTTACCACTTATAATGCTATTATTTAATGTGATAGTACCTGTACGGTTAGAGATCCCACCGCCACCATCTTGGTAGCTGCCGACGGATACCAAGTTATGACTTATAGTGCTGTTGCTGGCTGTTAAGTTGCCATAATTGTAAATACCGCCACCTCCATCTGTTGATGAGTTGTCGTTGATGATGCTGTTGCTCACCTCAAAGGTGCCATTTCCACTGTTAAAGATCCCACCGCCCAATCCTGCGTTGTTGTCATTTATAGTAGTGTTACTTATAAGAACTTGACCATTCGATATACTAGTGATACCGCCGCCGCCTCTAGATGCTGAGTTGCCACTTATGGTGCTGTTGCTCAAATTTAAAATGCCACCATAATAATTATATATACCCCCACCTGTGTTGCTGTAGGGAATGTTTTCTGAGGAGTTGCTACTTATGGTGCTGTTGCTCAGATTTAAAGTGCCACTGTTAAATATCCCGCCACCAGCACCACCAAAGCCACTGCCATTGCTTGTGTTTTTGGCTGAGTTGTTACGAACAATACTGCTGTTAATGGTAAGTATACCAGAGTTCAAAATTCCGCCACCATAGTCTCCGGTCACCTGACCATCAGCAACAATCAATCCATTGAAACTCACCGTTGCTCCCGACGAAATCTCAAATACCCGTGAAGCGCCCTTAGCACTCACCGTCACCAAATCCCCACCTGTAAGTGTATCTCTTGGAGCAACTATATCCAAATTATGAGTGATATCCAGTTCTCCACCAGTTAGGGTAATCGTCTGTGCAGTAGAGAATAAAGAACGGTCAAATACAATCAAGTCTTTTCCATCGTCAGCATTAGCCTGATTGATGGCATCCCGCAACGTGGTAACACCAGGGCTAGAGTTTACAGTATCATTAATGCTATTCACCACAATTGTGGCATTGGGATGTATATTTAATGTTCCAGTACCAAGTAAGTCTTGTACATTATCTCCAAATACAGCAGGAGTTAATAGTGTAGAATTAGTAGTGCCTGGAATAGATGAATCCATATTTTTTCTTCCTTGAAGCTTTTCCTTATCTAGGATAAAGCTTCAAGGTTGATATAAGATTATCATCATTTTAAATTTGGGTGAAAACTGGACAAATTTTAGGGACATAATTGTTTTAGTTTAGTCACCTAGCAAGAGTTGCGAAAAAGACTTCAATTTTTAGTGCCCTCTTGGCAGAAAACACCTAACATTACCAGAACATCACCCCCTCACTGTGAAATTGTGATCACACGAAAGAGCAATGCGGAAGCCACAGCGAGCGATCGCACTTTTAGCATTAAACCCCAATAATCCTTCTACAATTACTCTTGCAACCATGGAGGACACAACTTAAGTCTATTTAACATGCAGATAAAAAAATTTAAGCTGTGGGTGGTAGTGCGACAGCACTTGTACACTCGGCGATCTGCAAGGGAGCACACGACAAGGGAGCGATCGCCCATCAGCACAACTCACCCCCATCCAGTATCATCAATTAATCGGATGAGGAGTGACCATGACAGGCTTTCAGCTTGATTTATTCTCACAAATGCCCCCAAAACCAGCATTGAGACAAGACCAGCTCGTCATGGATAGGGATGCTCTATTACAATGGAAGTCCCAAATCTTAGAGTATCAGCAACGCGTAAGAGAAAGCAACCCACCCAAACAGACGACGCTGTTTGACATCACCCCAGCACACTGTGATCCAGACACAATTGACCCATTTACACTGCGCTTGCAATCAATGTCCTTTTACAGGATGCCAGCAGATTCTCCAGGGGAGAGCGCCATCTATTTTATCCTAGATAATGCTATGCCACTTATTTTTGATCTCTGCTGAGAGCTACTCACTACCCAACCTCTACAAGGGCTGTAAGCAATTGTTCCATAGCTGTATTTTTTATGTTATGGGCATTTGTATCAGGCAAAAGAGACTCTTGGTAACGACAAATAAAACACATCTTATCCTTGAG
>JADQBA010000178.1 GCA_016903675.1 Stigonema ocellatum SAG 48.90 = DSM 106950 | reverse complement strand
TTTCACTTCGCCAATTCCAGGCAGGTAAGCGGTAGCGTAATTCTTGCGAATATGACGCAGGATGACACGACCCGGCTTGTACTCAAAAGAATCTAGTCGTCGCAGGAACTGCGGGAAACCTCTACCCTGCTTCCAAAAGTTCGCATAAGCAGTATCCAATCTGGCAATGTTGCGCTGCAAAACACATGAATCAATAGCAGCGAAACTATCCAACGATTGCCGAATCTGGGACGTAACTTTCATTTGAATGCCAGACGCTGAATCCCACTCACGACTAGTTCCGATAACTTCCTTACTCGCCTTGTCTTTAACTTTGGATTGCTTGGTCGCTAGATCTAAATTTTCAGGGATGACACCATGCTTGAGGACTGGGCAAGTTAGGGGACAACAAGAACCTACTTCAATCCTTGAGCCTAAATGACAGTAGGCTCCATGGGCATAAGCGATAGGAGTATCAATATTTTGATTGTTAGCATCGAACCCGTCTATCCGTTCTCTTAAAGCATAATTACGATGTTTTCGCAACGTTACCAACCAATCTTCAAGAGTTTCCTCTTGGGACTGGCTGGGTAACATCTTGAAATTCCACCGCACTTGCATACTCGCTTACCAATGATTGATTATGTACCTTTGATGAAAATACTATATACTTAAAAGCTAGATAGCGCCAGTCTTTTTTATGAAGAAATTTAAATCTAATAACAATGTCGTGTATTCATGTAAGTATCACGTTGTCTGGACTTCCATTGTATCGGCGTAGCGTCCTCAAGGATGGAGTAGATCTAAGGCTTAAAGAACTTAAGCGAGCAAATAGCGCTCGTAAATACGGGTCGAGATCATTGAGATGGAAATAATGCTATTTGCACGTTCACCTACTCATTGAAGTAGATCCCCAGTTTGGTATCCATAGAGCAGTTAAGCGGTTCAAAGGTGCAATCATCTTGGTATCTCAGACGCTTATTTTCCACAACTTAGATCAAAACGGACGACACTGTGGACTAACTCTTACTTTGTATCTACCGTTGGAGGCGCACATGAAGATATCGTTAAGCTGTACATTCAAAATCATAGAGTTACTTGACGCTTAATAAATTCCCGCGCTTGTCTTACCCCATGCATGAATGCAGGGCCTTGCCTCCTATGACTTTCGGTCATAGGTTTTCTCCTATCAGTTATAGGCTTATATTAACATGTGAATAATTATTCATATGTTAATATTTAAAATATTTATCTTTGTAGGACTTACGCACTTTACAAATTGAGTATCATGTGCATACCAAGTTTATTAACCAAAAACTCTTCCCCTGCCTCGTTAAGGGCCTCAGGCTGGGAATGAGATCAAGTGGGCTGCTGCCGGACGTCAAACCGGGAGGCAGCAGCCCACTACAAGAGCATTACAAGGCAGAGCCTTGTAACGAGAGAAGGAGAGATAATGCATAGTTGATTCTCTCTGTCAATGCGTAAGTCCTACTTTGTTGGATTGCTCTCAATACCGTTCAATGATCCATTTACCTGAAAATGGCATTTTACTTCTTCAGGGAATTACGAAATTGTTGAAGGTGAGCTTGAAGTTATAAGTGTATTGAGTAGTACCTTGGAGGGTTACGAAAAATGCAACAACTTATTAGGTGTGCAATCTCTGTGTGTTATGTAAGCCAGTATATCAGAAGACAAAGTACAGTAGAAAGTTATAGCCCTTTAACATCTAAGAAAAACATTGTAGTCCGAAATACGGTTGAGAAAATCTTATGACTACCCAATTCAAAGCCGAAGTCTTCCAAAACCAGTATTTACCACAGGGTGCGAGGGAAGTCCATGCAATTATGACCGTCACTACTCTTGGCGGTGAGGGAGTAGCTGCTGCTCCAACGGGTGATAGACTGTTTGGGGTGATATGTGATACATCTGGCTCCATGGGAGGTGAGAAGATTCACGCAGCAAGGAAGGCGATGGATAAAATCGTGAATTTGCTACCTGAGGATACATCTTTCTTTATCGTCACCGGATCTGGTAGCGCCCAACTGGCTTTCCCAGTGTCAAAAGCGACTCGTGAAAACAAAGAACGAGCGATCGCCGCCATCAAAAAAATACCAGTAGGCGGTGGCACAGTGATTTCTAAATGGCTATTTGAAGCCCTAAAACAATTCGAGAGAATGCCTAATGCCGTGCGTCAGGCATTGCTGCTGACCGACGGACAAAATGACGATTCTGACGAAAAGCAACTGAATGCGGTTTTACGAGGGTGTGAAGGAGTTTTCCAGTGTGACTGTCGGGGTGTGGGAACCAACTGGCAGGTAAAACAGCTACAAGAGATTTCTGAGAAATTACTGGGTACTACTGACATTATCCCCAATGCGGAAATGATTGAAGCCGACTTCCGAGCGATTTTAGAAAAAGCGCTGAGCAAAAATGTCAGCGATGTCGTCCTGCGTCTGTGGACTCCCCAAGGTGCCCAAGTACTGTTTTGCAAGCAAGTTAGCCCCGATATTGTAGACCTTACGAACCGTGCCAAAGCTGTCAAAACCCAAGTTTGGGACTATCCAACTGGTGCTTGGGGGACAAACGAGTCCCGTGATTACCACTTCTGTATTCAGGTGCAACCAGGTAATATAGGTGACGAGATGTTGGCAGGTCGGGCAAGTTTGATTTACACAGTAAATGGCGTGGAAACAAAAGTTGCTGAAGCTCGCATCCTCGGTACTTGGACTGATGACGATGCCAAATCGACTAAAATTGACAGACGAGTTGCCCACTATACCGGACAAGCAGAACTTGCCCAGTCAATTCAGGAAGGGTTAGAGGCACGCGATCGCGGCAATATAGAAGTTGCTACCGCCAAGCTGGGAAAAGCAGTCAAACTTGCTCATGAATCTGGTAACGAAGCAACCGCCAAGTTACTGAAGAAAGTAGTCGAAATAGAAGACGCAGCCACTGGTACAGTGCGACTGAAGCGAGATGTCGCCAAAGAAGACACCATGACATTGGAGACGCGATCAACTAAGACTACTCGCATTCCCAAGTCTTCTTAGGGGAATGGGGAGTGGGGAATAGGGAGTGGGGAGTGGGGAGTGGGGAAGAATAACAACTAACAAATAACCACTAACCATCAACAACCCTTAGGTCAAGTTGTGTTCATTCACGCCGACTTACTTATGTCCATTTATCAATGTCCCAAAGGTCACGGCTCAACAGAACCAGATTATTGTTCGGAATGTGGTGTCAAAATCCAGGGTGTTCCAGAAAGAGCATTAACCGTGAATACGCTCTCGTTGGCTGACCAGACGCGAAATTTTCCGTCTGTAAATACTATTACCTGCCCTGATTGTACAGCACCACATGACCCCAATAGCGGTGACTTCTGCGAAATTTGCGGTTACAACTTTCGCAGTGGGGCGCACGGCGAAGTGCCGCCTGCTCCATCGGCAGTAGGGGGAGATAGGGGAGATAGGGGAGATAGGGGAGATAGGGGAGATGGGGGAGATAGGGGAGATAGGGGAGATGAGGGAGATGAGGGAGCAATATCCTCCTCATCTTCCTCATCTTCCTCATCTTCCTCATCTTTGTCTCTCGAAATCATCGTCACCATTGACCCGTCACTGCGAAGTCCAGACAGCCCAGAACCGCCTAATCAAGCACCTATCACTTTCAGGCTGGAAAAGAAAAGTAACCTCATTGGTCGCCGCAATGAATCAAGGGGGGTCTACCCAGAAGTTGCCCTTGATTTCGACAGCGCTGTTTCTCACCGTCATGCGCTGTTGAACCGTCAGTCGGACGGGACTTTTGTTCTGCGCGACATTGGATCTACTAACGGTACTAACTTAAACGGCGTTGAACTGACTCCAATGGTTGACGTATCAATTAAAGATGGTGACGAGTTCACCCTAGGACATTGGACGCGAATCAAGGTAATTCGTAATTCGTAATTCGTAATTAAGATACTTTTTTATGAGTAAGACAACGGTTATTTCCAGCAAAGCTCAGCGTTTGGTATTACCTTTGGTCAAACGAGGACTTACGACCCCTCAAGTGTTGAAGGCAGGCTTGTACGTCACTTGGGGCGCGAGTCTGCTGCTTTTGATTACCATTATCTCTGGTGTGCAAAAGCAGCGCTATGCTATAAAGACAGTTGGTAAGGACTCGGCACCAAGCATCATCCTCGCCCAGCGGCTTAAGGATGCCTTGGCGGGCATGGATGCTCATGCAGTTAATGAATTGCTGGTCAAGCCTGGAGAAAACCCACAAGGTATTCAGGATTATGAAGAGCGCCGCAAGGCATTCTCCGAACGGATAATTGCTGCTGCTCAAAACATTACCTATGGTGATGCAGAACTTAAACCTATCCAGACTTTACAATTGGCACAAGAAGACTATATCACTAAGCTCCAGCAAGCGCGGGATTTCAACGCACGCGGTGATACGCAAGGGGTCTTGAGTGCTTACCGAGAAGCTGCCCAAATTATGGATAACACACTCCTACCTGCTGCCGATGCACTGGCTCAAGCTAACTTGAAAGAACTGGATCTTACCTATGACCAACAGCAATTTGCCTCTGCACGAGCTTTGTTTTGCATCGTTATGTGTGGTTTACTTCTGGTCGCTGTACTGGTGGCAATCCAACTGTTCCTCAACTACCGGATGCACCGTATCTTAAATCCCATGTTGCTGGCTGCTACGGCGATCGCTATCCTTTTTCTGGGCTACACAACTCAATCATTTCTCTTGGCATCGTACCACTTGAAGGTAGCAAAACAGGATGCCTTTGAGTCACTGCGTGCGTTGCGACAAGCCCGCTCCTTTGTCTACATTGCTAATGCTAATGAGAGTCGCTATCTGCTAGATTCAGCATTTGCTGCCAAACACGAGGAAGATTTTTTCAACAATGCCGCTAAAATTGCTAAAATCTCTAACGGTCAAACCTTTGATACTGTTGTAGCAGCATTGACCCAGGGTAAAAAGGTCAATGGGTTGTTCACAGGTTTGTTAGCTGACGAACTAGATAATATTACTTTTCCAGACGAACGAGAAGCTGGGGTGGCAACCCTCTTGACTTTTGGCAACTATTTCAATACCCAGAAACAGATCCACCAGCTAGAACAAAGCGGTCAGCATCAACAGGCGATCGCTCTGTGTACAGGTCGTAATCAAGGTCAGTTCTATTGGGCGTTCGACGAATTCAGAAAAGCTAACGATAAAGCCGTCGCTATCAATCAAAAAGCCTTTGACAACGCAGTTGAACAAGGTTTTAAACAAGTGGATGGCTTTGAGATTGCTACCCCTATTGTGGCTGTTACTGTGTCGATACTAGCACTATTAGGGCTGCGACCACGCATTAAGGAATACGACATTTAATATTTTTCTCACCACTAATGACAAGTTATAGCGGTACTTTCAAGAGTTAGGAAACCGCAGATGTACGCAGATAAACGCAGATAAATCTATACTTCATCCGGATGAAACCTGCTATAAATAAGTCGGCGATGAAAAACAAAACTATGTGAGGAGATGGAAAATTTCTGTATTATGCTCGTAGTTACGCAGAGAGCGCACTCATCGCAACTACAAACCAGTAACGATTATTTGCACTACGATTTTCTTAATTCCTAACTCCTAACTCCTAACTCCTAACTCCTAACCCCTAACCCCTAACTTCTATGAATGCTGAAACAACTTCCAGGGTACCTGTTGCTTTAACCATTGCGGGATCGGATAGTGGTGGCGGTGCAGGAATTCAAGCTGATTTACGCACGTTTGCCTTTCACCGTGTCCACGGTACTACCGCCATTACCTGCGTCACAGCCCAAAATACTTTGGGGGTTCAACGGGTAGATGCCATACCGCCAGAGGCTGTTGTGGCACAAATTCAGGCTGTGGTTGAGGACATTGGCGTCCAAGCAGCAAAAACGGGAATGTTGCTCAATCAGGAAATTATTGCTGCTGTCGCCCAGCAGGTGGAGGCTTTACAAATTGCTAACCTAGTGGTTGATCCAGTTATGGTATCTCGTACAGGGGCGCAATTGATTGATGATGATGCTGTGAAGACTCTCCGCAATGCCTTGATCCCTAAGGCTGTGCTTGTGACACCAAACCGATACGAAGCTCAAATTTTAAGCGGTTTACAGATTCACTCTTTAGATGATATGAGGGCTGCTGCTCAAATCATTCACCGTAATTTAAGAGCCAAGGCTGTTTTAGTTAAGGGTGGAGGTATGCAGGGGAATTTGCGTGGTGTTGATATCTGGTTTGATGGACAAAAACTGGAAACTTTAACTACGAAACAAGTAGATACAAAAAATACCCACGGTACTGGTTGTACACTATCTGCTGCGATCGCTGCCAATCTCGCACTGGGAAATCACTTGGATCTCGCGGTGCGACAGGCAAAGCAGTATGTTACTAATGCACTCTTTCATTCCCTAGATATTGGCAAAGGTCAAGGTCCTGTGGGACATTTCTTTCCATTACTAGGGGTGTAGCCACACCCCCACACCCCCTTCTTTATTCTTTCAGGTTCGAGTATCTCTAATAGCAGTTAAAGTTGATCTCATTAAGTTCAGTTTTGAGCCAAAGCCACCAATGCGAACAATTAGAGGTTCTGTTGACGGCAATATACCAACAGCAGCCACTCAATCCTACTCTGCCTCTGTACCACTGTCTATATACCGGGAGTTGGTAGCAGAGTTAGAAGATTCCCAGGCAAGAATAAATGAACTCGCCGCCCAAAATCAACAACTAGCGCAAGAAAATCAAATACTCCGACAGGAGATTGCCAAAGCCGTTCAGTCTTTTTTACACCTACAAAAGTTGGTGGATTCTCATAATACAGCTAGTTACAACCAAGATCCTCACTATGATCCTGATTTCATTGGTCAAACAAAACGTTCAGCCACTGAAGCGCGTCCGCATTTTACCCGAGATTTCCATCGGCATTCACCTGTTGTTCCTTGGTCCGAGGAAATTAATAGTCCTATGCCAGAGACATTCTTTATAGAAGAGGAGGAAGAAGTAAACTACTATCAGCCCAGTGAGCCAGAGGCAATAGATGTCCCTAGCTGGAAGTTAATTATAACCATCTTGTTAATCATACTGATGGGCTTTGGCGCTGGATATTTGATTGTGCGTCCATTGTTTGAACATCATGGTCGTTAGCTAAACATCTATATAGCTCTGCCATTGATTATAATCAGTTATCTTTTTCTGTTACAAAAGCTACAAAATCATGAAAACTTGTAGAAATAAGCTTTAAGTAACAACATCAACGATTATTAAGATAGGCAATTGTTGCCGATTATACTGTCACGAAACGGGCAGGGCATATATTTTTAAGTGTGGCAATTAGTCCATATTTATTCTAGGTGGCGATCGCTAGTAGTCTGGGAAGGAACGAAAGCTTGGTTTATGATGATTTGTTCGTAGTGAGGACTTTAGTCCTCTCAGAGGTTGTTTGAAAAGTTGTTGGCGGTATCGAAGCACTTATTGATCGAAACTAACCCCCCTAAAAAAGGGGGGAACTGGAATCAAAGTCCCCCTTTTTTAGGGGGATAATGGGGGATCTAAAAGTATTTGATACATCACTAAGGACTTTGAAAACATCCTCTAAAATACGAGGACTCAGGACTACTACAAACCCATCAAAGTTGACTTGCCAGAGTACTAGTACCGCTTCGCGAAAGTCAAAAGTCAAAAGTCAAAAGTCAAAAGTGTTATAAATCAAGCGTTTTGGCTGTTTGAAATGGTTGGTTTATTTACGCCGCGCTGTACTAGTACAGGGAAGCAAAATTAAAAAATCAAATTTTGAATGCGTGAATTTTCGCGCAGCGAACTTGTCCCCCAAGTCCCCCAAGTCCCCCAAATCCCCCAAGTCCTGCTCTTAAATAGGATTGCTATACGTCAATGGTTGCTTTATTTGGTGCGCCCGGTGTATTAGATGGTACAGCTAGCTATGTTTTAGCAGGTTTTCGCCGCCTTTGGTGCAAAAGTACTAGAAAATTAGGCTAAAGCCCAAGAGTGATCTTTTATCCCAGGAGTGAACCGCATGGGCTATTATGTTTCCCGCACGTTTTTGTAAGGAGACAAGAAAATGAAAAAAGTAGAAGCTATTATTCGCCCTTTTAAGCTTGATGAGGTGAAAATTGCCTTGGTCAATGCTGGTATCGTCGGCATGACAGTTTCTGAAGTCCGAGGTTTCGGACGCCAGAAGGGTCAAACTGAACGCTATCGTGGTTCTGAGTACACCGTTGAATTTCTGCAAAAACTCAAAGTGGAAATTGTTGTTGAGGACAACCAAGTTGAGATGGTGGTAGATAAAATTATCTCTGCCGCCCGCACAGGTGAAATTGGTGATGGCAAAATTTTCATCACCCCAGTTGACCAAGTCGTGCGGATTCGGACTGGAGAAAAGAATACAGAAGCAGTTTAAAAAAGTGGGGAGTGGGGAGTAGGGAGTGGGGAGTGGGGAGTGGGGAGTTAGGAGTTAGGAGTTAGGAGTTATAAATTAATTTCATAATTCATAATTCATAATTCATAATTCATAATTCATAATTCCTCACTTTTTCTATCTGCTGGAGTAGAGATGTAAAAGCTTTGCCTCGATGGCTGACGCGGCGCTTTAACTCTGGCGTCATTTCAGCAAAGGTCAATTGCATTTCTTGAACGTAAAAAATTGGGTCATAGCCAAAACCTCCATGACCACGAGGTGTATGGAGAATTTCGCCGCGACAAACACCTTCTGATTGTAAAGCGATCGCACCATCAGGACGAGCCATAGCCACTGCACAAACAAATTGTGCGCCGCGATGGACTTCGTCGCCCAATGCATTCAACAGCCTAGCAATACGTTCAGAGTCAGTTTTGCCGTAGCGTGCAGAATAGACTCCTGGTGTCCCATTCAGGGCATCTACTTGCAAGCCAGAATCATCAGCGATCGCCCAGTTTCCTGTGGCTAAAGCGACCTGAGAAGCTTTCAGACAGGCATTAGCGGCAAAGGTGTCGCCTGTTTCCTCAATTTCCAATTCTTCAGGTTTAAGGGTTAATTCCCAACCCGAATCTGCCAAGTAGGCTTGCATTTCCCGCAACTTACCTGGATTTCCTGTAGCTACTACGAGTAATGTCATAAATTATGAATTATGAATTATGAATTATGAAATAGCACAATTTATGGCGTTGCTGAATCAAAATATGAATTGTGAAAATCACGCCCATCGTAGAGACGCGATTAATCGCGTCTCTACATTCAGCAACGCCCAATTCATCATTCATAATTCATAATTCATAATTTTATTCGGCCCACTGTTTTGCCCATGTCAAGGTGTGATGCACCTGCTGGAGGGTAGGTGCTTCGCAGTATAGGCGTAAAACTGGTTCTGTTCCGCTAAAACGAATCATTAACCAGCTGTTGTCGGCTAGGCGGAATTTGTAGCCGTCTATGGTTTGGCAATCAATGACTGCAAGTCCGGCAATTTCTGTTAGGGGTTGGGTTTGCAGTTGTTGCAAAAGGCGCGATCGCACGGACATACTGGCTAGGGGCAAATCGATGCGATCGTATGCCGAAGAGAAACCTGTTGAAGATTGCAAGTGGCGATAATAGTCACCTAAATCCAGCCCTGATTCGACAATTGCTTCTAGTACATACAATGCTGACAGAAGAGCATCTCTTTCGGGAATATGGCTACCATAACCAATTCCTCCCGACTCTTCCCCACCGAGCAATACTTCAGCTGCTAACATTCTATCAGCAATGTACTTGTAGCCTACAGGTGTTTCAAACACTGACAGGTGATGAAGTGCTGCTACACGAGGCATCAAGTCTGAACCGCTGACGGTTTTTACTACTTCACCGGTAAAGCCTCGTCGTAGGGTTAAGTGGTCGATTAATATGGGGATTAAGACTTGGGAACTTAAGAAGTTGCTTGCGCCATCCACTGCTGCGATGCGATCGCAGTCCCCGTCAAATACCAATCCTACAGATAAAGAAGCTGGATTGCTTGCTCGGTGAAGAAGCATCACCTCAAATAACTCCGAAAGGTATTTAGGTAAAGGTTCTGGCGCACCACCACCAAATAGGGGGTCGCGATTGCTGTTAATTTCTTTGACCTCATTACCTAGTAGCATCGCCAATCCGCCAGCAGCAGCGCCATGCATAACGTCGGCAAATACCGTCAGTTTGCCTGTTTCCATGGCATCGCGGATTTTAGCAATATTGACTTTGCCTTTTAGTGCTTCACAATAACTTTCCCAAGCATTAAATGTCTCTATTTTGCCTGGGGTTGATGCGGGTGGTAGTTCATCAGATAAAAGTCCTTCTATTTCTTTGGTCAGTTCTGGTGGCGCGGAACCACCAAAAGCGCTTTTCACCTTTAATCCCAAATATTTACCAGGATTATGACTGGCGGTAATGACCAATGCACCCAAAGCATTCTTTTCTTTTGCCGCCCAGCTAAAAGCCGGGGTTGGGGCATAGGTTTCGGAAAGCAGCACGTCAAATCCAGCGGCGGAGACAACATCGACAACTTTACGGGCAAATTCCTCTGCCATAAACCGCCGGTCATAACCGACAATGATTGTACGGCTATTTACTTCTTTGTTATAGGTATTAAATAATACTTGTGCGGCAATTGGTGCGACCAAGGCTAGACGTTCAAAGGTGAAATCATCGCCTATGACGCCCCGCCAGCCGTCTGTACCAAACTTGATTGAGTTAGCTGCAACTGGCATTGAGGTATCCTAAGTTTCTAAATGAGGATTTTAGCATTTACATAAGGTATAATGTAAAAAAATATTTATTAAATAATAAGTAATATTACGCTTAGTTATCTAAGACACAAAATAAACCAAGTTTGTTCTTTGACATAATAAGAATACAAGGAGTTGCGTTTTTGCCCACAGAAACACAGGCAGTTTGTCTGATGCCTAACTTAAAAGAAATGAGCATTGTCCAGTTGAAGCAGTATCTTTCATCTCACAGAGATGACGATGAAGCTTTTAGTGAAGCTTTGGGGGAGTTAATAAATCGTAATCGTGGTGCAGTTCGCTACCCAGCAGATTTGCCTTTGCCAGAGATGGAAAGGATTATCAGGGAAAAGTTGAATCAAGGTGATTAAACCAGGCTTGTTATAGTAGTCTGTCAACCGAAAAATGACGGGTGGAGGCAGGGAGTGGGGAGTGGGGAGTAGGGAGTGGGGAAAGATTTTGAGGACGTGAGCGATTTATCGCTCAATGTCCAACACGTGTGCTCCAAGCTATAATAAGTTCAATAGGATAAATTGACTGTGGTGGCTGCTTTCCCTTGGCAGCAAAGCAAATCTTGCCACTGGCGCTAACTGTATGGGTAAAAGCTATGTCTACTGAGGCTACAACTGAGCGAGAAACACGGTGGGCAGAGATAGTGCCACTAGAGGTGCCTCAGCCACCAACCAATCTTGTGTTTGATGATGGAGAACCATTGGAAAGTAACCGCCATAGAATAGCGATGAATGTGTTGATTGATTCGGCGCAAGCGGCGCTGTCTGGGCGCGAGGATTTCTTTGTGGGTGGGAATATGTTCCTATACTACAGCAGCGAGCAGGTATTGAACCGCGATTTCCGAGGGCCAGATTTTTTTGTAGTGCTGGATATAGATGGTAGCCGCGATCGCCAAGGCTGGGTAGTATGGCAGGAAGGGGGGCGCTATCCAGATATGATTATCGAATTGATGTCACCAAGTACAGCAAAAGTAGACCGCACGGAAAAGAAACGCTTGTACGAGCGCACATTCCACACCACAGAGTACTTCATCTTCGACCCCTTTGACCCCCAATCCCTACAAGGTTGGCATTTAGACAACAAACAACGATATCAATCCCTAGAGGCTAACGAGTCTGGGAGGCTGTGGTGCGAAACATTACAGGTATGGTTAGGTACATGGTCGGGTAGGATTCGCCGCGAGCCAGCGCAAGGAACATGTCATTGGCTGCGGTTGTATGACCAAAAAGAAAATTTAATCTTGTTACAGGAAGAAATAGCAGAACAGGAGCAGCAACGAGCAGAACAGGAGCAGCAACGAGCAGAGCGATTAGCAGCACGATTGCGGGAGTTAGGAGAAGATCCAGATGCGATCTAGAACTCTTTTGATTGAACAGCCCACAGCCTAAGTCGAGCAGATCCCAATACTGCTCGGTTAAGCGAAAACAAGAAACCGGGTAACTCCTGCGAAACCCGGTTTCTGGCATCTCAACTATCGTTAACCGACAAGTATTGGAGCAGATCCCCCTTGTTGATTGGGAAAAAATCAGGACTTACGCACTTTACAAATCAACAATCATATGTATAACGAAATTCCGGCGTTTGACTCGTTCCCAGCCTCAGGCTGGGAATGTGATTAAGGGAGGCTCTGCCTCCCGATTTGAGGGGAGGCAGAGCCTCCTTTGAAGAGCATTACAAGCCGATGCTTGTAACGAGAGATATACATAGTTTATTCTTTTTGTCAATGCGTAAGTCCTAAAAATGTAAATGACTTCTTGACAATATAGTAATCGTGGTGTAGTTCGTTACCCTATAGATTTGCTTTTGCTGGAGATGGAAAGGATTATCAGGGAAAAGTTGAATCAAGATAATTAAACTAAAATTGTTTTAGCAATATTTCAGAGGCGATCGCCAGGGCTATTTCATTCTATACCAGAGCCTTGAACCAAAGTCGTGGCTAAGAGCTGAAGTCCGTTGAAACGGACTAAATTCCTGAAACTTCTAGTCGGCTTAAGCCGACTTCAGCTATTAGCCTAGGAATTTATTCCTAGGCGTGTGGGTTGCTTTAAGTGTTCAGCAATTCTTATATTTTATTTTTAAAATAACGGCTTGAGGAGTGAAAGTATTGATAGACAATAAAGCAATATCAATCAGTTTGTTTACAGGAGCAGGTGGGCTAGATATTGGGATGGAACAGGCAGGTTTCCAGACAGTAAATATAGTTGAGAAAGATCCTGATGCTGCAAAGACCATAGCCATAAACCGACCTCACCTCAATAATGCTGTATCAAGAGATATACAAAACATCACTGCTCAAAATCTTTTGGAAGAGGGGGGAAGTGTTCTTGACCAAGGCAGATCTTTGCACCCCGGTGAAGTAGATTTGGTGACTGGCGGTCCTCCTTGTCAACCCTTCAGCACAGCAGGGAAACGTGGCTCAGTTATGGATCCCCGTGGCAGTCTGTTTATGGACTTTATACGCATCATTGAGCAAGTACAGCCACGTTTTTTTGTGATGGAAAATGTTAAAGGTTTACTCTCAGCCCCCATCCGTCATAGACCTCATCTGAATCGAGGATCTGGTTACCCGCCTTTGGAACTAGATGAAATCCCTGGTTCTGCTCTTGAGGTAGTTTTGATAGAAATGAAGCGTCTCGGGTATCGAGTTGTGTACAATCTCTTAGAAGCAGCAGATTATGGTGTTCCCCAAAATAGACAGCGAGTCATATTTATTGGTTCAAGAGATGGTGAAGTAGTTACATTCCCGTTGCCTACTCATAGTAAAGATGGTGTTGGGCTACCTCAATGGAACACTCTTAAAGATGCCCTCACCAACTTTCAAGACCCACAACCCGAGTATACTCCTTACTCAGAAAACCGTCTTAAGTATTTGAAACTTTTAAAAAGTGGTCAAAACTGGAGAGATTTGCCTAACGACCTAAAAAAAGAAGCAATGGGAGGGGCTTACGAATCTGGAGGCGGTAAAGTTGGCTTTTACAGAAGGCTATCTTGGGATAAGCCTTCTCCTACTGTTACGACAAGTCCACACCAGAAGGCTACAGATATGTGTCATCCAGATGCACTACGCCCTCTAAGCGTTCGAGAGTGTGCAAGGATTCAAACTTTTCCAGATTCATGGGTTTTTTATGGTTCGACAGCCTCTAAGTACCGACAAATAGGTAATGCTGTACCTGTACTATTAGCCAAAGCAATTGGCGACTATTTACACAGTTTAATTATTTCGGGCAGAAGTCTCACACCCTATCCGATAAGCGGATGGGTGTCGGGATGAATGACCTGGCAATGACGAAAGCCCCCATCCGCCTGGGACTTGAAGTCCCAGGCTAATAGCATAAGTCCTCTAAAAGAGGACTGAATGAGTTTTTAAAGCACTGTTAATTTTATGACTCCTTGTTTGGTTATTTGTGGTTTCTAGTTAGAGGTCTACCCAAATCAAAGAAAGCGCTCGGCAGCCTGAATCATACCACTGCATACTTGACTATTTCTGTCAATGATATCGTCCTAAAATTATTCAAGCGCATAGTGCACTACTCTGCTCTACCTCGACAGCTTTTTGGTTGATGTCAAGCTCTCGGTAGATTTCCAGGCTCTCACTCAAAAACTGGGTAGCATTTACTTTAGCACCATACTGATTACGCTGGGCACGGCTGAGGTATATTTCTCCCAAAAGTTTGCGAACCCCAGCTTCCAGCTTCCGGCGGTTGTAGTCCTGAAAGACTTGGAGAGATTCTTGGGCTAGTTCTTCAGCTTGGTCAAGATTTTCTAAAACGTTGACTTCTAGATAAGCACGGGCGATTTCAAGAGTTTCTTCTGCTCGATCTATTATCCGCCCCAGTTCGGTTAAATATGCCAAGCCGATGTTGTAATATTCTATAAATTGGGCAATTTTTTGTTGCAGTGACGAGCCATCATCAGGCAACAGGCGCAGGTTTTGTGCCCAGAGTAAGCTAAGGGCAGTGTAGTCATAGGCTAAATTTTCTTTATAGTCGCCTTCTGTATTGATTTGGATAGCATGACGAATATTTTGCTCAGATTGAGCTAGTAAGTTACAGGCTTCTGCTCTATCAGGGGTATCTTTTGCTAACAAGCGTTGGCTATTACCAATTTTTCTACCACGCTTAGCCATACTTTCATCTTGACCTAGCTGTTGATGCAAATCGCGGCTGTACCGGTAATACTCAATCGCCTTCGCGTAATCACTTAAATCTTGGTAGCAATTAGCCAGGTTATTCCACTGGTTAGCCACATTCTTGTGTTGACCCAATTGCTCATAGAGGTCACGGCTTTGTTGGTAGTTGGCTCGCGCCTGTTCATATTTACCCCAAGCTTGATAGATGGAACCTAGCTGACGGTAGGCATCAGCGATGTTTGGTTGGTCATCTAGCTGGTGGCGGATTGCCAAGTCTTTGTGTTGACACTCTAATGCCTGTTCGTATTTGCCCCATTCCCGATAGCAATCAGCCAGCCAGTACCACAGGTCAGCTACATCCTTGTGTTTACTCAATTGCTCGTAAAGGTCACGGCTTTGTTGGTAGTTGGCTCGCGCCTGTTCATATTTACCCCATGCTTGATAGATGCGACCTAGCTGATAGTAGGCATCAGCGATTCTTGGTTGGTCATCTAGCTGCTGGCAGATTGCCAAGTTTTTGAGTTCACATTCTAAAGCCTGTTGGTATTTGCTCCATTCCCGATAGCAATCAGCCAGCCAGTTCCACAGGTCAGCTACATCCTTCTGTTTACCCAATTGCTCGTAGAGGTCAAGGCTTTGTTGGTGGTTGGCTCGCGCCTGTTCATATTTACCCCATGCTTGATAGATGCGACCTAGCTGACGGTAGGCATCAGCGATGTTTGGTTGGTCATCTAGCTGCTGGCGGATTGCCAACTCTTTGAGTTGACATTCTAATGCCTGTTCGTATTTGCTCCATTCCCGATAGCAAGCAGCCAGCCAGTACCACAGGTTTGCGACATTCTGCTGTTGACCCAATTGCTCGTAGAGGTCACGGCTTTGTTGGTGGTTGGCTCGCGCCTGTTCATATTTACCCCATGCTTGATAGATGCGACCTAGCTGACGGTAGGCATCAGCGATGTTTGGTTGGTCATCTAGCTGCTGGCGGATTGCCAAGTCTTTGTGTTGACACTCTAATGCCTGTTGGTATTTGCTCCATTCCCGATAGCAATGAGCCAACCAGTACCACAGGTTTGCGACATTCTGCTGTTTACCCAATTGCTCGTAGAGGTCACGGCTTTGTTGGTAGTTGGTGAGCGCCTGTTCATATTTACCCCATGCTTGATAGATGCGACCTAGCTGATAGTAGGCATCAGCGATTCTTGGTTGGTCATCTAGCTGCTGGCGGATTGCCAAGTCTTTGAGTTCACATTCTAATGCCTGTTCGTATTTGCTCCATTCCCGATAGCAATCAGCTAAGTTGTACCACAGGTCTGCGACATTCTGCTGTTTACCCAATTGCTCGTAGAGGTTACGGCTTTGTTGGTAGTAGTCTCGCGCCTGTTCATATTTACCCCATGCTTGATAGATGCGACCTAGCTGATAGTAGGCAAGAGCAATTCTTGGTTGGTCATCTAGCTGCTGGCGGATTGCTAAGACTTTGTGTTGACACTCTAATGCCTGTTCGTATTTGCTCCATTCCCGATAGCAATCATCCAAACAGTACCACAGGTTAGCGACATTCCGCTGTTGACCCACGTGCCCGGAGAGGTCACGGCTTTGATGGTGGTTGGCTCGCGCCTGTTCATATTTACCCCATGCTTGATAGATGCGACCTAGCTGACGGTAGGCATCAGCGATGTTTGGTTGGTCATCTGCTGGTGGCGGATTGCCAAGTCTTTGTGTTGACACTCTAATGCCTGTTCGTATTTGCCCCATTCCCGATAGCAATCAGCCAGCCAGTACCACAGGTCAGCTACATCCTTGTGTTTACTCAATTGCTCGTAAAGGTCACGG
>JADQBA010000343.1 GCA_016903675.1 Stigonema ocellatum SAG 48.90 = DSM 106950 | reverse complement strand
GGACAACTGAATGCTTATGGTGGAAGAGTTGAGTTAGGAGGATTAATCTCTCCTGGTTTTGTGGGGCTAAATGTGGATGGCGATAAATTGAGCTTGAACTTTCCTGCTTCTAGTACACGAGCAGATATATCTTTAACTAATAATGCTCAAGTATATGTAGAAGCTGCTGGTGGAGGAGATATTGCGGTTAATGCCCGTAATTTAGAAGTTTCTGGAGAAGGAAGTGTACTGAGTGCTGGTATTGGAGGAGGTTTAGGGTCTTTTGGGGCAAAGGCAGGCGATATTACGCTTAATGCTACTGGAGATATAAAGATTGATGGGAATGGCAGTGGTATTGTTAATAGAGTTCAACAGCAAGCAATAGGCAATGGGGGTGACATTACTTTATCAACGAATTCCCTTGCTCTTACCAATGATGCTCAACTGGAGGCTAGCACCCGTGGGCAAGGCGATGCTGGGAATGTAATTATCAATGCGACCAAGAGTGTTTCCTTAGATGGTAGCAGAAGTGCTATCTTTAGTTCTGTAGGAAGTGCGGATGATACCCCAGAACAACTTAATGCGTTCAAAGGCAATGGGGGCAATATTCAAATTACAACACCTCAATTTTCTCTTACCAAAGGTGCTCAATTAACAGCTAGCACTTTTGGAAAAGGCGATGCAGGCACAATCAAAGTTAATGCTGCGAATGTCACCATTTCTGGCAAGAGTTCTGACTATAACAGTGGATTGTACGTTAACTCCCAAAGTCAGACGGGTACTGCTGGAGATATTATCGTCACCTCACCTAGAGTTACCCTAGACAACAGTGGCACACTCAACGCCCAATCTGAATCAGGTAACGGTGGTAACATCAACTTACAAAGTGATTTACTCATAATGCGTCGTAGCGCTCTTATCTCTACCACCGCAGGCACGGCACAAGCTGGAGGTAACGGCGGCAATATTACTATCAACACGCCTAACGGCTTCATCGTCGCCGTCCCAAAAGAAAATAGCAACATCACCGCCAATGCATTTAAAGGCTCAGGTGGTCAAGTTCAAATCAACGCTACTGGTATTTATGGTTTGACAGTACTTAGCCGAGAAAACTTGGTGAAAATGTTTGGAAACGACCTAAATCAGATCGACTTTCAAAAGCTTCCAAGTAGCATCACTGCAATTTCCCAGACAAATCCCAATTTAAACGGTCAGGTAAATCTTAACACACCCGATGTTGACCCCAGCCGAGGATTAACACAACTGCCCATAAATCTCGTTGATGCTTCAAGTCAAATTGACAATAGCTGCAATCCCGGTAGCAAGCAAAGAGCTAGTTCCTTTACTATCACTGGTCGCGGCGGATTACCCCCTAACCCAGGCGAACTCCTTAGCACTGATGCCGTAGATGTAGGTTTGGTAACTCTCAACCACGGCAGTGATAGCCGCAAAAGTACAACTCTTCGCCAAAAACCCACTCCCATAAGAAAACCCATCGTACAAGCTACTGGGTGGACGAGAAATTCTAAAGGTGAGGTAGTCTTGACAGCAGATGCGTCCAATGTCACACCTCAAAGTCCTTGGCAGAATCCTCAATCTTGTCACGGCGTACCTTAATAGCTGAGTGAAAGTGAGGAGTAGGGAGAGGATTCATGGAGTTCGTTTGGCGGATTTGTTATTATAAGAGAAAAACTTTAATAAAAACAAGAACGATAGCTTGTACTCCATCGCTACATGACCATAAAGAGATAAAAGCTCTCACTTTTCCTCTCCAAGATTTAAACCAACAAGCAATGCCTGTGTGAATTCCGGGGATTCTCGTGAATCGAACTCCTGGGGCTGGAGTGCGATCGCCACGGACTACTCGACAAAAAAGCCACTGGAAGCATCCACGGGTGCAACTGCTGTGCCAAATTTAGCCACCCGATTATTAAAAGTGCTATCGCTTCCATCCACAGTAACTCGGTCTGTTGCATTTACTGTAATTTTCCCGGCATTTCCAGCGCCAGAAGATGTAGAAAGAAGCTGTCCACCATTAAGAATTTCACCAAGTTTCACATTTAAGGTAATATTGCCGCCATTGCGATTATTCGTAGTTCGTGCATCTAACACCGCACCATCTGATACACGCAAGAGTGGGGTATAAATACTCAGTAAATTTTATGTCCCCAAAATTTACTTGTGCTTCATTTATTTACAAGATATGATTTTTCTGTCAACGGAAAAAGTAAAAAAACTAAAATGACTGAAACCAAAATTTTTGAAACATTATCAGACGCTGAAGCTTCTTCAGTAAAAGGTGGTACTAATCAAACAGGAACTATCATAATAACAGGAACACAAGATGGTGGAATAGTAATTAAAACTTATAATCCTGATGGAACTTTAGCAGGAAAGCAGTATTACTACGACACACCTACTGTAAAACCCAATCCTCCAATTTATGATCCGCCAATAGTTCCACTCTTCTAAAAATTGCTGCTAGGGCAATGTACCACTCGCAAGAGATGCAGGCACAAGCTTACGAAAATTAAAAAAAACAGCGGTGCATCTGCCCTGGCTGCCGATGGCGTAATCCCCTCAAAATTCCTCCAGCCTCCTGGAGGAATTGGCTTATCTGCCTGTGGAAGTTGGCGACATTTGGCGAAATTCAAAATAAGCCAGGGGAATAGCCCAGAGAGCGATCGCGTTGCCTTAGAAGGCGTGAGTACCCACTCGTTTAGGCGAACAGCCCTAACCATGATGTCTAGTGCAGGTGTTCCCTTGCGCCATATTCAAGAGATTTCAGGACACAACGACCTTGGAACATTGCAGCGCTATCTCGAAGTGACACCAGAGCAACGGAAGAAGGCGGTTTCTGTTATTGGGTTTTGAGGAGAACATCCATGAGTAACCAGAATAACAACAATTTACCAGGGTTTCTTCAGCGCC
>JADQBA010000161.1 GCA_016903675.1 Stigonema ocellatum SAG 48.90 = DSM 106950 | reverse complement strand
GCCTAGGACTATAAGTCCTAGGCTAATAGCTTAAGTCCTCTTTTAGAGGACTGTTGAGATTTGTGATAGTGATGTAATTTTTATAACTCTTTATTTGGTTATTTGTAATTTTTACTTAGAGGTGCAAGATATCAGATAGCTCATATCTTGCACCATCATCTTATTGCAAAAAAAGCAGCCTGAAACCCTGATTATTGCGTAGGCAGGGCTAAAGCCCACCAACCCTTATTGAGAAGGTGCAAGATGTCAGATAGCGCGTGTTCGGAATCAAATCCAAGTGCGTGTCCGGACGCAAAACACTCCCATCAAAGACAACCGTTACCCTTTTGGTCATAAAAAACCCCTTGAGTATACCCTAAGTGACAAACGCCTAAATTGTAGGCTAAAAAAGTATGATATAACTTTATTCATTTTATAGGCTATCATAGTCTGATATAGTATTAGATTTGAGGCTATGAAACTTTCAGACTATGCTAAGCATTTAGGCATTGCTTACCAGACGGCTTGGAAACATTACAAAAAAGGGTTAATTCCTCATCCTACCCGTCAACTGCCATCAGGGGCAGTGATTGTGGACTTTGACCCAAAAAACCAATTTGACCATAGAACTTTTAGCAAGGCAGCTATTTATACTCGTGTGTCTTCTGCTGAAAATCGGAAAAACTTAGATTCTCAGGCAGAACGTTTATGCCAGTACTCAACTGCCAAAGGATATCAAATCATTCATGTTGTTAAGGAAGTGGGTAGCGGGTTGAACGATCATCGCAAAAAGCTAGAGAAACTACTAACTTTAGATGATTACGACATTTTGATAGTTGAACACAAAGACAGTCTGTGTCGTTTTGGAACCAACTACATGGATCTTCTTTTATCGCGATTAGGTATCAGGCTTGAAATTGTAAACATGACAGACAACGGTCAAGATGAATTAATGACCGACTTGGTGGCAATAATTACTAGCTTTGCTACACGTCTCTATGGTCAACGTCGTGCCAAACGTAAAACAGAAACAATTATCGCCACATTACAAGCTACATCAGAAGATTAAGTAATGTAACGATATAGTCTAAAGTAGAATAATTTCTCCTAGACACTGATAGAGTAGTAGTGGGTCGATGGAGAAAATAAAAATGCAATACACTCAATCCAAGAACGCATTGAATACCAACAAACATCAGCTAATGAGCGCTAATACACGTGTGCTGCAAAAATTTGTTGTGCAGTTAGATTTAATTCAGGAAATGTAGCAGATTCTATACGGTCATTTCCTTTGAAATGTTTATCCTGATATTCATTTTCATCATTGAAAGAATAAACAGTAATGATTGGTTCTTTAGGATTACCTATCAGTAATTTGCTACCAAATGGGCGGTAATCTACAATCCAGTATTCACGTATTCCCATTTCTTCATAGTCAGCAAGTTTTCTATAGTAATCATCACGCCAGTTAGTGCTGACTACTTCAACTACCAAGGCAATTGATTCAGGAAGAGTGATTATCGATTCTTTTTTCCACCGTGGTTCATTTACTAAATTAGAACGATTTAATAAAAGAACATCTGGAAAGTATCCGGATTGTTTATTTTCTGGTTTTACTAGGGTTTTGCTTGGTATACCGTAATTAAGTTTTAGCCGAATGCATTCACCCATGATAATCATTACTAAAAAAGTAACAATCTCCTCATGTTCTCCTGTTGGTAAAGGCATTTGTACAATTTCTCCATCGTATAATTCGTAGCGAATATTTTCAGGTTTAGTTTGTAGAAAGTCTACAAATTCATCAAATGTGGTTAGATTTTCTATGGGTTGTCTCATGAGTTTATTCTTCAACTTTTAAATTATTGACTTTAATCAGTTTTTGAACTAATGGGATTCGCTGCGATCGCTACTTTATGTCAGATGAAAAAGCAGCCGATCTGTTGAAAGCTAAGTATGGTTGTAATTGATACGGGCTTTTGGTTAGCCCTAGCAAATCGAAATGACTCGTACCACACTCAAGCAATGACAGTACTTGCCAATCTGAAGGCAAATCCTCAAAGCCTTCGACAATGGCAAGTTGAGACATTGGCACTCAACATCATGATTACACGAAAAATAAAAAATTTCCTCTATTCCTCCCGTCTTCTGCGCTCCTTGTTCGGCTCTGTTCATCATGAACCATTAGTGCGCTCCTTTACTGAGTTTGGCACGAATGTAGCGCTGTAACACTTGTTAACTAATTGCTAATTTGTAATTCCACAGGCGTAATTTTTGGGTTTAATTCCCCCTAAACTCCTGAAGCTGCAAATAGAGGGATGATTTAGACTGAAGATGTTGAATCGAAAAATTATTATGAGTGTTGCTGAATTACTACCTATACGGCGATAACAAAAACTGTTATCATAATGTCTATTACAGTTATAAGGAAAGCACTATATGAATGTCTCCCTGACGCCGGAGTTAGAAGCGTTTGTCCAAACCCAACTTGAATCCGGCATGTACCACTCGCAAAGCGAGGTAATCCGTGAAGGATTGCGCCTCTTGAAACGTTTTAATGACCATTCGCAGGAATATAAATTATGGCTCAACGAGCAGATTGCCCAAGGTCAGTCCGAACTTGACAATGGGCAGGGCCTGCCCGCTGATGGCGCACGGGAGCGCATCCACGCCAAGGCGCAGCAATTCATCAAAAAAGCCATGTAATGCAGCAAAAACCTTATATCCTTTCTCCACGAGCAGAAGACGACTTGGCGAGGATTTATGCCTATATCAGACAGGATAATCTAGACGCAGCCGAGCGGATGCTGGATAAACTGCTATCTGCATGTGACCTTCTGACGGACAACCCCAGGATAGGACAATACCGCGCCGACCTTACCCCGCTTCCCGTTCGTTTCTGGTTGGTGCATCCCCGGTATTTTCTGATCTACCGAAGCGAAAACCCCGTTGAGATTGTGCGTGTGCTGGCAGCGAACATGGACATTGCACGCGAGCTTGCCGGAGAATGAGATTATGCCGGAAGCAGCGATCGCCCTGTGGCTTAAAGCTATTTTCAATTTAAGTAGATCGGCACAGAAAAACCGAACTATATGAATGCAAGTAAGGGCTCGTAGTTGCGCTTCAGCGCTCATATCTAGGGCACTGAAGCGCAACTACAAACCTTTATTTATTTGTGCCGACCTACTTATTTGCGATCGCGTTTGTTCAAAAGCAAAGCTAAATGAGAGTGAGCGACTGTGGTTAAGAGGTGACAAACGCCTAAATTGTAGGCTAAAAAAGCATTTAGACTCAAATTTTAACATCTCTAGGCAAGAAATGAAGGGGAGTATGATGACCGAACAGCCTTGGAATCCAGATATTCCGAATCAAGAGGTTCGGCTGCGAAGAAACCCTGGTAAGCGGGGAGTCACTACTGGACAAACGAAAAAATCTGCTGGTCGTTTATTCGTCCTGGTTAATTTCGGTCCCAATGAAAAGACCTACAAACCATATGACCAATTAGAACCTTGTGGACAGCCAGAAGAAATTAAAGATTTACTGGCAGCAGGGCGTTTTGGCAATCCTGATGATTTGCGGCGGATTTTGACATTTGAAAAAGTTAAAGGTCATTTGACCAATATTTTTTATAGTATGGAATCGAGCAACACCGACTTCTATGCCTATCAATTTAAGCCAGTTCTCAAATTCCTCGATTCCCCTGTAGGGCGTTTATTAATTGCTGATGAGGTTGGACTTGGTAAAACTATTGAGTCAATGTACATTTGGAAAGAATTACAGGCTCGCGAAGATGCACGTCGCCTGTTAATTGTTTGTCCTGCTATGTTGCGCGATAAATGGGTAAGTGATATCAAAACTCGTTTCAACCTTGATGCAGAAATAATTGATGCCAAAAGGTTGCTAGAAAAAATACAATCATTTCTGCAAGGAAGTACAGAACAATTTATCTATGTAACTAGCCTTGAAGGATTGCGAATAAAAAAATATGCTGAAGATGTAAAGGGAACACGAGCGGAATTAGCAAGACTACTCGACAATAACGCAGCCAATGATGAATCTGATATTTTTGATTTAGTGATTATTGATGAAGCCCATTATCTCCGCAACCCGGAAACGGCAAATAATAAAATTGGTCAGCTTTTACGTGATGCATCTCGGCACTTAATATTACTCACCGCAACTCCTATTCAAATCGGCAGTACTAATCTATACCAACTACTTAAACTAATCAGCCCTGACGACTTTCCTGATCAATCAACCTTTGCAAGAATGTTAGAAGCCAATAAGTCTGTGGTAGAAGCACTGCGACTGATTTGGCAAACTCAACCTGACTTAGATGCTACCAGGCAAGCTGTTGAACAAGCAAGACAATCTTACTTCTTTTCCAATAGTTCCAGACTTAAGCAGATACAAGCAGAGTTGGCGAACCCTAGCACTATTAATGCTGAAAATCAGGTGCGTTTGGCTCAATTATTAGAAAGTTCATCACTATTTGGTCAGTTTATGACTCGAAGTCGGAAGCGAGAGGTCATGAAAAAAAGAGTCAAAAGAACCCCACAAACTTTAGAGGTTAAATTCACACTAGAAGAAAGACAGGTTTATGATTACATCACCTATCAGATTCGACTCCTAGCACGAAGACAGCAAAAGTTTGATATTTTCAGATTATTGGCGCGTCAGCGACAGATGACAAGCTGTATGGTAGCAGCTTTAGAAGCATGGAAAAAGAATGGTGTTCTCAATAACTTTTTAGCTATTGAAGATGATGAAGAATTGCTTTATGATATCTTTGGCTCTCAGCTAGAGAATGGCTTAGTTTTTGACACTAAAAGTCACTCTACACAAATGAAATGGGACACTCCAATGTGTCCATTCCCCCAAGGAGAAGTAGAACTTGAACATTTTATCAAAGGACTGTACAAAAAAGATACAAAATATAACGAATTAAAAAAATTTATCAAGCA
Source organism: Stigonema ocellatum SAG 48.90 = DSM 106950 (assembly GCA_016903675.1). Classification (GTDB taxonomy): domain Bacteria; phylum Cyanobacteriota; class Cyanobacteriia; order Cyanobacteriales; family Nostocaceae; genus Stigonema; species Stigonema ocellatum. The sequence goes on along the minus strand of JADQBA010000161.1, from coordinate 14,075 downwards.
GGAACTCAGAAAAAATCAGCAAGAAAAGTTTGTTTTATTTGCGTTTTATCGTGATACGCTGACATATTTACAAAAGCGTCTTGAGGCAGACGGTATTACTACTTGCCTCATTATAGGCGGAATGGAAAGAGAGGAAAAGCAGGAAACTCTAGAAGTATTCAAAACCAATAATACTCGATCTGTGCTACTTTCATCTGAAGTAGGTAGCGAAGGTATTGACCTGCAATTTTGCAGATTTATAATTAACTATGACTTGCCTTGGAATCCCATGCGCGTTGAGCAGCGCATTGGTAGATTGGATCGTTTGGGTCAAAAGGCAGATAAAATTTCAATAATCAACTTTAGCTTCAGTACCTAATTCAGAAGCGCAAGTTGAAAGTGATATTATTCAGAGCAGTGAGTCACTTTTGCAAGAAATTGAATCTTTATCAAGACGTACAGCAGGTCGCCTAAGTCAAGGCGAGTACGTAGCCAATCGGTTAAAGGTTTCAGTTGAAGCAGTTGAAAACGCATTACTGGGAAATCTATCTTCCCAAGAACAAAGATTGTTTCACCTAATTCTAGGACAACGGTCAATTCACAGGCAAGTTGCTGAAGTGGTAATGATTTGCAAGGAAAAAAACCCTGATTATTTTCAGCAGTTTCCTGGTTTAACAATTTTTCTTGGAGGTGGGGGTAAGGAAGCTGAATATTATCGGTACACTATTGAGTCTACGCACTCTGCTTTTAATCATCAATACGCAGATGTACCCATTTATGATTTCACGGAGCTTCCTTTTCCAGGTAATGATTTTGATATGAGTGGTATTGACCACCGTCACTTTCATCGCTTCGCCGTAGCCTATGGCTTGTCGATTCCAGAGGAAGAAGGATCTGAGTTGAAACTTCCAAGCCTCTTTCCACGTATAACTCCACGACGACCCCAACCCATTACTCCTGAAATAGGTAGGTATCCAGAAGATAATTCATCTATGTAGTGTAAGTGCCAATCAACGTCATTTCAAGAGCGGTTAAGTTTTTATACCATTGTACTTACTAGCTAAAGTCCTTGTTTGAACTTAGGAGCGATCGCCATCTTCCGAAAAGCTATTTGCCATCTCTAGTCTGTATAGCAGTACAACCACAGGAGCGATCGCCTCACTCGGCATTAGTAATGGACACTAATGCAGCCGATCTGTTGAAAGCTAAGTATAGTTATAATTGATACGGGCTTTTGGTTAGTCCTAGTCAATCAAAATGACTCGTACAACACTCAAGCAATAACAGTACTTGCCAATCTGAAGGCAAATCCTCAAAGGCTTCGACAATGGCAAGTTCAGACATTGGCACTTAACATCATGATTACACGAAAAATAAAAAATTTCCTCTATTTCTCCCGTCTTCTGCGCTCCTTGTTCGGCTATGATCAGGGAGGAACAGAGGTTTAGATGAAAAGGTAAAACTTAATTTTTGCAACACATAACACTTTTGTTGAACCTCCTATGGCAAAAGATAAATTTCATGATGTTGTCAGAACTGCCCTACAAAAAGATGGCTGGAAAATTACAGATGACCCTTATGAAATTAACGTGTCTGATGTAGATTTTGAGATTGATTTAGCAGCGGAGCAACTCTTGGCAGCAGAGCGAGAAAGTCAAAGAATTGCGGTAGAGATTAAAAGTTTTATTAGTCCGTCCAATGTATCAGAATTTCACACCGCCTTGGGACAGTTTCTAAACTATCGGGATGCTTTAGAAACAATTGAACCAGAACGCCAACTTTATCTGGCGGTTCGTTTGCCAATTTATGAAACTTTTTTTCAACGACGGTTCATTATATCGGCTGTTCAGCGATATCAATTGCGATTGGTGATTTACGATGTGCAACGGGAGGTTATTCATCAATGGCTGTAGAGCAATATCGGCAATATATTCGGCATATTCTTTCAGAACGACGAGAACGCGCTTCGAGGCAGCAAAGAAATGCCGAAGAATATGAGGTGCAGACAATTTTCGATTCGGAGCAAGATCACTACCAATTACTTTATGTTGGCTGGCGTGGAAATAAACGTGATTTTGGCTGTATTCTGCATCTTGATATCAAACACGGCAAAATCTGGATTCAGCATGATGGCACAGAAGAAGGAATTGCCAATCGGTTGGTTGAAATGGGAGTGCCCAAGCAGGACATCATTCTAGCGTTTCATGAACCATTAGTGCGCTCCTTTACTGAGTTTGGCACGAATGTAGCGCTGTAACACTTGTTAACTAATTGCTAATTTGTAATTCGACAGGCGTAATTTTTGGGTTTAATTCCCCCCCCTAAACTCCTGAAGCTGCCCTCATTTATCGGTCGTGCCAAATAGCATTACTCCTCACTAGGACTTACGCACTTGACACATTGACTATCATATGCATTGTTGGCTTGTTAAGTTCAAAATCTTGCCCAGCCTCGTTCCTGGGCTGCTGCCTGGGAATGCGATCGCTTTGAGGCTCGGCAACCCATCACATCGGGAGGCAGAGCCTCCGATATAAGCATTACAAGGCAGAGCCTTGTAACGAGAGATATACACAGTTTGTTATTTTTGTCAATGTTTCTTGAGAGAAGCCCAAAAAGAATACGGCTCTGTAATGGGAAAGTTCCCTGTGCGCGATTGTATTCGCCACTGCCCTTTGGGCGATCGCTCGGGAAAATTCGGAAAATGTAGTCTCGCAATCTAGTAATAATACCCAATTCGGATTAAATTTTTGCATAACCTCTGGGATAGTCAGAAGTATATATATCTGTAAGCACAATCTTTAATCAAGCTGCTCTGGAGTATAGCGATGTTCAACCACCCAAAAAGCTTAACTCTTGCAAGCCTCCTACTTGCGGTGATTCCCTTACTCACCTATTCTGTAAGGGCAGGGTTCCTCCACGCTGATGCACAGACACCAACAGAAAACACTAAAACAGAAGCTGACAAACTCGAACAACTTGGTGTACAGCAGTACCGTACAGGACTTTATCCCCAAGCACTGCAAACATATGGGCGGGCGTTGGAATTGTACAAGCAACAGAACAACGAAGCCGGAATTGCCAAGACACTGAATAATTTGGGAGAGGTTTATCTAGGATTAGAACTCGATGAGAAAGCAATGTCCGTCTTGCAGCCAGCTTTGGTTCTTCGTCGGAAACTGAAAGACAGGGTGGGAGAGGGAGAAACCTTAGATAACATTGGCGGTGCTTACTACTTACAGGAACAATACGATCAAGCATTGGCAACCTTACAGCAAGCTTTGGCTATTCGGCGCGAAGTAAAAGATAAAACAGGAGAAGCTAAAACCCTGAGCCAAATAGGGGCAGTTTATGATGTAGGCTTCAAACAATATACCAAGGCTTTGGAAACTTTAAACCAAGCAAGAAAGATTCAAGAAGCAGCAGGAGATAAATTCCAAGCAGTCTTAACCCTCAAGAGGATAACAAAAGTTTACACTGATTTGAAAGACAATCCTCGTGCCTTGGAGTCTGCACAACTGGCATTATCGTTGAACCGAGAGATCAAAAACCGCGCCCAAGAAGGCGAAATTGAAGTGCTAATCGCTATAATTTACTTTCAAAAAAATAAATATGACCAAGCGCTACAACTATATCAGCAAGCACAGTCTATAGTTAAGGAACTAAAAATACAATTGTACGCTAAAGGCGATGTCGTCAAAACTATTTCAGTTCCTGTGGGACGCAAGGAATTAGGAATCGCAGTCAAAGAGTTTAGTTCCTTAATGGAAAATGGTACTACGGACTTACTATTGGGCACCATTTATTTTGATTGGAAATGGATTGTAAAAGCTGCTAACTTCTCATCAATAGGCTTGTAGTTGCGCTTCAGCGCAGAAGAGAGCGCTTTAGCGCAACTACGAACCTTAAAGGACACAAATCGCGAAGAATTTCGGTAAGTCAATGTCAAAGGTAATTGTGGTACTGCGTCAATATCGCCGAATGCATCACGTCCTTCAACAAAGGGAAACCGTTGGGAGTTAAGCATCACTTGTCTGTCTGTCTTCTTCCAGTAGCGCGGATAGCGAATGTGCAGCATTATGGGAATTGTATGGAGACCACACATGGTAAGTAGCTCCAGGTTGCAGCAACAATGCTTCTTCCTCAGATGCTAGTTCTTGAACTAAAAACTGCATGACGCTTAATTTTTCTGCACGAGACAGATTTCTCAAGGTCGGAAATAATTCTACTACGCTCATTTCAGCTTAGCAATAACAGCTAAATACTATTTTAGCTAAGCAGAGTAAGTGCATTTCGACTCGCTTCCCAACCGAGAATAGCTGTCTTACGCTCCAATCCCCAGCGATAACCGCCCAACTCGCCAGATTCCCGAATCACCCGATGGCATGGAATCAACTACCCAACTGGGTTTCTATCTAATGCATTACCGACAGCACGAGCAGCAGTTGGACGACCTACGCGTTTTGTTGGGTAACGCATTGCCTCAACCCAACCTACGATTCTACGATTCTCCTTAACTGAACCGTATTGAGGTAAAAACTTGATGATGTGGGTGTGGTGGCTAGGCTTATCGGATTGGCGGTTTGTTTACCAGGCTCAATAGCAGTAGAAGAGAGATATGGTAACCACCATTTCTGGATAAGTATTCCCAATAAAATAATGAGAAAGAGTGGTGCAGCGTTGCGGAGTTGAGGAACGATCCAGCTAGGCATGGGTCTAAAAGAACAGTGGAGATGCTGTTTTTAGTGTTCCCTCAATGAGGAAAGTTATTAACTAGAAGAGCAAGTTCACCATGCTTTTTCTCTATCGCGCAAAAAAGAGCGCCCTTGTGACATTTATCCAGCGACAAGAAGTTGATTCTCTGTAAATAAATTGAAAAAATAATCAGTAAATATTGACATTTAGCTTCCTGTTGCTAAAATCAATTAAGAGCATGTGTTTCAAAAAGTGTAACTTATTAAGATTTAAACATCTCATGGATTAGTGTTTTGTAAAAGTGGGTTGTAAATTCCTAAACCTGCTAGTTAAATCGAGATTACCGTCTTGGTGAAAATCCCACTTTTTGAAATATCCGTGTACAGGAGTACACGAATGCTTTACGCTTGACAAGCTTAACCTTGATTGCCTCACCTTTCACATGGCTACTCACATGAATCTTGGCTCGAGGCAATACAGAAAATAGCTATAAAATGTGGTAAGTCGCAGGAATAAACAATGACAACCGACTACAACAACATTGCCCAGTGGTATAAAAAATCCAAAGAATTACCGATACGCCTGCATGTTGAGGCATATACATACTTTAATATGCTTGGTGATCTGGCTGGAAAATCTCTCCTCGATCTGGCTTGTGGAGAAGGATTTTATACCAGACAATTCAAACGCAAGGGTGCTTTGCGAGTGATCGGGGTGGATATTTCTGAAAAAATGATCGAATTGGCAAGACAGCAAGAAACAAAAGAACCGTTATCAATCGAATATATCGTCGGTGATGTCCTGGAACTCGGTGAAATTGGCAGCTTCAATCTTGTGGTAGCTTCTTATCTGCTGAATTACTCCCAAACGAAAGAACAACTGCTCAAAATGTGTCAGAATATTTTCGTCAACCTAAAACCTGGCGGTCGTTTTGTCACAATCAACAATAATAGTGAACAACCCCTTGAATCATATCTCACATGCGAAAAATATGGATTGATCAAAAGTGTTGACGAACCACTTCAAGAAGGCACACCCATAACATATACAATCTCTGTAGATGGGAAGACATTTAGCTTTGAGAATTATTATCTGAGTGCATCCACTTATGAATGGGCATTCCAGAGTGTTGGCTTTAAAGAGTTTCGTTGGCACAAACCGATGCTTTCTCCTGATGGGGTGAGAGAATTTAGCCAAGAGTTTTGGCAGGACTGCCTGAATTATCCGCCTCTAATTGGTATTGAATGTATTAAATAGCTGTGGTGTCCATATTGGGGAGGGTAAGAGTCAATAAAATTCCTTCTGAACTTTAGCACTATGTTGGCAAAGTTGTAAGTAAGCTGCGCTAAAAAAGAAGTAATTATTTGTTGGTAAGTCCAAACATGTTACGTAGCATTATTGAAAGCAAGTCATTCGCGATCGCGATCCCTAGCAAAACCAAGCCGCAACCTAGCATCATTGATCTGGTTACAGCTTCGTTGAGTACAATTGCACCCCAAAGTATTGCAAACAGAGGAATAATGTAGGCAACTGTCAATGCTTTTGTTGAACCAATATTTTGAATTAACCGAAAATAGAGAATGTATGCAAACGCCGTTGAAAGTAGCGCGAGAGCGAATACTGCAAAAATCACGGTAATTGCTGGTGTTTTTTGCGGCATCGTAAATGGCATTGCAGGTAGGAGTAACAATGCCGCACCAAGCTGGCTTCCGGTTGCGATCGCTACAGATGGCACACCCGCCAACTGTTTTTTGATGTAGGGAGCGGCGATCGCGTACATCAGTGCCGATGGAAACTCCTATTTTAAATTTTGATTTCGACTCGCTTCCCAACCGAGAATAGCTGTCTTACGCTCCAATCCCCAGTGATAACCGCCCAACTCGCCAGATTCCCGAATCACCCGATGGCATGGAATCAAGTACGCAACTGGGTTTCTACCTAATGCATTACCGACAGCACGAGTAGCAGTTGGACGACCTATGGCCTCAGCTAAACCTTGGTAGGTTGTCATACCCCCAAAGGTCACGCAAAGAAGCGCACGCCAAACTTGAATTTGAAAATTAGTACCCTTAACAAAGAGAACTTTGGGGGTGCTGTTAACGACAACTGGATCGAATATCTGATCGCTGGTTTGTTGAGTTGCTCTTTGGTCACGAATGATTTCAGCGTTTACCCATTCTAGGCAAAGAGCATCAACAGCATTCTGTTCAGCGATCGCATCCAGGAAATGAAGATTACACCCTTCATAAATCGGTATTTTACCACCCTGTGCATTTTGGTAAACGGCGTAGTGATTTTGCCAGTTGTGGAAAAGTCCATTGCGCCACACCTTTGGTAATCCTTGAGGTTGATATTGAAGTTTTACTTTCCCCATCACACCACAATACTCAACCACTCCATCCCCAACCCCATCCAGATTTAAGTGGGACTGGTGCAGCACAGACTGCTGGAAATGCTCCCAAGTGCTGTGGGTTTCTTTCTCACCTATTTCCAAGGCAAATCCGCTCAAGCCACCATTGCCAAGTGCAGTTAGAATCTCATCGTTGGGGTAGCGATCGCGGATTTTCTCAGTTGCTACTGCGTTAATCCCCTGAATTTCTAGATTAATAGGTATCAGCCCTAACCATGTTTTTTCGTAACGGATGAAAGTTACTCCCCCTGTGGTTTCTAACTTGGCAGACTTGGGTAAAAAGAATTGAAACGGTGCTTTCGGTTTATTATTAAGCCAGATAACTAAATTTCTGTATTGAGCTATATTCTCACCATAGATAGATGAAGTTGAAATTTGAGTGGGATCTGTTCCTGTTGCCGCGATAAAATAATCAACCCCACGTTGAGAATTGAATGCCATCATCTTAAAACCATTCCAGTCACCCCCGGAACCTTGGGCTAGCGTACCTAGTTGAAAGGTGTTACCAAAATATAGGGTTTCATAAAACTGTGGTGCAGCGTCACCGCCTGGTAGCCAATTTTCATAAGTTGGCTTAGAATTAAGTAGTTCTAAGGGTTTGGAAAATTGCTTCCGTGCTAAAGCGATCGCTCCTAAAGGTGGACGGTAGCTGCTGGTCATCAAATGTACCGAGTCAGGAGAAGGTTGGGGATCAGACACGGGTGAATCACCAAAGTACAACCCTAATTCATGGGTAGCGAGGGAACACCAAACACAATTTCCCTGATTATAATCGCGCTTACTCGGACCACCAAATCCACCGCGCCAATATTTCAGCGAACCGGAAGTGAAAAACCAATCGAGTGCAGCTTTGGCGAGGGATACGACCTGAGGATCTTTAGCAAAATCATAAAGATTGACATAGGTGGTAACGGCGTGTTCCAGGTAATTTTCCGAGTCCCATTCACCTTGTCCAATTTGGTAGAGAGTCTGGACGTTTCTGCTAATACGTTCCTTGTAAATCTTGCGTGTGGCTTCGTTACCTGTTTCTTCAGCAAATAAATAGACAGCAACTTCGCGCATTGCTCTAAGATTATCAGTGTTACGACAATCTACCCAGCTATCACAGTTGTCTTTTGACCAAAACTCTTGACGATTAGGAAATCGGCGTGTAAGCGGATCTACTTTTGTCAAAATTCCCATTGCGTCTTTCATCCGCTGACGATAAGTAGGGTCAAGATATTTGCCAAAGTAGAAGTATTTGCGGACTTGTCCTTTGAGGGTAAAACCTGAGTAGAAGTCAATTCCCAAGGTGTGTGAATGACTTTGGGCGTCAGCATCTTCAGATTGGAGAAAGGCGATGGCTTTTTCGCGGTTTCCTGCGAGAAAGTCAATCATTGCCCTAGGGTAAGATTTCTTTTCACTCTCTTGGGCTGTACTTCCGTATTCCCTGCCTGCCAGTTTTGTGATGATATACTTTGAGCGCTGCTGAAACTCAGCTTCCATTTGGGGTGTCCATTGATTTTTTGCCTGCACTTGAGTACAGGCAAAAATCAGACACATTAAGCAGATAGTCAAGGCTTTAATAGTCTTCCGCTTCATACATAAATTACGAATTATAAACCGATTTCTTCATCATTCATAATTCATAATTCATAATTTTTATTTTATCCGCACATCAATTACCGTCGCGTTAAAGTTGTAATTAAACCCGTCCAATTCAATCGGTACTCCAATTTTTAACTTACTTGGCCCAATCACTGGTCCATTGTCAGTGATTTGCGCTTTACCTTCTAAAGTCAAAAGCATATCTGTACTAAAACTGTTTGACCTGATCTCGGGTAATTCTTTGACGGAACCATTGGGTTGGGGAACCAGTATGGTTCTCGGTAGCAGTTGAACTGATTTAATGGCAATAGCACCGTGGGGTTGATTACGGATAATAATATTAGTTTTACCGCCTTTTGTTAATCCTTTGTTTAATAATTCTTGAGGGTCGCGTACATTCAAACCCCGAACGACTAAGTCCACTTCTACAGGTTTTGTAGTAGCGCCTAATTGGGCAACAGAACCAGAACCTCCAGGGAGGAAAAAGATACCAAATATAACTAGTAAAATTACTAGTGCGGCACCGAAATCGAGAATGTTAATTTTACCGAACAAGCGACCTTTGGAGTCTAAAATAGCCATAAAATTTTTCCTAAATTACAGCGTAGTCATTGATTGTAGGAGTACTGTCTAGTAGAAACTCTACATTGTTCCCTACTAGTAGTCTGTCACACGAACTTCGCCGGGTAAACTCTTAGTTTGTAGTTGCGCTTTAGCGCCGGTTAAATCGCGGTTTTTGTGCGCCCAAGCAACTACGAACCCAGTATAGTTGGTGTGACAGACTAGTAACTAAAAGTGGTTGGGTGTTGCGATCATGCGACAGTTTATCACAGCGGAGCAAAATTTCCGAGCTTTCACTCAATTAAAATTTCTAATGGCAAAGCTACCATTAAGTCAAGAAGTTTAAAATGCAACTTAGAAAGTGTTCAATGCGTCCCACAATCTTACGTTCTGACGAAAACATCCTCGCACAGGATTATTTATGAATTGGAAACGCTTTAATTTAAATTCCCTTTTTTACCAACGACGCTGGTTTTATCCTTTGATTTCGGCGGTAGTCGCCCTAAGTTTGTGCCTGAGTACACCTTTACCATCCCGTGCTTTTTCCTGGATTGACCTGATTATACAGGGAACTCAATTAGTTCAGCTTTCTAATATATCCTCTAGCCAGGAAGTTGAACTAGGCAAGCAGATCAATCAGCAACTCCTGAGTAGTGGAACTCAGCTTTACCGCAATCCATTGGTGAATCAATATGTGGAACAAATTGGTCGGCGTCTGGTACCTAATAGCGATCGCCCCAACATCCCTTACACATTCCAGGTAGTTAAAAACGACAGTATTAACGCTTTTGCTACCTTGGGGGGATTTGTCTATGTCAACACAGGCTTACTGAAAGCAGCAGACAATGAAGCGCAAGTGGCAAGTGTCATGGGACATGAAATGGGTCACATTGGCGGGCAGCATGTACTAAAACAGATGCGGCAAAAAGCCATCGAGAATGGGCTATTAACAGCATCTGGGTTAGACCGCACTCAAGCGGTACAGATTGGTGTGCAACTTGCACGTGACCTTCCGCGCAGTCGCCAAAATGAATTTGAAGCCGATCAAAGAGGATTAAAAACTTTGACAGGCGCTGGCTATTCTCAGTCAGCAATGGTAGCCTTTATGCAAAAGCTACTTAACAAGAGTTCTGGTGCTCCCGCATTTTTGAATACTCACCCTGCAACTTTTGATCGCATTCAGGCGCTCAAAAGTGCCATTAACGCCAACCCCAGCAATGGAAGTGCTGGTTTAGATAATGCCGCTTATCAAACAAACATTCAAGCCTTACTTGGTCATTAGTCATTGTTCCCCCACCCACCCCAAAGGGGAAGTCAAAAGCTAAGGTAATAAGTCAAAAGTCAAAAGATTTTAAATTTGAGCGCAGCGAGTTCCCCCACTCCCCACTCCCCACTCCCCACTCCCCACTCCCCACTCACCTCTTCTGGTAGCGATTAAGCCTGACCTTAGCAGGCTCAATCCTGGTAACCACTTCTTTTAGGGGCAAAGTACGAAGAGAGTGTTTGAGGACGTTGACTTGATAAACCAGGGAATTTGTGACATCAAATCCTGTTAACCACCCACTTTGGGGATGATAAGCACCAGTATCTATGTCTAGCCATCCATGTCCTTGTGCCAGGTTTCCAGGAGAAACCCCCGGTAGGGTAAAGGTCATGGTGTGACCAACGATGATCAGTTTATCAGGGAAGTAGGGTTTGTCAATGCTGTGAAACTTCTCTCGTATCCAGCAAAGCTGCTCAGGAGTTTGTTTTGCCAAAGGAATTGAAGGGTCAACACCAGCATGAGTTAACCAAATATCCCCTAAGTCGATATATGTGGGCAGAGCTTTAAACCATTCCAAATGCTCTGGCGGTATTGTAGCATTTTGGTAACTAGCTACTGTCGCTTGACCTCCACTACATAGCCATGCTTGTAGTGTTGGGGTGGAGATGTGTCCGTTGGTGAGAATGTTTAACAACATTTGCTCATGATTCCCCAGCACACATTTGTAATTATTTTTCTTGACAAAATCCACTACTTGTGCACTCTGGGGTCCGCGATCAATTAAGTCTCCCAGAAAATAGACTTGATCGTCTGATGTGGGAGCGATCGCCTCTAACAATGTCATTAAACCTTTATAGTGACCATGTACATCTCCAATCACAATTCGGCGGTGGCTAGTTGCACTCATCGGCTCTTTGCTTCAATATATGCCAATACTTCCTCTACAGTCTAAACTGCCCAAATTTCGTACATCAGGTGAAAATTATTCTTCACGCAACAACCAAAAACCAGTGTAAGTCATTCCCGAATCATCAGGTTGCACCAACAAAAAGTGTAGTCCCTGACTTTGCAGCTTCCGCTGTTCGTAAACCTTTCCAGCACCAGCAACGTCCTGGTCTTCAAAGGTAGCAACAATCCACCTGTCTACCAAACTAGCTTCTAACACCAACCCATCCGGCGCACCTGCTAAATAATTCAGCGCTACAGGACGGGCTGCTTGCAACCACAGTGCCAAGGGCATCGATCTCCGTCCACCATAGATTACCACACCAGGGATGGGCAACGTTGACGCCAAACCCAGATTTATGGGTAAGAGAAATTCAGGCATGTCCAAAATTGGAATGGGGCGATCGCTAAAAACCTCTGTCACATCACCAGCCGGGAGTGTAGCAAAGCGCCACTCTTCTGGCCAGAGGTTTTCTCTTAAGGGTACAGGCGGTGGTTTTTCCAAGGAAATGGGATAATGCTTTTCCTGTAACCACTGCTTTAATGCCAAAGTGCGGCGGGTTGGTTCTACAGAAATGCCTAAGCTGCGTCCAGCTTGTTCAATTAAACTTAAACACTGGGGACGAAACACCTGAATGACATCTGGTAGTTGTTCAACGGCTGCTAACTGAAGTTGAGACACAACCCAACTTGAATTTGCTTCTCGTTGGGAACACTTCGCTTCATACTCAAATTTGCGAGTAGCGTCACAAATGAACAACTCCCAGAATACTTCCCCCGTTGCATCCTGCTGCGGACGACGATAAAAATCTGCTTGCCAAATACGCATTTTTTTCCACCTTTATTTCCGCCGTGTTGTACTAGATGATTAAGTAATATTGCTTGAATTTGTCTCAAAATCGGCGCTCAAAAACACAATTTTTAGAGTAGCACTGCCCAAGGGGCAGTGCTTCACATCTTGCACCAGCTTGGGAGTAAATCAAAAAAATAACTCAGTATTTAATGGGTTTCTCACGGAAACCACATCCGCCTGGGACTTCAAGTCCCAGGCTAATAGTATAAGTCCTCTTTTAGAGGACTGAATGAGTTTTAAAATAAATGTAAATTTTATGACTCCTTATTTGGTAATTCGTGTTTTTTACTTAGATGTGCAAGATATAAGCCTCCAACGATCGCCTCGGATGCGTAAGCGTTGCGAGTAAAGCGAAACGCAGATCGCAACATCCTTACGAAACACATTTTTCCCCCACACAGAATGAAACTACCACACTGCAACCCCTGTGTTCCTTAGGAGCACCCCACGGGCGGCACACCACCCTCTATGAATGGAAGAAACACTTCCTCCCCCCCTCCCCCCCTCCTCCCCTCCTCCCCTCCTCCTTCCCGTGTTTCTTAAGAGTAGGCGCAAGCGTCTACGGCGTCCGCCATTTTTGAAAACCCTGATTTTAATTATGGGGTTCCCTACACCCTGCCCCCTACACCCTTTTCATCAAACCTCATGATATCTACATAAAAAAAATACGATAACTTTACCTTAAAATGTAAAGTTAAAGCATAAAAATTACGAGTATATTGTACGAACTTTTTAGACTATTTTTTTATAAAAAGTAAATCAAGAGGCTTAGATGGCAATATTAAAAATTTACGATTTTAATAACTTTTTCATATAAAGTTTATATTTTTTTCGATATAACTGTAACCATCTGTGTAAAGCTCTATAGGTGAAGACAATGTAAATAAAAATAGATTTTATGTTAGCCATAAACATACTTATCGCTCGTAACTAGTAAGATTATTAAAGTTTCTATTCTCAACCAAAAAGTAGGCACTTAAGTGTAAATTTACCACCAACCAGATATTTACCAAAATTGCATTGAATCCACATTCTGCACAATTTCCGCATTAGCCTGGGTTGCGATTGCAGAGTGCAGAATGTATGTTCAATGCTTGGAAACCTTGTTTGAACTGGGTTATGGAAAATAACAAGATTTTAAAATTGACCTGCGGAATGTGGGCTTGAACTGAAAAATCACGTCTTTAGTGTGAGTTTTTTGTCTTATAGCTAGACAAAAATATGGGCAAAGCTATGAGAAATAAACGGAGATTTTCTGCGCTTTGTAATGATTTAGTCTCTGGCTGTATTAATCATGCTTTTACTTAGGAAAAACTTCCCAGACAATCTGACAGCTATGCAACTTTATACACCTATTGAACTGAAACAACTCCAACAAGACCTTCCCTACTTAATTGAAATTAGTGAATGGGTTCAAAGTTTTTTGGCCCAACCTCACCCAGACTTAGGTAGACCTGGTTCTGTTTGCCCTTTTGTACCTCATGCACTCAAGTCAAATAGCATTCTCCTAGCAGCTATTCGTGCTAAAAATTTGCAGCCGCAGCAAGTTGAAGAAATTGTTCTGGGCTACCGAGATCTCTTCCTCGAGATAGAGCCACAAGCAAGAGAAGCTGCACTATACAAAGCAATATTATTAGTCTTTCCTGATATTCTTCTAGAAGATACGAACAAACTAATTGATGGTGTCCAACAAAAACTGAAGCCTTTGTTTGTGGAATCAGGACTGATGTTAGGGGAATTTCACAATCTTACTGAAAGCCCTGGTTTGCACAACCCAAACTTCC
>JADQBA010000391.1 GCA_016903675.1 Stigonema ocellatum SAG 48.90 = DSM 106950 | reverse complement strand
ATTCAGCTAACCCGTCAGGAGCCCCACACTTACACGAAGTGAAGTGTGGGAGGAATGACGAGCAGCGACGATTCCGCCCCTGAATGATACTTGCCATAGGCAAGTGAGAGAATGGGGTGGATGAGGAGTTGCCAATTAGGTCGTGATGGCACACAGACCAGACCTCCGTCTAACAGGCTTGACCTTCTTAACAGAAACAGCTTTGTATTTGGTACCAGGATAATTTTTTAAGCTAACGTAAGTTCCTAGGTTTTGCATTCCAATAATTTCATAGGTTTTCCCTTCAAATTGAACAAAGTCCTTAGGTTGAAAGCAATATCGATGTTTTTTGATGCTGCGTCGCCCACGAGAGGTTTTTCGCTGTCGATACAGCCTTAAGTTCTCGCCACTCTTGTGTTTATTACGAGTTCTACGACCAGAAGATAGCTCGGAACCAGACTTGGTTGACCCATCCCTACTGTCAATATATTTGGCATCGTAGAACTGTTCCATTGAGCGTTTGTTTCGCCTAATTTGTTCTAGTATCAAAGGCTCTGTTCTTGCTTGAGTGGTTCCACCAGCGATTACAAACGCATCATTGTGATGAGATTTTTCTATACTGAAATCCCTTCTTATTCCCTTCGTAATGTAACCCCAGGTGCCTCTATATTCGCCTTCATTGGTTAAGCGCCACCGTACACAAGACATGAATGTTTCACCTTTGAACGACTTAAGCTTCGGCTCCCAACCAAACAGAAACCCGTTCTTTTTGTGGTTTTTGGGTGTATGGCATTTGTCGCAAAGTGTTATCAAATTTGCGGGTCTATTGGTTCTATCTTCTTTCCAGAAGCCAATATGATGCACTTGCAGAATCGGGGTTGTGGATTTGTTTTTGCAGTCGAGGTTTTGACATTTATGCCCATCCCTATGAAGAATGTACTCGCGAAGATTATCAAAACCGTACTGTTCGCCTTGTTGATAACCCGTTCCTTCCACTCCTGCATCTTTAATTTTTTGAATATCAAAAGATGCAACTTCGATAACAACTTCTTTGACCGGAATAATGCCTTTAATGCGGTCAATGATTTTGTGGTGAGTATCAAGTTTGTGCTGGATACTTGGTGCTAGCCATCCCTGTTCTCGTTTGCGGTTATCAAATCTTGGAGCACGATATCGTTTTCGATTTCTTCTTTGCCGACGATATTTTGCTCTTTCTGTCAGCCGTTCTGACATTCCTTGTAACATTTTGACTTCACCGCCAATCAACTCTTCTTTTTCGTTTACAACGCTGTATCCTATGTTTTGATAACCTGCATCAATGCCTAGTGTTCCTGGCTGGACGTAGCCGCTCGAACCATAGATTAGTTGGATGGTGAAGGGCGTACGGCTGTGAATCTTTGCCTTGCCTTCTTTTAATAAAATCCGTGCTTTTCTTGGGGTTGTCGGCATCAATGGACGCCCATGTTTGTTGATTACATAAACTTTCATATTTGATACTCCTAATTAATAGGTAGTGCGCCTTGCGACGTGGTTTCCTTTGCCAATGTTTACCTAGGTTTTGTGCTAGCAACACTTTCCCTCTCTCCGCAGGAATGTTTAATCACTAGCCGCAGAATCCGGAACTAGGAAACGGGGTGCCAACCCTGTATTCCGGAGTGCCTATATATTCTAGGTAAACGTAGTAACTCTTGCATGGCGAGTTACTGAGGCTAATGACGAACCTCTAATTTCTTAGAAGCCCACACTGACCCGAAGGGCAGTGTGTGGAGTCGTCACT
>JADQBA010000367.1 GCA_016903675.1 Stigonema ocellatum SAG 48.90 = DSM 106950 | reverse complement strand
CAAAGCGTGCCACAAACAGATACACAAAACCCAAGTTAAAGCTCGCTTGAAGTAAGGCTTGAGCCGTGTGAGTGCGAAAGTCTCACGCACGGTTCTTAGGGGAGGGGAGAGCGGCGACGCTCAAACCTTACCCGACTAATTGGTTTGAGGTGTTCAGAGTACACAAACGGGAGCAGTGCATGATTAGACACAGCAACGAAGAAGCGTGAATCCTGGAAAAACCTACCTTGGAAGCAATTCCGGCGTAGCCTATTCCGCCTACAAACAAGAGTGTACAAAGCCGTTCTCTTTGGCGACATGCGTAAAGCAAAGTCAATCCAGAAGCTGATTCTGAAATCCACCGCAGCAGTTTATGGCAGTCCGTCAAGTATCGCAGCTAAACGCTGGAAAGAAGACCTCAGGAATCGATGGCAAGAAGGACCTCACCTTTGAGGAGAGATTTGAACTGAGTGATGAACTCGGACGCCACGGTAGCAACTGGCACCACCAAGGGCTACGTGAAGTACCCATTCCCAAAAAGAACGGGACGATTCGCATCCTGAAAATTCCCACTTTGGGCGACAGAGCTTGGCAATGCCAAGCATTATACGCCCTAGAACCAGCGCACGAAGCAACCTTCCATGCTAGGAGCTACGGATTCCGGACAGGACGAAGTGCGCATGATGCACAAAAGTTCCTGTTTCATAATCTACGCTCTAATAGTAACGGGAAGGATAAGAGAGTCATAGAACTCGACATCGAAAAATGCTTCGATAGGATAAGCCACGCCTCAATAATGGATAGACTCATTGCTCCAAAGAGCCTGAAGACAGGAATATTTCGTTGTCTTAAATCAGGAGTAAATCCAGAATTTCCAAAACAGGGTACCCCGCAAGGGGGAGTGGTAAGTCCTTTATTAGCTAACATTGCGCTCAACGGTATAGAGGACATACACCAGTCAGTGCGCTATGCAGATGATATGGTTTTTGTCCTCAAACCCAATGATAACGCAGAATCAATACTTGATAAAGTTAGCCTGTTTCTTGCAGAACGTGGGATGAAGGTAAGTGAGAAGAAGACTAAGCTAACTGCAACGACAGATGGCTTTGATTTCAAGGGCTGGCACTTTAAAATGCAGAGCAACGGGAAGTTTCGATGCGTCCCTGAGCGTGGATAACTTCAAAGCATTCCGTAAGAAAGTAAAAGCTATAGTCGGCAACTCGAATTATGGTGCCACGGTCAAGGCTGAAAAATTAGCCCCAGTGGTTAGAGGCTGGAGGAATTACCATCGAAGAAAGCAAAATGGATGGGCCACGATTTTCATTGGTTCACATTCAACAGAGAGCGTACAGGGTGTTCAACAAGGAAACCAAGCTGAATCGCCACGACAGCAAGAAATTGAAAGACTTGGCATTTCCAGCAATTCCTTACTCCGAAAATAAGCACATCAACGTCAAAGGTGAGAAATCACCCTTTGATGGAGACTTAGCCTATTGGAGTGAGCGTAACAGCAAACTCTACGACGGCGAAACATCTATTACCCTAAAAAGGCAAAACCATACATGTGTAGCATGTGGGTTGAAACTCCTTTCTGATGAACGGGTACACCTCCATCATGTCGATGGAAACCACGCGAACTGGAATTCGCAAAACCTAATAGCAATTCATGAGAGTTGCCATGATTACCTACATATGAGCAAAAGCGCAAGCTAAGAACGTCGGAAGCTGGGTGCGGGGAAATCTTGCACGCCCAGATTTAACAGAGAGGTGCGGGAGGTAATACTCCCCATCGACTCTACCAAGCTGTATGGTAAAGATTTCGTGAATTATGAATTATAAAATTGATTTTTTTCATAATTCATAATTCATAATTCATAAAATCAAAATGTCCCCGGATTTGCCTCTAGAATCCAATACGGTTGGTGTTAGCGCCAAAAACCCTTGTTCTGCGTAGGTTGGGTCGCCAGCGCTGCACTCTTGGTTTCCCCATTCGCCCCCGTTCGCCCTTGGCGTCTCCCCTTGGGATTCGTTTGGATCGCTGTCTTGACAGCGCTCCTGACATCTTGCACCAGCTTGATAGCATGTAAAAAAAGGACTCCGTAGAATGATGTTTTCTGACTACGTCTCCATCTGCCTAGGACTATAAGTCCTAGGCTAATAGCTTAAGTCCTCTTTTAGAGGACTGTTGAGATTTGTGATAGTGATGTAATTTTTATAACTCTTTATTTGGTTATTTGTAATTTTTACTTAGAGGTGCAAGATATCAGATAGCT
>JADQBA010000394.1 GCA_016903675.1 Stigonema ocellatum SAG 48.90 = DSM 106950 | reverse complement strand
ATCAACCTCGTTACAGGGCTGCTGCCTTGTAATGCCCTCTTGTGAGGGCTGCCGCCTCCTGTAGATCACGGGAGGCGGCAGCCCACTTTAAATGCATTCTGTGGCAGCAGCCCAGGAACGAGGCAGTGCAAGGAAATCATTTTAATAAGTTTGATATTCACATAATGGTCAATTTGTAAAGTGCGTAAGTTGTGTTCTAGTCGGCTTTAGCCGACTTCAGCTATTCAACTCGGGAATTTATTACGCACGGCTAATGGGTTGCGAGTGAAGAATAAAATAGCCCTGGTATTGAGGCTGGTCCTAGTTAGTACCAACTCAGGCTATTATGGCTTGGGCAACTCGATTCATAGTGTCCTCATCCTTAAATACATGAACGTTCCCCAATCCCCAGCTACTCAAACTCCTACATTTGAGAGCAGCCTTGCTTTTCTAAGCAGAAATGTCAGTACCGTCTCTTCTTTGGAAATAATGTTGGCTACAACTTCCATGCCTGGTTGGATAGGATACTGCAAATTGTCTTTCTCTAAATAAAGTCTCTCCGGCTCAATTGTTACTTCATAGTAAGGGGTGAATGAGGCTTTTTGATTACTTTCTGGTGTAATGGCATCGGCAGATATTGATCTGACAGCACCTTTGAGGATACCATAATCCGGGTAAGGATAGGCAGAAACTCGCATCTGTACTTTGCCTTGTTGACAATGTGACACTTTTTCAGCCTTACAGACTTGCACTTTGCTAATATCTTCAGCAGTTATACGGGCTTTGAGTTCTAGAGGGGTGTTACTGGGAGAAATTTGGGCTACATGTTCTCCCGGACTTACTACTTGCCCAGGGTTTCTTAATTCTAATTTCAGGATAGTACCTGTTTCTGGGCTGATAATTACAGTTTTTTGCAGATCCTGTTCGACTTGTTTGAGATCTTTTTCAGCGCTGCTGATTTGGGTTTGAATTTCAGTTTGACGTTGAAGCAAGTTTTCTCGTTCTTGATGAAATCTTGCTGAAGTTGCTCTAGCAATAGCACGTTCTTGGACAACTTTCTGCTTTGCCACTATGACTGCTGAAAGACCTGGATTCAGCGCAGCTAATGTCCGATGGTATTTTGCATTGGCAACTTCAATTGCTCTTTGGTGACTGTCAACAGCTTTTTTTTGCCCTTCAATGTTTGCTCTCTGTTGCTCAAACGCTTGCTGTTGTTGCACAACTGTTAGTTCTGCTTCCTCAATTTGATTCCGGGGTAAAGCATAGGCTTCTGCTACAGACTTGTATCTATCCCGCCTGGTGATTGCTACTTCTACAGCTGCTTCCGTTGACTTCTTGTTCGCCTCTGCTGACTTTAAGTCTGCGTGAGTTTTTTGCAACTCGTCTTGGGCTAGTCTGACAGAAGCTAATGCTTCTTCAACATCGGCAGTACTGGTAGCTTTTTTTTCTGTATAGTTCCTTTGCTCGCGACTCAGTTCAGCTTCAGCCGAAGCAATCAAGCCTTTGTGGGTTTCACTTTCAGCCGCTATCTGCCCGTCAAGTGCTTTAATTTGAGTATTAAGTTGCACTAACTGTTGCTTCGCTTGCAGAATCTTGCCGATGATTTGGCTTTTTTTGATTTGCAGTTGGAAGGGGTCAATGAGTGCGATCGTCTGACCCTTTTTCACCACCTGATTTTCTTTGACGAGAATGTTTGTTACCGTTCCCCCATTTGCTGCTTGGACTAACCGTATTTCCCCCACAGGACGAACGGTAGCAG
>JADQBA010000405.1 GCA_016903675.1 Stigonema ocellatum SAG 48.90 = DSM 106950 | reverse complement strand
ACGCCCCTACTGTAGGTTGGGTTGAGGAACGAAACCCAACACTTGATCTAGGTTCATGTTGGGTTTCACTGCCGTTCAACCCAACCTACATTGATTACTTGTAATCACCCGAACTTGATATAAGATATAGGAATTAATGCTTGCATTCAATACAAGTGTGACATATTCAATAGACATCTCGGAAAATTAATTATGCATTCGTTGAAATCTGCTTTTGGGGCGTATTGCAATACGCCCCTACATCATTTCTGGAGATGTCTAATGTCCTAGCAATTACAATTATTTCACTTCACTGGGTGCAAACGCAGTCACTTTACCTTTCTTAACTGCGACTACAACATCATAGGTTGCACAGTAAGCAAAGGTGACATCGTTAGCCTTATTATAAAGATTAACCACCATACCCGCACCGCCTGGTTGAACAGCAATGGGTTCCAAGTCACCAAAAAAGAAACGACGCAGTTGATCGCCACCACCAAACTGACCCTTATTCTTCGTCACCATGTCAAGTTTTTGTTGAAAAGTCAAGTTAGTAACAGAGTCTTTTTTTTCTTGAGCCGATGCTTGAGTGAGTGAAGGATGAATCGCTTTAAATGGAACATCAGAGACGGTGAACAGACCAAATAGGGCTACACTTGTGACTAAAGAAGCGAGTTTCATTTGTGACTCCTGTTTTTTTAGTGTTCTCAACTATTTAAAGCATCCCAGTTAGTCCTGAATTTCATCTGAAACCCATTCATTAATTATCTGAATTTATCCATTAAAAAAACTCAGTGTAGACTCAGCGTTTTCTCATAAATCTGTGGTAAGCAGAACTTTGCCAGACGGTGCTAATTTCTTAGTTCGTAGTAGCGACATTTGACCTTTGCGCTCTTCGTGCCTTCGCGGTTCAAAAAGATTTTTTATACCGCGAAGACACGAAGAACACGAAGAAGAACCAAGTCTTTCGACGTGCACCTTGAAAGGGCTAGTCCTATGATGGTAGGTTGGGAAAGATACACTGGATAGCGATCGCCACATCACCCAAGACGCAGGGATCATATCTTGCACCAGAGCCGGCGTTGCGAAAATAAGAGCAACAAAAAGCTTATGATTCCGTAGGGTGGGCACTGCCCACCAGCCCTCCCACAAGGGAGGTGCAATATGTCAGATAGGAAAAAAATTTGCATAACATAGGCTAGGTGGGAAGTAAGTAAGATAGAGTGCTTTTACTTTCTCCTTGGGAATGGAAATCAATGTCTAAACAAAGACCAAAGCCAAAATCTCAGGTTCATCATCAGTTGAGATGGTTTTTCTGGTTAGTCTCAGTCACTGTAGCGTTCTCTCTAGTGGGAAACAATCCTATTGTGGTGACAGGACAATCCCTACCACTACAACAAGCAGACCAAAAAGCAGCTTTAGAAGAAGCCAAACGCCTCAATCAACAGGCCGTGCAATTGTACAAAGAAGGTAAGTATAGCACTGCTATGCCTTTGGCGGAACGCGCACTCGCTATCCGTGAGAAAGTACTGGGTAAAGAACATCCAGACGTTGCAACTAGCCTCAACAATTTGGCTCAGTTGTACTCTGCACAGGGAAATTATCAAAAAGCAGAGCCTTTGTATCAGCGCTCACT